>NZ_JAKKRN010000045.1:0-28385 GCF_025654245.1 Shewanella sp. SM29
AAAGCGATGTCGTTGTGGGATAGAGCGATGCTGTCTAGACGTTTCATCATAGAAACCATCAACGACCAGTTAAAAAACATCTCTCAAATAGAGCACTCTAGACACCGCAGCGTACATGGTTTTATGCTCAACATGATTGCGGGACTCATCGCCTATCAATTGAAAGACAATAAGCCACAACTGAACATCACTAACGCAGAGTTTAATGCTATTACAGTTATGGCTAGTTAAACCGATCTCAGGTTAATTAGTGCATCAATTGCTAAATAAAAAATCCCCGCACTTAGCGGGGATTTTGTTATTTGTTCAAAGGGTTACACAAATTGCCTGATGGCGATCGCGATGATCAGTACTGGGCACACATACTTCACGTACCTTGGCCAAATGCGCCAGAAGAGTCCTGTGGTATCGACATCATCTTGTCCACGAATCGCCTTAAGTAATTGTGTTTGGCGCCAAATCCAACCTAAGTAAATCGCGATGCCAAGGGCGACCAGCGGCTGGGCGATTTGGGTGGTGAGCATAATAGTGACGCTAAATAACGTCTCAAAAAATACCGCCAGTAATAGAGATAATGAGGTCAGTAATAGGCCGATGATCAAGGTGGCGCGCTTGCGGCTGAGTCCGAATTTTTGCATCACATAGCTAGTCGGAACTTCGGCGATGGAAATGGCTGAAGTCAGGCCGGCGATGATCAGCAGAATAAAGAACACCACGCTGATGATGAGGTTGGCGGTGTCTCCTAAGGTCGAAAATAAAGCGGGTAAAACAGTAAACACCAGCGCATCTGAATCGAGTAATTTGCCCTCGGCGTTAAAAATCTCCACGCCATTATGCTGGGCCACATACATGGCAGGGATAATCAAGAAAGCGGCGAGAAAGGCGATGCCACTATCGGTAAAGGCAACCCAGACGGTCAGCTTGGCGATATTCTCTTTTTGGCTCAAATAGCTGCCATAAACCATCATGGCACCTGTGCCTATGGTGAGGGAGAAGAAGGTTTGTCCGAGTGCGCTGATCAAGGTATCTGGCGCCAGTGCCTTGGCAAAGTTAGGCGTTAATAGTGCGGTAATGCCTTCGCTCGCGCCATTAAGAGTGAAGATATACGCCACGCCTGCGATCAGCATGATCAACAATAAGGGCATCAAGCGTTTCGACCATTTTTCTATGCCTTCTTGTACGCCTTGCAGCAATACCAGAAATACGAGTGTGCTGAAGATCAGCGTGAACACCAGATTGCGCGACAGCGAGAAATCCACTAACCAAGCTGCGGTGTCGTTCGAGCCCAAAGCTTTGGCAATCGGGGCGATGGCGTAGCTGACAAACCAGCCAGAAAGAATGCTGTAGAAGGTATAGATTAATCCCGCGGTGACGATGGAAATCAAACCTATCGCCTTGCCTAAACCGCGAGTTAGGGTGTTGAAGCCGAGTTTGCCCATGGCATCGGCGGGATTGGTCTGTCCGTGGCGACCTATCATGAGTTCGGCCATTAACATGGGAATGCCTAGGATGAAAATCAGTACTAGGTAAACCAGCAAAAAGGCTCCGCCGCCATGGGTGGCTGCTTGGGTGGGGAATCCCCAAATGTTACCTACACCAACGGCGCTACCGGCTGCCGCCATGATAAAACCTAAGCGTGAGCTGAAGTGGTTAGTCGAACTTGTATTGGCCGATTGCATTGTGCCTCCCGTAAAAAGAAGGCGTATCTTAGGCGGATAAATTAGGATTTCAACGCAATTTTAGTGCGTTAATTTGGTGTTAATTTGCAATAATTTATCGGTTTTTGACTATAAGTTAATGTTGTGTGCCGCCTATCTGTTTTGTGCGAGATTTTATTGCTATCAGGTGCGACTGATGGTTGAGATTTGGCGAATCATTGCGATGATAAAAATTCATTGAATTGTGATCTTATGGTCAAAAAATACCGTATGGCAGATGTCTAACCGCTATTTTGTGCTATGACTGTTACTTGTGCCGCTGTCTTGTTTGCGGTGTTTGCTGTGACTGTTGAGTGTTGGCTTATGCTTGAATGTTGACGTGCCCTAAGGGAATGGCCGTGTGGTCCTTAACCTTTTTGAGGACAAAGCTGGAATGCACCCCTGCGATATGCACGTTGGTCGTGAGTTTATCTAACAGGAAAGTGCGAAAGTGCGCCATATCTTGTACTAGCACTTTAAGTTGATAGTCGGCCTCAGAGCCCGTGATCAGCGCGCATTCTTGGACTTCTTCGTAGGCGAGTGCATTGGTTTCAAATTGATTGAGAATCGCCGGCGTATGTTTCTCCATTCGAACATGGATATACGCGGTCAAATGCAGGTTGAACTTATCCGCCGACAGACGCGTTGCATAATCGGCAATATAACCCGCTTCTTCTAAGGCTTTAACACGGCGCGAGCAAGGAGATGGCGATAGTCCGACTTTATTGGCCAGTTCGAGATTCGATAATCTGCCGTGAGTTTGCAGTAAGCGCAGAATTGTTAAATCGAGTTGATCGAGTTTGTAGGGGTGAGTGTCTGTCATTGAAAGCTTAGGGTTAACTGAGTCAGCCTCTAGTTTGCCAGTCTTCGCGGACTTTGCCAAAAATCTTGATCAAATGAGACATTTTAAGGTTGTGACAGTGATAACGGATAGAGATTTTGGGAGTCGTGCTGTTTGGAACTCCCGTTATTTACCGCTATTGTTATGATACTAATAAGAGTGAGACACTGTATGCGCTTGAGTTTGTTGCTAATCTGCTTATTCATATTACCGACTTATGCATTTTCTGCATCGTTAACCATTGGTAGCGCTCTAAATCGACCGCCTTATATTATCGAAGATGCTGAATCAGGGCTTGAGATCGAGATTATTAAGGCCGCGTTTAAGGAAATGGGGCAGCCAGTCAACTTCAAATTCTACTCTCGTAAACGCCAAGTTTTATATTTCAATAAAGATCGATTAGATGCTGTAATGACGATGAACCCTGCAAATGGCGTTGATGGTTATTGGTCCAATGATTATGTTGAATATACCAATGTGGCGATCAGTTTGTCCGAACAACACCTTGAAATAACACGTATTGTGGATCTTAAAAAGTACAGTGTCGCCGCTTTTGAAAATGCTCGCTTCTTACTTGGCCCTGAGTTTAATGCCGTAGCGCAACAGACTATTTATCGTGAAGTCGATAGCCAATTAAGCCAGAACCGTATGTTGTACTTAGGTCGCATTAATACTGTGATTGCCGATCGTTATATATTCGCTCAACTGAATAAGTTCGTTGAGGATGATGTTGATACCCAGCAAGCATTAAGCTACCACTTTATTTTTCCCCCAACATCCTATCGAATGGTGTTCCACAACTCAGTGGCGCGGGATACTTTCAATCAAGGGCTCGCTAGAATTAAGGCCAATGGAATTTATCAGGCTCTAGTGGCAAAATACTTAGGCAGTGCTTAGCAATGCCTAAGTATTTAACTTCATAGTGTTTGAAGCTGTCGTATGTGAGTCGACAGCCAAATCCAGACGCTGAATTAACAGCGTTAGCGCTCAGATCCTTTAGCAAACGCATGCGAGAGTGGACGCAACTTACTGACAAAGAACACGCTACATCCGCTGATGATGGCGGCTAAAAAGGTTGAAAACAGTACATCCTGTGGCCAATGCATGCCAAGCAGCATACGGCTTAATCCCATCAAAAATCCCCAGCTCCATAACGCCATGACTAAGCTAGGTAATCCAGCGAGTAGCAAATAGTAGCTGGCGGTAAGCACTAGCGTCACAGCAAAAATGGTATGTCCCGAAGGAAAAGAATAGCTGATTTCATCTTCCCAATGCTGATGGATCCGTGAGTCGAGTTTTAAGGCGGGTTCTGCAGCGATCAAGCCATCGAGTGCATTGGCAATTGTCTTTGAACGTGACTGTTTATCCAATTGATAAAAGGCATCGAGTGAAAGCGGTTCATGCTTAGGCAGTGCTTGTTCTGCTAGAAAAACGAGATTAGGTCTGGGTTCTTTAAAATAGGATTTGAGGGTGTGGCTTAAGCCTAAACTGATAACTTGGCTGAGGCTGATGGCAAAAAATAAACTTATAAAGAGTGGTTTAGGCATATGACGATAGGCGATCGCCAATACAAACAAGACTGTTACGACGCCATAGGGCGCAGTACCTGTCATGGTAATCCAATATAAGGTTTTGGCTAAGGTAGAGTGCAGATCGATCAGTGGAAACAGCTGATTCTGTGTCAGTAATAGTAAGCCCGGAATGGTTGCCAACAGTATCCAAGCTAAACCTAAACGGCGTAAAAGATAGACGCTATGGGTCAAAATATAAGCCTCTTCATAAAACGCAATAGGCTACAACGCGGCAATGGTTTTGCCAATAAAAAAATCCCGACAGCAAAAGATGGTGCTGTCGGGGGTCTTCAAGGGTGGATCGGTAGGGCGCTATTGCGCCGTGTTCTTAGGGTGATGCCTAGTCACGAACATCAAAATCAACAGTACGACTAACAGTAAACCTGAGCCCATCAATAGGGCGTAATCTTCCAGTTGCAGTATCGAGTACAGCACGGCATATAAACTCACCAGCATGATGCCTACTAATGCACCGCGCTTAATACTTGCTGTGGCACTCCCTACATAAGCCGATACCGACAGCACGGGAATACAGGCGGCAATTAAATAGGCATGCAAGAAGGCTAGATGTTCAGATAGCGAGAGTAGTAGCAAATAGAACAAGGCCATGGCGCTGCCGACTAACACATATTGAATCGTGCTTAGGCTGGTTTTTTGTCCGATTTCGAAGATAAACAACATGATAAAAGTCAGCACGATAAACAGTAGGCCGTATTTTACCGAGCGATCAATCTTGCCGTAGTGAGTCACTGGTTCGAATAAAATCGCATTGGCCGACACTTCAGTGAGAGTCGATTGATTACTCTTAATAAACTCTTGTGGATAGTTACGGGTTAAGTGGCTGATATTCCAACTTGCAGTAAAGCCTTGCGCGTTGATGTCCCGTTCTGCGGGTAATAATCCCTTAAAGCTTGGATGCGGCCAGTCGGCGCGAATATTGATTAGCGTTTGCTCGCCTAGTGGCAATGCGCTGATAGACTGAGAGCCGCGTAGTGTCATGGCAAAATCCACACTAAAATCACTCGCTTCGCTGACTTGGATCTTTTGATTAAAGCCTTTTTCTAAACCGCCAGTGGTTAACCCCGTGCCAGACATCAGTGATCCAGAGAGTAATGTCGATTCACCGGTGATTTCAATTTTTTCTACTTTATCAATTGCTTGATTCGATGACACCCCAAAGACTAACCGGGCATTTTTGTTATCGAAGGCGATAAGGTTAGGAATATCATAACGGTTAAGGCTGAAGTCGGCCTGACCTTGTAGAGCTGCGTTATACACCAGCGATTGATAAATGCCACGGGTGCGAAAATCATGTTTTAGGTCTAAGTCGAGGGTGAGCTTTTTCGGTAGGATCACTAGCTCATCTTGATAGGTACGCTTCACTTCATGGCGAGTTTTACCGTCGTTACTGACTTCTTCTTGCAACACAAAATAGCTGTAAGGGATCACCAGCGCAGGACCTGAGAGGGTTTGCTGCTCACCCCATGAACGGCCGATTTCATCGACAACGCTGTGGTAAAGGGCTTGGCGATCAGAAGTCATATCCATAATGATCCCCAGCGGGATCAACGCGAGGATTGACAGTATGCCAATGGTTAAGGCTTTTAATAAGGTGGTGTTTTTTAATGCCGTTCCCTTTGCGGTGGCTACTGCCCACGGTTCTTGTGCTGACATATCGATTCCTTGACTTCGATTAAATTTTTTGAGGAGTGCTCGCACCACTAAATAGGCTGCGCTACCAAATAAGGCCAAACTAAGTAGGGTGAGTACCCAGAAAATAATGCTGAACATTGAATTTCATTCCCTATGAAATACGACCGAGACTTATCCGCTAAGATTGTGCAGAGTTAACTCGGTATCACGGCGGGTATTAAAACAGATTTTTTTACAAAAGTTGCGGGCAAGTTGCTGATCAATAGTGGCAAAATTATGGCGATTGCCGCTAAATCCATACTCATTATTCAAGTTTATGAATCTGATAGTGGGATGTCTTTGCCAAATTTTGGGTGTTTTTTCTCGTAGTCATTTTCTTTTTTAATATGTTTGAGCAGTGCTTCGAAGCTTTGTTTAAAGACGTCAAGTTCTGCGGAATAGACTACGGCATGGTGGGAAAACCAGTGGTGTTTTTCTCGATCACGGTTATTGTAATCGGGCCAAATACGCAGCTCATACTCATCACCCATGACGACAATGACATAGGCAATGGCGCCATTGCTAAAGATGATACATTGGGGCAAGTACACCAGCTCTTCGCCTTTAAATAACTCATACTCTATCGCTTCGGTGCGCCAACTCACTATCGGTAGCGGCGCCTCGATAGAGCAACCAATCGACTGATGCTGATTAAACAGTACGGCGTTAATGTCATCCATTGAAAAGGGTTGGTGATCGCCATTTTTAGCAGCAAGTGAATACAAGATATTCATCAAAAATGGCAGCTTAGTGCCATTACCCGTTTTGCGGCCGCAGAGTTGTGCTTGGCGATAGTAGATATTCATCATCAATCCTTAATGAAGAGCCTATGCCAGATAGGCTCTATTTCGAGTCGTGAAACTAACGGGCAGGTAAACCGATAGCCGTTAAGGTATAAATGGCTTATGTTATCCGAAGATACTGCCTAGTGAGTAGACTTGTGCGCACATTTCACAAACCTACTCATTGAATCGTGTGCTAAATACTTTTATTTTCAGTTTGTTATATTTTTCTCTGGTCTGGTATTGGCTGGTCGTTGAATTTGGAGAATCGATGTCTAATCCCTTTTCACCCCGCGAGTGGCTGCAATTAAATATGCAGCAGCAAGGATTATTGCAACCATATACCTCAGTCGCCGAGGCAATTTCACGTCTCAGTTATGTACAAATTGACTCTATCAACGTGGTTGAGCGAGCGCATCATCATGTGCTGCATAGTCGTATGCCAGAATATCAGCCAAAGATGCTCGATATGGCTTTAGCCAAAGGAGAGATCTTCGAATATTGGTCCCATGCGGCAGCTTATTTACCGATTGCCGATTACCGTTTTAGTTTGCAGCGTAAACAGCAGCTGCAAAATGGCGGTAAGCATTGGTTTGAGCCAGACGATAAAATAATGCAGGAAGTGCGGGCGCGAATCCTTGCAGAAGGGCCACTCAAGGCCAGTGATTTCGAACATAGTGAAGCTAAAAACGGTACCTGGTGGGATTGGAAGCCCGCGAAGAAGGCCCTAGAGCAGCTGTTTATGCGTGGTGAGTTGATGGTGGTGCGGCGGGAGAAATTTCAAAAGGTTTACGATCTTACCGCACGAGTGTTGCCACAAGATATAAATGCCAAAGCACCGACAGATAGTGAGTTTACCCGCTATCTAATTGATCGTTATCTCGATGCCCACGCCTTCGGTACTGCGGCGCAAATGGCTTATTTACGCAAAGGTATGAAATCAGCAGTAGCCCAAGAGTTGGCAGAGTTGTTAGCTCTCGGGTTATTAGCGTGTTTTAAGACGGCGGGCCAAAGCTACTTTTATCGCCCTTCATTACAGCTAAATGCACCATTACCTAATAAAGTGTGGCTGCTTAATCCCTTCGATAATTTATTGATCCAACGGCAAAGATTAAAGCAATGGTTTGATTTTGATTATCAAATTGAAGTCTATGTCCCAGCCGAAAAGCGTCAGTATGGTTATTATTCTTTAGCAATTCTGTGGCGCGACACTTTTGTTGGCCGCGTGGATGTTAAAGCCGATCGCCAAGCTAACCTATTGCTATTACAGCAATTAACCTTAGAAGAGGGCGTGATGGTGAATGGCTTAGATGAGGATTTCTGTGCGGCCTTTGATATCGCAGTCAGTGAATATGCTCGTTTCAATGGCTGTGACCGCTGGAAGTTAGTCAAAGCTAACCATAAAGGCCTTAAGCAAAAGTATGCTCGCCAACAAAAGCTTTAATTATTTGTCTCTTTAGTTGGAGCATCCATAAAGCGAAAGCAGCCATACAGTAAGATTAGATACAGCAGTGGCAACGCAGCAATGACTAAAGATGAAGAAGTCGCAGTGCTATCGCTCGTAATGCGATAACAGAGGATATACACGGCGGGATAAACTAGGCTTCCCCATAGAAAACACTGATTCATCAATCGATAGATAAAAGCGGGTTTAATGCTTGATTGACTGGCCAGTCCCATCAAACTGGCGAGAAGCACACCGGGATAAGTGAGTAGCGGCACGCCACCAAGCAACCATAATGCCCAAAGAAGATAGTCCTGATAGTGTGTGCTGATTGTGACATCCATTGTAGCTTCATTCCTTGATTGTTCGACGCTAAAGCATTAAGTCTGTTTATGCTCTGGTTGCAGCGGTGGCTTTACTGCCAGCCCTTGCTGCATCTTAAGCCAAAAGCTTTGCTGACATAGATTGCTAAAGGATTTTTGCTGCGGCGAAATCGCAATATGAGCTGTTACAACCCGATAGCTGAGCCAATAATCTTCACAAACCATGTCTGACTCATAAGCTTGTTTATCTTGCTCGCTTAGCTTGCTAATCACAACCCCGTTATCGAAGTGATAAAGCGTTATGGACTCACAAATCTCCACATTATCATCGTGATAGGTTTGCTGCTCGTTTGATTGGCTTACCACGTAGACAGGGCTTGGATAGCCTTCAATAGCAAGGATATAGCTGGCGAGTTGTTGCATTATTTCCCCAAGTGACTCAATGCTTGAAGTGTTAAAAACAAAAAGCACAGCTGCGCTATCGCTAACTGTGCTCTTTCAAACATGCATGATAAGTTAGCCCGCTGCGTTGAGCTTTTTTTCTAACTCATTGACTTGAGCTTGTAGGGCTTCTAATTTTTCGCGGGTTTTCAGTAGTACATGTTGCTGCACATCAAATTCTTCACGGGAAACCATATCCAACTTGAGCAATTGATTTTGCAGTACTTGCTTACTGCGCTCTTCAAATTCACCGGCAAATTGCTTTAGACCGCTGGGCAAACTTTCGCTCAATTGTTTCGCCATTTCTTCGATTTTCTTTGGATTGATCATAATCTTGTCCGCCTCTTTACTGAATCGCTCGATTGTAACTCAGTACGTTAGCTTTCAAAAGTAAAGCAGACGCGTGAACACTTTAGTTGGCTGTTGTTGGGGTTTATATCACGGAGAAGCTTATCTACAGAGTTGAGTTCAGCTCAACCTAAGCGGGGATTTGTTAGCCTTAAAACTGTCGATTCTGCTATGATCCCATCCCTTTCTGTCGACTTGTTTGGATATTGCGCAAAGATGAAACTCAATCCCGCCCAAAACGATGCTGTTCATTATGTTTCAGGCCCTTGCCTAGTCTTGGCGGGTGCGGGTAGTGGTAAAACGCGCGTAATTATCAATAAAATCGCTTACTTGGTCGAAAAGTGTGGCTATAAGGCGCGCAATATCGCGGCGGTGACCTTTACCAATAAGGCTGCCCGCGAGATGAAAGAGCGGGTCGCTCAGTCGATGGGCCGCAAGGAAGCCAGAGGTCTGTGGATTTCAACCTTCCACACTTTAGGGCTTGAGATCATTAAACGTGAGCATAAGGTCTTAGGCTTAAAGCCAGGCTTTTCGCTGTTTGATGATCAAGATACCTTGGCACTGCTCAAAGAGTTAACCCAAGACGAGTTGGATGAAGATAAAGATTTACTCAAAGCGCTCGCCAGTACGATTTCAAACTGGAAGGGTGGCTTAGTTATTCCCGAGCATGCACGCAAAATCGCTAAAGATGAGCAACAGCACTTATTTGCTATGTTGTATCAGCGTTATGCTCAACATATGAAAGCCTATAACGCTTTAGATTTTGACGATTTGATTCTGATGCCAACCTTATTGTTACGCCACCATGAAGAAGTGCGTACGCGCTGGCAAACCAAGATCCAATATTTGCTGGTGGACGAATATCAAGATACCAATACCAGCCAATATGAAATGGTAAAGCTGTTAGTGGGTGAGCGGGCGCGCTTTACTGTGGTGGGGGACGACGATCAGTCTATCTATTCATGGCGCGGTGCTAAGCCACAAAACCTCGTGTTATTGGGTAAAGATTTTCCGCAGCTTAAGCTGATTAAACTGGAGCAGAACTACCGTTCTAGCCAGCGGATCCTACGGGCTGCGAACATTCTTATCGCGAATAATCCCCATGTTTATGATAAAGCCCTGTTTAGCGAGCTTGCCTATGGTGAGCCGTTGCGGGTGCTGTTTGCCGCCAATGAGGAGCAAGAGGCTGAACGTGTTGTTGCCGAAATTGTGCGTCACAAGTTTGTCGGCCGTACTCAGTTTGGCGATTATGCGATTTTGTATCGGGGCAACCATCAATCGCGGTTACTCGAACGCGCACTGATGACGAACCGTATTCCTTATAAATTGAGTGGTGGTACGTCATTTTTTGCTCGTGCTGAAATTAAAGACATCATGGGCTATCTAAAACTCGTGGTGAATCCCGATGACGATAATGCTTTCTTGCGCATCGTGAATTTGCCTAAACGTGGCATAGGTCCATCAACCTTAGAGCGTTTAGGTAATTTTGCCAACGAGAAGCATATTTCTATGTTTGCGGCGATTTTTGAGCCTGAACTGAATCATCATTTACCGCCTGCGGCTATGTCATCTTTGTATCAGTTTGGTCGTTTTATCGTGGAGACTGGGGATCATGCTGAACGTGGTGAACCCGTCGAGGCGGTGAAGCATTTGATCCGTAAGATCAATTATGAAGATTACTTATACGAAACCAGCACCAGTGCCAAGGCCGCTGAAATGCGGATGAAGAATATCTCAGAGCTTTACCGTTGGGTGACTGAGATGCTCGCGGGTGATGAGTTAGATGAGCCTATGACCTTGCCAGAGGTGGTGACTCGATTGACGCTCAGGGACATGATGGAGCGTAATAGTGAGGATGAAGGCGGCGATCAGGTGCAGTTGATGACCTTGCATGCTTCTAAGGGCTTAGAGTTTCCCTTCGTGTTTATGGTTGGAGTAGAAGAGCGTATTTTGCCCCATCAAACCAGCATAGACGAAGATAACGTCGATGAGGAGCGTCGGTTGGCGTATGTGGGTATCACTCGAGCTCAACGAGAGCTTTGGTTCACCCTCTGCCGCGAAAGGCGCCAATTTGGTGAAACCATGCGTTGTGAGCCAAGCCGTTTCTTACTTGAGTTACCTCAAGATGATGTGGTGTGGGAAAATCGTAAGCCACAACAAACGGAACAGGAGCGGATGCAAACGGGGCGGGCAAATATTTCTAGCTTAAGAGATATGTTTAAAAAATAGCGAGCGGTTTCGCTTACTATTCTTTTAAATCAGCTACTTATTTTTTTACTAGGCATATTCGAGCTGAGCACATATCTGTGGTTGGTTTTCACATAAGGTAAAAGTGTCGGCTAAAGCAGCCCCCTGGCCCAGCTGATAACCCAGTTCACTGAAGATACGTTTTTGTTCAGGGTTATCAATGCCATCGACAAAGGTTTGAAGCTCTAAGGTTGATGCCGTTTTTTGATAGGCTGACATTAACTTAAGCTGTTGCTCGCCTTGTATTTGTTTGGTGAGGTTGGCATCGAGTTTTAAGCCTTTTATTGGCAGAAACAATAAGCTATTTAATGCACTATAGCCGCTACCGTATTGGCTGATGCCGAGTTTTACCCCGAGTTTCTGCAACAATTCAAAGCCATTGATATGATTTTCAGTTTCTTGCACTAGGGCTTTTTCATTGAAGAATAACCACAAATGGCTCAGGTTTAACTGGGTTTGCTTGAGAGTGTTTTTCAAACTGCGCAGTACATGCTTATGCTTGAGATGTTGGCTCGAAAGCATGACATGTAATTCAACAGATTCATCATATTGCTTGAGGAGTTGGGGATAGCTGCTATCTATGATGCTGATCGTATATTTATCGAGCTCAACAGTAAGGTGTGACTGTTCAGCAAGCGTGCTAAGTTGTTCCTGCTGTAAGAGCCCACGCTGCGGATGTTGCCAGAACAGGCGGCTTTCTAATGCATGCACTTGACCTGTTTTAAAATTGACTACTGGTAAGTAACTCAGGTGGATTTCAGCATGGTGTAATGCATGTCTAAATTCAGTTTCTAACTCGACATCCTGCATGGCCTGATGTTGGGCGTTATCATCAAAAATAACATAGCAGCCTTTACCATTGGCTTTCGCCTGATACATGGCAGTATCTGCATTACGTAACATAGATTCACTGGTATCAATTCTGTGCTTGCCACTGATGGTGATACCGATACTGGCTCCAGAACTAAATTCCATTGTGCCAAGTCGATAGGGCTGGGATATTTTTTGGATCACTCTTTCTGATATATCTTTCGCGTCGTTGATGTTGTTAATGCTATCGAGCAGTATCACAAACTCATCGCCACCGAGTCGCGCTAAGGTGTCATTATCACGAATGCAGGACTTGAGGCGGCTTGCCGTCTCAATTAAGAATTTATCGCCCTCTAGGTGTCCCATAGTGTCGTTAATCTGTTTGAAGCGGTCGAGGTCGATAAACAGTAGGGCAAACTGTTCTAAGCTATGGCGACGAACATGCTTGATCGCTTGAGATAAACGCTCCATAAACATAGCGCGATTAGGCAGGCCTGTAAGTGCATCATGTTTGGCATCGTGAACTAGCTTGGCTTCCATACTACGGCGTTGTTGAATTTCTTTCTCAAGACTTTTATTGAGTTCGGCTAACGCTTTGGTACGATCAATAACCTTTTCTTCTAGCTCTTCATAACTGCGTTGTAAGGACTCTGCGGACAGCTTTTTCTCGATAGCCGAGCCTATATGTTGTGATACAAATGTCAGTAATTCTAAGTCTTTAACTTGGTAATTTTGTGTCATGCTAAAACTGTAAATCGTTAACGCACCACGAACTTGATCATGGATAAAAAGCGGAATACCGATCCACTGATGCATGGTTTGAGTATGATTTAACGCTGGTGCTTGGGAATACAGCTCACCAGAGGCAATTAATGCATTGATACTGCTTTGATCTAGCAATAGTGGGCGCTTATGTTTGAGCACATATTCGGTTAAGCCGTCTTGTAGCGGCCGAGTACCTGGGTGCTTATTGGCTAATTGCGATACATAAAAAGGAAACGTGAGGTGGGTTTCTGTGTCGTCTAATAGGGCGATATAGCAGTTATTGGCCGGAATTAAATGTCGAATAACATTATGCAATTGGGCATAAAAGTCTGGGTTGTCTGCACTGGAACTTGCTAGCTCGGCGATTTCGAACAGTGATTTTTGTAAGCGTTCAGCTCTACGCCGTTCATAGACTTCTAGTTTTAACTTATCGTAGGCTTGGCTGAGTTCTTTTGTTCTTTGCTGGATAGCTTGTTCTAATTGTTCTTGATGTTTTAGCCGTTCCATGACCCCAGCAATATGGTGACAAATGAACGTCATTAACTCGAGTTCGATTTCACCATAACTGATATTAGTGTCATAGGTTTGCACCACTAACACACCCGTTACTATGTCATCTTGTTTGATGGGCACGCCCAGCCACAGATGACAGGGAGAACCTAAATTAACAATTTCTCCAGCGGCAATCAGTTCATTGACTGTGTCATTGTTACACAACAACGCTTTCCCAGTTCTGAGTACGTAGCCTGTTAATCCTTGCTGTAATAATGTAGATAGTGATTGTTCAGGATAAAGCTCCGCTGGATGGGCATCTTTCTCATCAGCGAAAAAGGGGATGGCGAGTTCACCTGTGTGAGTATCCAGGGTTGAAATAAAAAAATTATCAGCGGGAATGAGCTGTTTTAGATGGCTATGTACGCCGACATAGAATTCTTCGAGTGAAGAAGCATGGGTCGCAATATTGGATATTTCGAGTAATGCGTTTTGAATGATCTCAGCATGCTTATATTTATGCGCTAATTGTTTTAAGCGAATAATTTTTTTGCGTAAGCGTTCAGTTTCACTCACACGCGGCTGGCCAGTTTCATCTTCATCCTTAAACATGATACTCACTAGTTAAATATATGTTTGCTTTTACCAAAGTCTATAATTAGCATGAAATACTGTAACATCCAAGTCATATTTTGGCTGCATTCCGCTTTAAAAGTCAGCTAATGTGATAAAACTTGAGCAGTCAGTAAAAAAAGTGCAAAACAGCTATAGACTCAAAGGGGATTTGACCCTAGTATATGCGGCGCTAACCAAGGCGAGCGCCCATAGCTCAGCTGGATAGAGCGCACCCCTCCGGAGGGTGAGGCCGAAGGTTCGAATCCTTTTGGGCGCACCACTTCCGAATAGAGTTGTGAGCTTTAAGGTTAGCAAAGTAAGTGAAAATCAGTGGTGATTGTAGCTCAGTTGGTAGAGTCCCGGATTGTGATTCCGGTTGTCGTGGGTTCGAGCCCCATCAGTCACCCCATTCATTTACTTTGATATAAAGATTTTCATTCTCGGTGATTAGCGCAGTCCGGTAGCGCATCTGGTTTGGGACCAGAGGGTCAGAGGTTCGAATCCTCTATCACCGACCAAATTCTTCGCGTGACTAGCGAGCTTAATGTAAGTTAAGTAAATAGTTAATGTTTTACGGTGATAAGCGCAGTCCTATAACGCATCCAGATGTTTTGGATGAAAGTGGACGAGAGGGTGAACCCTCTAAGCGTATGTAAATAATAGTGCAAAATTTACGGTGATTAGCGCAGTCCGGTAGCGCATCTGGTTTGGGACCAGAGGGTCAGAGGTTCGAATCCTCTATCACCGACCAAATAAGTAGAAAAGCCTCAGCATTCATTAATGAATACACTGAGGCTTTTTTGCATTGGCGAAATGGAACTACTCACTGACATTATCATGTTTGTTGTCGCTTGATAGCGCATCCTTAATGAGTATAGAAGTTGGCCACAGTTCTTATTTACACCTGGCAGACTTGCAGAGCAGAACTGTATCGGCATAGTCACTCAACCGTAGAAAAACAAAAAGCTCCTTACGGAGCTTTTTGTTTGCAAACATCACTTCTTAATAATACGGCTTAGTCAAGATTCACTGGCGGGGCGATAAAGCCTTGATAGGCATCTGTTCTAAGCTCGTTAAAACGTTCTAGCTGAGCTTTTTCTTGAATACCCGTCACTATGACTTGAATGTCCAATCCTTTTGCTACGTTGATTAGGGCGCGGCACAATTCGCTATTGTGGTGTGTCTCATCATAGTAGGCGAAGGATTGATCCAGCTTCACATAGCTAGGTCTTAATTCCTGTAGATAAGACATAGAGCCAAACTGACGACCAAAGTGGTCAATACCAAACTTAGCACCGTTATCGCGAATGATGTTACATAAGTGCTGGCATGACTTAAGATCACTATAAACACCAGCCTCAGGGATTTCGAAGCAGATGCGCTCAATAAATGTGGCATTTCGCAAAAATTGATTTAGCCACTCATGGAACTGAGGATCGTTAATACTTTGGTGGGTTAAGTTAATTGCGAGCGGTTCATAGCTCCGCTCGAGCAGTTTTTGCTCGTAGACAGTTTCAATTAAGCATTTATCGAGTAAGGCACCAAGTGATAATAACTCGATATACGGCATAAATTGCCCTGCATGAGCGAGTTGATCACCAAGCTCTAATTGGCAATACAATTCCCGTTGTGCTATGCCATCACCATCGCAAAATTGGATGGGTTGCCATCTAAACTTAAACTTCTTATTGCTGATAGCATGGCTGAGATTATCGCGCCATTGCTCGCGGGTGAATAATTGCTGCTCTGTGGTTTCAAACCAGTGGAAGGTTTTATTTTCTTGTAACGCTTTTTGAAGGGCATTGTCGGCTTGGGCCAAAATATCCGACACATTCATTTGCCCAATACGTTCCGCAATACCGATAGCAAAGTCTTCGTTGGGCTTACAGCCTGCTTTTGACATTTCTTGATTGATTGTACGGATAAGTGTTTGTAAATATTTACTGATCTGATCGTGTTCAACATCGGTCACTAAAAATGCAAATTCATAGGCGGCAATACGGCCTATGACCGAAGGTGTTATTTCGTTTAATTGCTGTTGAAACTTTTCTGCGAGGATCCGTATGGTTTCATCTCGAACTTGATAGCCATATTTACTGTGCACTTCTTCGAGCCAGTCGAGTTTGGCGAGGAATAAAGCACCGCTGCTAGGTTCACTTAACCAACCATTTAAACGACTTACTACATATTGGCGGTTAGGCAGGCCTGACGCCGGATCGACAAGATTCTTCTTACGTAACGCGCCAACCTCTTCGTCAAGAGAATGGAACACTTGTTTCAATTGAGCTGACATGCTGTTAAATGCAGTCACTAAGTCTTTTAATTCGGTGGTTTTGGGTAGTGCCATGTCTGGACCAAATTGGCGTGCTGCGATACTTTTCGCGTGTTCAGACAGGGTGTGGAGAGGTTTCAATATCCATGTTAAGCCTACTCTTGCTGTAAAAATAGCAACGAGAAAAAGTAGTGAGAAGGCTATGATGGTATTGGACATGATTCGCCATAGTTCATGATAACCAAAACCAGGATGAGCAGTGATTTCAAGCTGTGCTAGCTGCAGCCAACCTGAGGTGATAGTGCTTTGTTTTTTGATGGTTTTAAACAGATCTAGATTGATAAACCATTGAGGGACATCTTCAATTTTTAAAGGATTATTCCACTCTTGTTGCTTACCATCGACCATCCAAGTCAATTTTACATTTTGATAGTAACCACCTTCAAAAATAACATTCACTAAGGTTTCTGCCGCTGCGGTATCGCCGGCTTCGAGTGCTGGGGTAAGCATTAGACCGAGTGAAGTGCTGGCATTGTTTAGATCGGACTCCATTTGCTTTGTTAAAAAGCTTTGAGTCTCAGTGAATTGCACATAGCCAAGGCTTGCAACTACAAGCAAGAACAGGCTAAAAAGCAGCGAATAAATCTGTCTAAACAGTGTCATTTTTGGTGCTACTCCAGTTTTAATTTTGGTTGCCTAAGACGGTCAACACCTAATCTATGGTTAAGATCGTTCCATTTTTCTAATCGTTTTGAGGACCCTGCCAGTACGCCTCGACCTTGCTCTTTATTGAGCCATAACTGTTTACCGTTAAAGCTATAAACAGGCAGTAGATCTTTTCTTTTTGTGGCGGGTTTTATTTCATGGTCAAGATTATCGAGCACTAAAGGAATTGATGATGGTGTTTCATAGTAAGCCAATACCATATGGTATTGATTAACCGTAGTGGCTTTAACCATAGTGATCCGCATCTTGTCCTCTTGAACACCAAGTTGGAGTAGGGTGAAGTATTTTGCGATCGAAAAGTCTTCGCAATCACCGCCATTCACACCAATAAACTCCATCGGCGTTGCCCAATAATTCGAGTCTCCCCATAATTTACTGTCATCCACAAAACGGAATAAATTAAAAAAGTTATTCACCTTCAATAACTTTTCTTTTTCATCTAGCGTACTCGCTTCCGATAACACTTTGAACCAAGCCCTTGCTCGCATTCCAGCACGTTCGCCGTAATGTTTTTCTAGGGTTGAAGTTATCTTCACTTCATCAAGGTTTTGTGTGGGGGCCGCATATAGGCAACATATGCCTAGGGCTGACGCTATTAGGCTAAAGCGGCAGACTCGCAATAATGAATCTTTATAATCAAGTCTGCCGTTCATAACCTAATGTGTTAGTCCTTTATTTTGAGTTGTCATCGACCGAGTAAATTGTCCATTTCATGTCTGCTGCCGTATCATCACCAGTGACTTCTGCAACAACACGACGGTTACGAATTTCTGCTTCCGGCGTCTGTTCTAAAACAATTGGGCGGCTAGAACCATATCCAATAGCAGTTAATCGACTTCTATCAATACTAAAGCGTTCAGCCAGTACAGCGGTGACAGCATTTGCACGTTCTTGAGATAATACTGTATTTCGTTCATCGGTTCCTGTGCGACTCGTGTGACCTTCGATAGTCACTTTGGTCGTTGGATACTGACGTAGAAAAATAGCCACCTCTTCAATTTGAGGATAGTACTCAGGCGCAATATAAGCAGAGTCATTCGGGAATAAAATATTTATTTCCTTTCGCTCGTTAATCGCTTTTATTTTGCCACAGCCATAGTTATCAATACCTGCCCCTTGGGCTGTGTCGTTGCAGCGTTCACGGGCTTCAATGACACCATCGCTATCTTTATCAGATAGATCATAGGTTTGAGTTGTGACCATTTCGTCAATATTAACCGTATCGCGCATCGAACAACCAGCTAAAAGAGTGACACTTAGAAAAAATGTGAGAGTTTTCATTTGTTAGCTCCTCCTTCATAATTGCGCTCTCCGCGCCACGCATCAGGTCTAGTGACTTTAAGTGAGTCTAATAATCGTCCTGTAGAATTGAGCACGCGATACTTAGCAATAACTTCATCATATTCAGCTTGTAAGTAGTCTTTACGCGCCTCGAAGAGTTCATTTTCGGTATCTAATAAGTCGAGTAAACTGCGTTGGCCTAAGTTGAACTGCTGTGCATAGGCTGTTTGAGTATCCTTTGCGGCCACGACATGATCGCGAATATATTGTTTTTGCGGCGCTAGCATTTCAAATGCGTTCCAAGCTAGGTTTACCCCTTCAACAACTTCACGTTGGGCGCGTTGGCGGATTTCTTTCGCTTCACCCAACTTGTAAGCAGTTTCTTTTTCACGGGCAAGATCTTTACCCCCCGCAAATAAGTTGTATCTCACCCTCACCATGGCGACGAGATCGTTACTATGGCCACCCACATCACTGCGGAAAGCTCCAGCACCTGATATTCCATCTTCGCCGCTAATATCGTTATTCCAGTTACCATTCAGTTCTAAAGAAACCTGAGGGTAGTAATTGGATTGTACTGAAGAGCGTTCATTTTCAGCGGCACTAATATCGTTTGCTGCAGATTTGAGTATGGGGTGATTCTCTTGCGCAACAATAATGCCAGAGCTAAGATCCTTTGGCAGCATGTCTGCATCTGGCACTGGTAATATTAAGTCTGCTGGTGCCGCCGCTACAATTTTGACGTACTGTGCTTTTGCATCAAGTAAATTGTTGCGAGCAGAAATAACGTTAGCATTAGCACGCGCCAAACGTCCCGAGATTTGGGATAGATCTGCGATTGAGCCTAAACCTGAGTCAGTACGTTGTTTAATCTGGTCATAAATTTCTTTATGGCTGTTAAGGTTTTTCTCGGCTAATTTTAACACTTCATCGGTGCGTAAATAGTTGAGATAGACTTTACTGACATCGAGTGCCATATCTTCAGCTGCAGCAAGCAGTGCCCATTGGTCTGCGCTAGCTTCAAAGCTATAACGATCAACTTCACTGCTGGTGTAGAAACCATCGAAAAGCATTTGTTTTATGCTAACACCAAACTCTCCGGGATTTAATTCAGCCACCCCTTTGCTATCGACTTCGCCGATATTGGGTCGTCTACGTGTCGATACGCTGTCGGTTTGTTCGTAACCGTAGCCACCATTGACATCAATAGTTGGCATATAGCCTGCTATCGCTTGATTAACTTGTTCTTCTCGCGCCTTAAAGCGGTTGAAGGCCACTCGTAAATCTGGGTTTGTATCTAGCGTATGTGCAACGGCTTGTTCTAACGTCTGACTTTGAGCCGATAAAGGTAACAGGATTAATGACAGCACTATGGCTATCTTTGAACATTGAAATTGTCGTATTGCTGAAGTCTTCATGACCAACCTCCCGGTTTATAAAAAAAAGGCTTAGTGCTCTCTGAGCGCTGTGTCCTTAGCCCTTAAAATTGGATTTAAAATGTACTCAAGTATGGATCTTTGCCCCGTGATAACGTCAACTGAAGTTAACATTCCCGGAATAATTGGCATCTGTGTGCCATCGTTTTTGGTTAAACTAGATTCTGCAGTTCTAACTCTGATGAGATAGTAGCTATTGCCTTCTTCATCTTGAGAAGTGTCGGCACTAATATGTTCGACAGTTCCTTTAAGGCCGCCATAGCGGGTAAAATCATAGGCGGTAATTTTTACTACGGCGGGTAATCCTGGATGTAAGAAAGCGATATCTTTAGGCAAGATTTTAGTTTCTATCAGCAGTTGATCTTCCGACGGAACTATCTCGATAATATCGATCCCAGGTTGCACTACACCACCCAGTGTATTGATATGCGTGGTTTTAATGGTGCCATTAACAGGGGAGGTGATAATCGCCTTACTGACTTTATCTTGCGCGCCAACTTGTGCTTCATTCATGCGAGAGAGGCGGGTTTGAGTTTCATTGAGCTGCGCGCGTAGCTCTGCAGCGTAAACAAATACGGCTTCACGGCGTTTTAAGATAGCCTCATCTAATGCAGCTTTTACTTTAGGGCGGAGTAAACGCATTGAATTCAATTCACCTTGCAAGTCGTTTACCGTGCGTTCGAGTTTGAGTAACTCAACTTCAGGAACAATACCTTTTTTGGCTAAAGGTCGAGTGAGTTCAAGCTCGCGGGAGATTAGCTGCATGCTCGTCGTTAATGTCGTTGTTTTAGAGGCGAGATCATCAATTTCTTGCTGTCTTTGTTGAATTTGACGTACGAGGATCTCAAGTTGGTTACTTAAGTTATCTAAGCGTCCGTTGTATTCCTCTTGTTGTCTTTTCACTAAGGCGGGTTCCGCAGCAATGATAGCTTCAGGGAATATCAATGCTTCTTTAGTAATTAGCACTTGTTCACGCCAATCAGAGGTCATGTCTGATATTAGAATGCTGTCGAGTTCGGCGCGCATGCGGATAGCATTGGTTTTTAAGCCATAAACTTCTTGCTCTTGTTGAGCAAAGTCGGAGCGAAAGCGGGTATCATCAATACGCACTAAAGGCTGCCCTTTTGTGACTATCTCACCTTCTTGAACGTAGAGTTCTTGCATTATGCCGCCATCTAGACTTTGGATCACTTGAACTTGCGATGAAGGAATCACTTTTCCCGTTCCAGTAGTAACCTTATCTAATTGAGCAAACCCCGCCCACAGTAAAAAACACACTACCATAGCAGCAAGTGCCCATATGATTAATCTGTGTCCGCTGGGAGCGTCTGTCATCATGGCGCCATAGACATCATCAACCATATCTAAGTCGTTTGTTGTTAAATGTTTACTCATCTTTTAGCCTCTCCGTTCACTAGGCCAAAATTGAGTTTTTCTAGCACTTCTGCTTTAGGTCCATCGGCAACCACATGGCCGCGTTCAAGTACAATAATGCGGTCGACGAGTTGCAATAAATGCATCTTGTGGGTAATAAGAATTAACGTTCTATCTTTGCTGACATTTTGCATTGAACGAATAAATTGTTGTTCAGCGCGAGCATCTAAACTCGCCGTAGGTTCATCCATCAGTAACACTGGGGGATCATTCAGTGTGGCGCGAGCAAGGGCGACAGTTTGTCTTTGCCCGCGACTGAGTGACATGCCGCCTTCGCCGACCTGTTGGTCTAGGCCTTCTGCTTCTAGGTTGGTGAATTGACTCACACCAGAAAGCTGTACCGCGCGGATGAGTTGATGTTCAGTGACTTGACGTGTACCAAATAAAATATTGTCGCGAATAGAACCATGGAATAGGGTGACATCTTGGGGTAAGTAGCCAAAATTACGACGTAAATCACTCGGATGAATCTGTGCTGAGTCTAAACCGTCGTAGCGCAAGCTTCCTGCCGTGGGTTGAAATAGCCCGACCAGTAGCTTAGCGAGCGTACTTTTACCTGAACCATTTCGACCGATAATGGCAATGCGTTCGCCAGGATTAATCGTCAGCGACATCGGATGCAACACAGGCTTTTCAGAACCTGGATAACTAAAACCGACATGATCAGCATTGATCTTGCCTATGAGTCTTTGTTTGCTAACTAAATGCCCTTTATTTTCAAACTCATCTTCTTGAGTCATGATTTCATTCAGTTGGCGTAGTGCACTGGCTGTGTGGTTTGCTCTCGTCATCAGGCCTGCAAGTTGTGCCATCGGTGAAATGGCACGGCTCGATAGCATGACCGCAGCAATAATTCCGCCCATAGATATCGCATTATCAGCCACACGATAAACGCCCAAAATCACCACGCAGACAACGGTAAATTGCACCGTAAAGTTCGCTACGTTCGATACAGAGTTGGAGAGCTTTTTTGACCTTAATTGCCAGTTTGCACTGTGGCCTATCATCTGTTGCCAGCTTTTTTGCACAATTCCTTCAGCACCATTAGCTTTAATTGACTCTAGCGCTGATAAGCTCTCAATTAAATGCCCATGTTTTAAGCTTGAAAATTTATTGCCTTCTTCGATTGCCGCTTTGAGTTTAGGTTGAATATAAAGCGTGAAGCCAATAATAATGATGCCGCCAATGACTGGAACTATAGCGAGATCACCAGCGACAATAAAAATAATAATTAAGAAAAATATCGCGAAGGGGAGATCGACTAAAGTAGTGATCGTTGCCGAAGTTAAAATTTCACGAATGTTATCGAATTCACCTAACTGTTTCGCCATGCCGCCGATACTAGGAGAACGTTTTTCTAGGGGAATACCTATCGCTTTAGCAAAAAGTCGCGAAGACACAATAATATCTACTTTTTTTCCTGCAACATCGATGAGGTAACTTCTAAGTTGCCGCATGATAAGATCGAACATATAAGCAATCGCCGCACCAATCGCTAAAACCCAAAGGGATTCAAAGGCGAGGTTTGGGACGACTTTGTCATACACATTCATAATAAATAACGGTGAAACTAAGGCGAATAAATTCACCAATACAGAAGCGATTAATGCATCACGATAAATGGGTGCTGAATCTTTGAGGGTTTGGACTAACCAGTGGGTTTTATTATCGTGTAGATAAACATCGAAGCCCATGTCGCCACGGTATTCTTGTTTGACTAAGAATAAATACCCCACATATAAGGCTTCGAGCGACTCAATTGTCAGTGTCTCTTCACCGCCCGTCTCGGGTAATTGAATAATTGCTTTATCTGATGCAACATCAAGTTCTCGCAATATACAGGCTTTTTTGTCTTTTAATAATAAAATACAGGGGAGCAATATAGGTGATACTTCGTTTAATCCTTTTCGAGATAGCTTAGCCGCTAGACCCGCTCTTGAAGCCGCCTGAGGTAATAAGTCAGGTGATAATACGGTACCTGACAAGGGTAAACCTGCCGCAAGCGAATCGCTCGAGCACGGATTGCCAAAATGCTCAGTGAGTAACACTAAACAATCCAGCAAAGGATCCACTAACACTCTTTGTGAGGCTGAAATGGTCCATTGATCAATTTTTTCAGAAGCTGCAGCAGACACCTAATTACTTATCCTTTGGATTTTTATATGGTTATGGCAAGTATCGGTCATGATGGCCTATATTTCTATAGGCCATCCAAACGATTTTGTCTAAGGGATATTATGCTGCTCATTGCTATTCAATGGTGCAAGACCTGAACTTGGTTCTGGTGTGACTGGCTGAGTATCAACAATTAACGGACCGCTGCCATTAGTACCTAGTAGGCCATTAATAATGCCAGTCTCTGTTGTAGTGTTATACGCACTATACAAATCAACACCGTCAAGAACGATATGCTGCTCAAACACACCGTCTTTATTGCCATCGATATCAATCACAGTTGAACCACTAACTAAGCTAAAGTTTAAATAACTGTGTAGTGTGTTGTTACTTTCACCTTGGAGTAAATCGCTTAAATCCAATTTATCTTCATGGATATTAAAGTCAGTGATATGGTCTGTTCCCGTTTCTGCATAGCGCCAGACGAAAGTATCAGCACCAGTCCCACCCGTTAGTTTATCGTTTCCTAGGCCACCAATAATAGTATCGTTACCAGCACCACCAAATATAAGATCATTACCATTACCGCCGTAAAGCTGATCATTCCCACCTTGCCCATAAAGTATGTCATTACCTTGTCCGCCGATAAGAACATCTGCCTTATCACTGGCACCAGATTGGTCAAAATCAGATGCATGCTCAGTAATATATCTATGTACTTGGGCATCGGTTACTGCAGCTACCCCTAGCTGATCAGCAACATAATCTTTGATGGCAACATAACCTTGGCCACTGATACCGTTAAAGTTGATGGCATCACCAAAGAGTATATCGTCGCCGTTACCACCGTTGATGGTATCAGATCCTGGCAGTTGGGTAATTGGAGTACCAATGATCGCATCAGCTAAATCCTCAGCGTTGACACCCGTTTGGATATGTCCGTCCGAATCGTAAGGAAGTAAGTCACTATTGTTTAAGCTTGAACCCATTCCGATTGCAGCTACTGTGACGCCAAGGGCTGATAAGAATGCGAAACCACTTTGAGATTGGCTATCAATGCTACCACTATTGCTTCCTAGACTTGAGTATTCATAGGTACCAGTACCATTAGGGCGCATATAACCAATCAGGCTAGATTTTCCCTGCGTATCTATTTTAAACACTTCACCAGCTGCATTAATAATTGTGTAGTTATTAGACTTATACACTTGTCCTGGTATATAACCATTTTGTAATAGAGTATTGAGATAAACATCTTTAGAGTTATTAATCCAATCATCTATCAATGGATTTGATCCCTCATTAGTATTGTATCTATTTGCTTGTCCATCAGTAATGAAGTAAGCCAGGTTCGTTGCTCCCGCATTTCCTGTTGCATCTGCACTACTAAACCAATTTGCCGTAGTTTTAAATACGTCTTCATAGTTAGTGTTACCACCTGAAACCATGCTTTGTAATATAGTTTGCAGTTGGGACAGAGCATTTGGCGAACTTAAGTCTACGCTAATACTCTTGTTGCCATGGGAGTCAAAGTCGACAAGGAATAATTTTACAACCCCAGCACCATTTGAACCTGCGCTGGCTTTAAGTGTTTCAAATACCTGCGCTAATTGATCAGTCATTGTACTCAACGTGGCGCTATTTATACTGCCAGAACTATCAACCATAAAGGCGATATTGTAGTTTTGACCTGGCAAAATAACGCTACCGTCTAAATCGCCGACCACAATGTTGTGCTCATTACCAAAGTTAAGATTTTGATCGCCAGGCTCTCCTTCATGACCACTGAAGTAGCTAAGAATGACGCTATCTGCATCTGTTGCAGTATTGGTTAGGTCTGTACCTGACTCTCTTGATACAGCTTCGACAACGAGGTTGACTTGACCTGCATATTCACCAGGAACCCTTAATGTTAATCCTGTCAGATTGACATCTAAGGATGCACTGTTCCATACGCTGCCATGATTTAGAAGAATATTACCGTCTGCATCTGCAGTCCCCATCAATGTACCGTTACTGCTGTAGAGTAAGGTGCCTTCGGGTAAACCACTGAGCTGAATGCTATCGATGCTTTCGCTACCGTCTCGATCCGCAAGTGACACATTAATTTCGATTGGATAGTCTACAGCTGTAGGCTGTTCTAATGTGAGTTCACCTGTGATTTGATTGATCGCGTATATGCCATCCTTGAATTGCACATACTCAACATCATGCAGGGCCTTAGTAACACCGATGCCATTTTCAGTTACAAAGAAGTTGAACCAACGATCATTGCTAGAGTAGCCTGTGCCTTTCTCAATTATGTAGTCGGCTCGGTTGCCAAGAAGTACGGCGATATCTGTTCCTGCACCACCGTAGAGTCCGTCATTACCTAGACCAGCAACAAGAACATCATTTCCTGTTCCGCCATAGAGAGAGTCACCTTGAACGGCATCACTGCCGACGAGTATGTCATCACCATCCATACCGTAGAGTAGATCACCGCCGCCATTTGCGCTGACAAGATGATCGTTCCCCCCAGTACCGAGCAACTGATCTTGTCCGGAAGTATTATCAATAGTACGCGTACCAGTATTAAATGGTGCGGTAGTAAAATCGCTCGTACGGAATTGTTCGGTAGTGATACCTGAAGTCTTAAAGTTACTGTAAAGCGGTATGCCATTATCAGTCAGAATAACGTTAACTACAGGCTTATCTGCTATAGGTAAGGCAGTGATATCAAGTGCTGCTGTGGAACCAGTATTTGTTGTGTAGGTTACACTTGGCATTTCGCCTGCCCAGTTATCATTTGGAATAAACTGGAATTCACCATTAGCTTGTATTAATAAGCTACCCACGGCCAAGGTAATGGTTTGCCCAGCGTTAAAACTGGTTTGCATACCGTTATACATGACTCTGAAGCTAGTGATGCTCAGATTGCCGAGTTGATCATTGGTAAGAACATTACCCGTTAGCTGCTGATCTTCGTCGATGGTATAACGATCGTCAGTCGCATCAATAACGGTAGCATTATCCGTGCCTTCAGCTGATTCATTATTCGCACTATCAGTTTGAGTGGCGGTGACTGAGATTGCCTGACCTGCAGTTGGAGTAGGCTCTGTCCAAGTAATAACACCATTTGTATAGGTGTAACCTGTTGCTAGAGCACCATTACTAAATTTCAGTACGCCATTGTCAAGAATGAGGTCTACTGTACTATTATTACCTGCATTATCGATTTCTAGATGTACACTGCCGCCAGTATTAAAGTCACTCGCATTAATTTTGACCTGTATTTGAACGCCATTATTACCTATCTCTGTACTCGTCAAATACGCGTCATCATTTACATCATCGATGATGCGTACTTCAGGTGCCGAAGGTGGCGTTGTATCAACATAAACTTGTGGAATAACAGAGAAAGTACCATCTGTATG
This sequence comes from Shewanella sp. SM29, assembly GCF_025654245.1. Taxonomy (NCBI): domain Bacteria; kingdom Pseudomonadati; phylum Pseudomonadota; class Gammaproteobacteria; order Alteromonadales; family Shewanellaceae; genus Shewanella; species Shewanella sp. SM29. The sequence continues at coordinate 26,749 of NZ_JAKKRN010000045.1, forward strand.
ATCGCCATCTCCATCAGTGGCTCTTACTTTGAAATCAATATCACCATCGCTAGGTTGTAACATCTCTTGATATTGATGAAAGTCCCATTGACCTGTACCTGGGGTAAACTCAAGTTTGAATACCAAGTGACCAGCTGCATCAACCCCAATTAGTGTATTTGCCGTTTGGGTTATAGTGATTGCACTGCCTGCTGCCGTGAACAAATTGGTTTCATCACTACCTTGTAAGGTGAGCGAACCTTTACCATCTGCACCCCATTCTGGGGTTACTGTTCCTGATGCAAAGGCGATTGCCGGTGGTGTTGCAGTGCCTAAAAACTCAATAGCTGTAACAGTGAAGTCACTATTATCACCGCTACTTGGACCTTTGCCATTATCAAGGGCTTTGATGACCATTTTGTCAAAGCCACCTTGTAAGGCTTGGAAGTTGGCCGCATAGTTGCCACTGCTGGCATCTGAACTAAATGTTTGAGTTGCGATAAGTTGGCCATCTCGCCAAAACTCGACGACACCGACTTCTAGTTCGCCGCCAAACATATGGGAAAACTGGATATTCACGCCGTAGGCAACAGTACCTGGATCGAGAGTAATGATGATTTCTTCAGATGCAGAACTTCCATCCGCAAATTTACGGAAATCGACTTCGTTCGCGAGATTATGATAAGGAGCCCCTACACTGCTAACTCCTATCCCGTTACCACTTCCATAGATTGCGGCATCAATTAAATTAGAGTTTGTTGAAGAGGTAAATCCTTTGGCTGTGATCGTAAAACCATCAAAATCAAGAAGATTGTTGTTGCCACTATAGCCAGTTAGAGAGAATAGACCGACTAAAGTATCAGGAATATCTATATTCGTTACTTCGACAGGGCTAATAGATGCGATTTCAGGTGCGTCATCTTCAACCGTAACACTAAAGCTACCTGTAGAGGTGCCACCATGATTATCATTAACAGTAATACCTATATCGAATGTAATAGTATCTTCAGATGTAGTGTCTGGATGATCAAGTGGTGCCTTTAAAGTCACATCATAGGTCCAATTGGAATCACCAGAAGTTGGAGCGGTTAGAACTACAGCCATAACTTCAACATAGGAAGAGCCGCCAATAACACCTGTGTAGCCTATTAGTGTTTGTGTATTCGCATCCCAGAGCCAATTTACAGCTTGTCCGCCTGACATTAATTCTGTTGGGCCAGAAAGTGAAACGCTTAAAGAGTCACCATCAACATCATTAATATTTATTGTGCCGCTAGCAGAAACATCATCTGTAGTATCAGAATTACCAATAACATCAATTATACCGTTAAGTAGCCCCTCTTCAGATACCGTAGCATTTGATACGGAATTTATTACTGGATAGTCGTTCGCGCCGACAATGGTGATGGTCACGGTGTGGCTGGCGGTGCCATCGGCACTGGTGACCGTGATGTCACGGGTCAGGGTTTCACCCGCCTTGAGTGACTGCACGTCGCTGTGGCTGTTGTTTAAGGTGTAGGTCCAGTTACCGTCGGCATCAATGCTGAAGAAACCGTAGTTGCCATCGGCGACATTGGTTTGCACTTGGAATACCGCTTCGCCGTTGTCGACGTCGGTGACGGTTAAGGTGCCGGCCACCGTTTGTACTGTGCCTGGCA
>NZ_JAKKRN010000046.1:0-24973 GCF_025654245.1 Shewanella sp. SM29
GGCCCAAATCATCGCGTCCATCGGCAATTTACGCCGTCTTAACGTCGCAACGCCCTGAGAGTCTAGGCAAGATTGAATTAACTCAGGTTCTAACACATCTGCTAAGCAGGTGAATTCGGTTAGGCGGGTAATATGAGTACGGGCGAGTGCTTCTGAGAGTTGCATAAAAAAATCCGATGACATGAGGTCATCGGATTTTGATCTTTTCAGCGAGATCGTCAAGCGATCTGTCTTAACTGATCGGCATTATCCCTCGTGGACGTTTTTTTATAGCATGACATTTTTAAAAACGCGATTCATTCTAGATTAATCATCAGCTATTACAGTATCTTACCTTTTGTTACATTCTTGTTGGATTAATAGTTCAACTGGATATTAATTAAGGTAATGTAAGGGCAGATCTCAAGATGGACTTTGTTTAAAAGGAATAGAATGAATAATAAATTACTGCCTTTGTGCATTGCAGGAGTGCTCGGTATGAGCGGTCAACTTCACGCAGAAGAAGATAAATACATTTGGTTAGAAGATGTTGAAGGCGCAAAGCCGATGGAATGGGTGAAAACCCAAAATGCTGCATCTGCCGCCGAAATTAAAGCGTTTAAAGGTTTTGATACCTTAGTGGCGAACAGTCTCGCCATCCTGAACGATAAAGAACGCATTCCCTACGCGACCCACATTGGCGACAAGTTATACAACTTTTGGAAGGATGACACCCATGTGCGCGGTATTTACCGCCGTACTACCATGGAAGAATATGCTAAACCCGATCCCAAATGGGAAACCGTGCTTGATATCGATGCCCTAGGTAAAGCTGAATCCGTCAATTGGGTATTTAAGGATATTAGCTGTCAGTATCCCGAAAATGAGCGCTGTTTTGTCTCACTTTCCCGCGGCGGTGCCGATGCGGTGGAAGTGCGAGAATTTAATTTAAATACTAAATCCTTTGTTGCCACCAAAGATAAGCCATTCTTTTTGAAAGAAGCCAAATCAAGTCTGAGCTGGATAGATAAAGACCACGCCTTTGTCGGTACTGATTTTGGTGATGGTCAAAGCATGACTGACTCAGGTTATCCACGGGAGGTGAAACTCTGGCAACGTGGTACAGCACTCGAGCAAGCGAAACCGATTTTCACTGGTGACAAAACCTCTGTCGCTGTATCAGGCTGGGTTTTATTCGATGATAAAACGCCGCTGAGTTTAGTCACCGAGGCACATACTTTTTATACCGCCAGCCAATATGTCTATCAAGATGGCAAACTCATAGGGTTGCCATTACCTCAAGATGCTGAGATTAAAGGTTATTTTAAAGGTAAGTTATTTATTGAGTTAAAGAGCGATTTAACCAATAAAGACGGTAACTTTAAGCAAGGCGCGGTCGTGTATGCCGATGTGGCGGATCTTATCGCCCAAAAAGCCAAATTTAGTTTATTTGTGAGCCCGACTCAGACCGCATCGATAGCGCAGCTTAGTTTTAGTAAGAGTGCGATTTTCGTTAATTGGCTCGATAACGTGAAAAGCAAATTAGTACGGTATGAGCAAGACGAAAAGGGCGCTTGGCAAAGCTCCCAAGTCCCATTCGAAGCGAATGGGACCTTGACGGTAATGGACGTTGAGCAAGACAGTGATGATTTTTTCGTGAATTACACCAGTTTTCTTGAGCCTTCAAGCCTCTATACGGTTAATGTAAAAACCCTAAATCCGAAGAAAATTAAAGGTATGCCGCAACAGTTTGCTGCGGATAAGTTTAAAACTGAGCAATACTTTGCGACGTCTAAAGATGGCACTAAAGTACCGTACTTTGTGGTGATGGCTAAGGATCTTAAGTTAGATGGCACTAATCCTACGCTACTTTATGGCTATGGTGGGTTTGAAGTCTCACTGCGTCCATCCTATTCGGCCACCATTGGTAAGAACTGGTTAGAGCAGGGCGGCGTCTATGTGTTATCTAACATTCGTGGCGGTGGCGAATATGGCCCAGCTTGGCATCAAGCGGCGTTAAAGCAAAATCGACATAAAGCCTATGAGGATTTCGAGGCAATAGCGGAAGATTTGATTGCCCGTAAAATTACATCAAGTAAACATTTAGGCATCCAAGGAGGCAGTAACGGTGGCCTGTTAATGGGGGCGGCATTTACCCGCAGACCGGATCTGTACAACGCTGTAGTGTGCCAAGTACCTCTGATTGACATGTTTAGATTCAATAAGTTACTCGCCGGTGCCAGCTGGATGGGCGAATACGGTAATCCGGATATTCCTGAGGAATGGGCTTACATTAAAACTTATTCTCCGTACCATAATCTGCATAAAGACGTGCATTATCCAAAGGTCTTTTTCACCACATCGACCCGTGATGATAGGGTTCACCCAGGTCACGCCCGTAAGATGGTTGCTAAGATGAAAGACATGGGAATTGATGTCTTGTACTACGAAAATATTGAAGGTGGCCACGCCGGCGCTGCAGATAATAATCAAGCCGCGGAACTTAATTCAATGGCGTTTGCCTACTTATTACAGCAATTAAGATAATTACCGCTGGGTTAGCATGAATTGTTAACTCTTCACTGGTAAAACCGAGCAAGACCCTAATAGGTTGGGGAGCAGAAAACGGTCGAACTTATTGAGGTTCGGCCGTTTTTTTAAGTTTATTATTTAATGTTAACAATACCCACAGATAATTTGAGCCATTGCCGAGAGCTTGCTACTATTGCGAAAAAATTTCACTGTCAAAGGCTAAGACTACCTTAAGAATACTAAGTTATTCTCGACAAACAACTAATTTGAGTGAGAGCTATCAGTGTTAGCAAGATTTAAGACTCTATCGGTGAATCGATTCACTTTTATCACAGCGTTATTTTACGTCTGTATTTTCAATATCCCATTGTTTGGCATCATTAAGAAAGGCATTGAAAAACAACCTGATGTAGATCCTATCTTCATCGCTACTGTGCCGTTGTTTTTAACCTTTGCACTCAGTTTTATATTTTCCTTATTTACGGTGAAGTATCTCGTTAAACCGTTTTTCATCTTACTCACCTTGTTATCATCGAGTGTGTTCTTCGCTGCCTATCAATACAATGTCGTCTTCGATTACGGCATGATAGAAAACACTTTTCAAACCAATCATGCCGAAGCGTTCATGTATGTGAATTTCGCTTCGATAATGAATATGTTACTGACTGGGATTTTACCCGCGTACCTTATCTATAAAGCGGATATTCAGTACAAACCTTTCCTAAAAGAATTACTGCATAAAGTGCTTTTTATGCTAGCGATGTTGGCAGGACTGGGCATTATTGCTTTCTTCTATTTTCAAGATTACGCGGCCTTTGGCCGTAACAACGACGAGCTAAAACGTTATATTGTGCCGACGTATTTTATCGGTGCCGTGTCTAAGTACATCAATGTGCAGTACTTGCAAACGCCAATGGAATATCAGCAACTTGGCCTCGATGCAAAAAATGTCAGTGCCAACTCAAATGGTAAACCGAATTTATTAGTCCTAGTTGTGGGGGAAACCGCGCGTTCAATGAGTTATCAGTATTATGGCTACGACAAGCCAACCAACGCCCATACCCAAGACCAAGGATTAATTGTCTTTAAAGATACCCATTCATGTGGCACGGCAACGGCGGTATCTTTGCCTTGCATGTTTTCTCGCATGGGACGGGAAGATTACGATTCACGCCGTGCCTATGCTCAAGACACCGCCGTTGATGTGTTGGATCATGGCGGTATTAAAGTTCAATGGTTTGACAATGATTCTGGCTGTAAAGGGGTGTGTGACCAAGTTGAAAACATAACCATTGATTTGAACAGTGATCCTAAGTTGTGCACTGGCCAATATTGTTTCGACCAAGTATTACTGAACAAATTAGATGAAGCCTTAGCCAACGCAGAACGCAAAGATACTGTGATTGTATTGCATGTTATTGGTAGTCATGGCCCGACTTATTTCTTACGTTATCCAGCAGAACACCGTAAGTTCACACCGGATTGTCAGCGCAGTGATATACAAAACTGCAGTGAAGATGAGCTGATGAATACCTATGACAATAGTATTTTGTACACTGACTATATTATTAGCGAAGTGGTTAAAAAGTTAGAAAACCAACAAGATAAATTTGATCCAGCCATGTTGTATCTGAGCGATCATGGCGAGTCTTTAGGCGAAAAAGGCATGTATTTACATGGCGCGCCTTACAGTATCGCACCGATTGAGCAGACGAGCATTCCTATGCTTGCTTGGGTGTCAAAAGATTTTAGCAAAGATAATCAATTGGATATGGATTGTTTGGCTGAGCATGCGGCGAAAGGTGGTTTTTCCCATGACAATTTATTCGATAGTCTATTGGGACTAATGAATATCAAAACTGAGGTATATCAGCCTGAATTAGATATCTTTGCTCGCTGCCGCGGTTAATTGTGGACTTAATTGTCGCGAGGTTTAGCTCGTTCTAGTTGGTTCGACACCATGATGAGGAAGAGGATGGCAACATCCTCTTTTCTTTTGCTCCCTGTCATAATAATTGATTTCTCTCATATCCAAATCGAATCAGTTGAGTTAACTTAATATATACAAAAACATAACAAATCTATGGTTCGCGATTTATGTCTTCTACTGCAGAAAATAAAGAACTTGATTCTGCCGCGCAAATTTTACGTTTGGCCGTGCCGCAAATGTCTGCCCTCGATATTCCTGTTACTCCTGAAAATTACACTGTTTGGTATGAATATTTTGCAGGCACAAATCTCGATTTAAATCGCGCGATTGATGGTTTTTTGGCGAATTCTGTCTCTTTTACCAAGGAAGTTAATACCAGTCTTTATAAAACCTTTATCCAAGAACAGTCACCAGAAGTAATTGAAAATGTTCAGATTGAAACACAAATCTTGATCAATAGCCTGCTGAATAAAATCAGCCAGTTGAGTCAAGGAACCGCGGCATTTTCTGGCTCATTAGCCGAGTTTGGTTTGCGATTACAGACTAATCCCGATATCAATACCTTGAACGAGCTGGTTGATGGTGTGGTCGATGAGATGCAGATGCTACTTATCAACAACCGTGAGATGGAGCAAAGTCTGTGTACCATGGGTCAAGAAGTACAAAATCTTAAATCTGAAATGGAAAATCTTAGCCTCGCGGCTATGACAGACCAATTAACGTCTCTGCATAATCGCCGCGCCTATGAATTGAGTATTCAGGATCAAATCTACCGTTCACAAGATCACCAGACCCGCTGTAGTCTCTTACTGATTGATATCGATAACTTTAAAGCCTTTAACGACACCTATGGCCATTTGACCGGCGATAAAGTATTGGCCTATGTCGCATTAGCCTTAAAGCAATGTGTGCGTGGGGATGACTTTGTTGCGCGTTATGGCGGCGAAGAATTTGTGGTGGTGCTACCTAACACCCATTTTCACGACGCATTGCAAGTGGCTGAAAATCTGCGTGAACGTATTTCTGAGCGACGCTTAACGGTAGGGAAAGACAAAAAGCTTTCCCTTGGCGCGATTACTGTCTCGATTGGGATGGCCTCATTGCAACAGGGGGATGATGCTGAAACGCTGTTTAGTCGCGCCGATAAAGCACTGTACCAAGCTAAGTCCGAAGGCCGTAACTGTGTTAGAGGCTGAGAATGTGGGTGCGAGTGTCGATGTTTCAAGACGTTAAGTATTAGAGCTCGGTCGCTATTTCGTTAAATAATCATTTACTTAGGATAACAAAACGCCGCAATGATTTGCGGCGTTTTTGTTCGTCTGGGTAGGTGCTATTGATCACTGGGCGGTTTTAAATCCATGTGCATTTTGATCAAATGCTCCTCCATATCGAAGGTCACTTTAAAACCGAGACTCTTGGCAAGACTGGCCATATTGCGATTCTCAAACATGGTAAAGCCGGTGAGCACGGGCGTGTCGTTGGCCTGATAATATTTGATTAATTTTTCGAGTAACAACTTGCCTAACCCTATACCTTGATGATCGCCACGCACTGCCATGGCAAACTCGGCCTCGGTATTATCAGGGTCAATAGATGCACGCACGGCACCTAAGGTGATGTCATCACCATCTGGCCCCTTAGCCGTGGCGATAAAGGCCATCTCACGGGCGTAATCGATTTGAGTTAATACCGCCATTTCTTCATGGGTCATTTTCGAGCGCACCCCAAAATAACGTTTGTATCTGTCTTCATCGGATAACGAATTATCGAAGGCCAAATGTTTAGGTTCATCTTCGGGCAAAATCGGCCTTAGCATTACCTTAAGGCCATTTTTTAGCTCGGCGAATTCTTCTAATTCCTTCGGATAGGGCATGATGGCCATCCGCGATGAACTGTCGGCATTGGCATCATGCAAACGGATATTCACATCGAGCAGAGTGATGTTTTCACCCGCGGCCAGTACTGGGTTTAAATCTAACGAGGCGATTTCAGGGCAATCGATAATAATATGGGATATTTGCGTTAACATAACGCACAGGGCATTCATGTCTAGACCCAATGGTAAATGTCTGTCCTTTAACTTATGGGTCTTTAACGCTTGGATCACCATATAACGCGCCAGTGCCATATTCAGGGGTGGCAGGGCAACGGCAGCATCATTGGTGGGGTCCCATTCTGAGCCACCTTCGCCAAGGCAAATCGCCGGACCAAAGACGGGATCGCTTATTACGGCCACGCGGATTTCCTGCGCGCCAGCGGTCAACGCCATTTTCTGCACTATCATGCCTTCAATAATGGCTTCGGGATTGGCTTGATGCACCCTCTGGGTAATCGCATTCGCGGCGTGGCGGATATCTTCAGCCGAGGTTAAATTGAGCATCACTCCGTGCACATCGGACTTATGCAAGATGTTAGGGGATTGCACTTTTAACGCTAAGGGATAGCCCGCTTCATTCGCAATGGCCACCGCTTCATCGGCATCTTTCACAAACCAAGTGTCTATAGTGTTAAGCCCATAAGCACGCAAAATAGGGCTGGCCTCATGGGTTTCCAGTACCGATTTTCCTTTAGCTTGAGCCGCTTGCAGTAATTTGCGCGCCGTAAGGCTATCTGTCGGAATATTATCGGGGATCGATTGCGGCACTTCTTGCAGCAGTTTTTGGTTACGACGGTATTCAACCATGTGCATAAAGGCACCCACAGCACCTTCGGGTGTACGGTAGGTGGATATACCGCCCTTAGTGAAGCGTTTTCGTGCCTGATAAGCCGAGTCTTCACCGCTCCAGTTCGTCAAAATATTGAGGCGATTCTTTTTGGGATGCGCGTGGATCACACTCACCAAAGCATCAGCTATCTCAACACTTTCACCGAGTGCAGAAGGGGAGTGCAAGACCAAAATAGCGTCAAGTTCATTGGAATCCATCAGGATAGTCAAAGCCTTAGCATATCGTGATGCGTTCGCATCACCAATAATATCAATGGGATTTTGCCTTGACCAAGTATTCGGTAACACAGCTTCTAATTTGGCTATGGTGTCTTCTGATAACTCCGCCAGTTTACCGCCACGCATAATGAGTTCATCCACCGCTAATACGGCAGGACCGCCACCATTACTGATAATCCCTAAGCGCTCACCTTGCAGCGGATTGGAATGCGCTAAACTTTCAACCGCGGCAAACAGTTCAATTAAATCGTTAACCCGCAACATACCTGCACGGCGAAACGCCGCTTCATACACGGCATCATTACCGCCAACACCGCCTGTATGCAATTTTGCGGCGCGGGCACCTTCGGCGCTGCGGCCCGATTTAATCACTAGAATTGGCTTATTGCGTGAAGCGGCTCGAGCAGCCGAGAGGAAATGGCGCTTCTCATTCACCGAGTCGATATAAAGCATGATGGCGCTGGTGCGGCTATCGCGGCCCAGGTAATCGAGCAGTTCGTCAAAGTTAATGTCGGTGGCATCACCGAGGGAGATAAAGGAGGAAAAGCCAATACCTTTGTTATTGGCCCAATCGAGTACCGTTGTACAAATAGCAGCCGATTGAGACACAAAGGCTATTTTGCCCGGTAGGGCGCTGGCGTGGGCTAAGCTGGCGTTTAATCCCAATGGGGGTAATAGCATTCCTAAGCTATTTGGCCCCAGAATGCGCATCCCGTAACGCTTAGCATTTTGCATGGCAAGGTCGAGCAGGCTCACGCCATCTTCGTTAAATTCCTGTGCCATTCCCGCTGCCATAATAATGGCCACCTTACAGCCAAATTGCGCAAGGGTTTCAACGATGGCGGGCACACGGCAAGCGCGGGTACAAATAACCGCTAAATCGGGTTTGATGGGTAAGGCTTCAATATTGGGATAGGCGAGCACGCCCATCACTGCCCGATACTTAGGGGTGACTGGCATGATAGGCCCCGAAAAACCACTCGATAGTAGGTTTTTCATCAGCACATTACCCGCGCGTTTCTCGGTATTCGAAGCGCCAATAATGGCAACGGAAGTCGGTTTAAATAAGGAGTTTAATGTACGTTGACTCATAAGCGATTCCATCCCAATCCATGACGCTTCCAGTGTAACCTAGGGTATGAGGACTGCACAGTTAAGTTTCAGGTTCCATTAGGGCAAGTTTATTAGCAAATCATGAATTTACGCCAATTTACTGAGAATTAGCGCTCAATGATGGGGATTTCTATCGCGATAACTGCATTTTCCGCATTGCGACACGTAACAATGTGAATAATTTCACTTTCGTGTTTGAAAATCACCCAATATGAAACTACTTTTTAATCACTGTACAATTATTGTGAAGTCCATATGACATACAAGGATGGGGTCGTTGCGGTGCTCGCGGCAGGCGTTGGATATGCGCTGAGTTTGATAACATTGTGGGCTATTGGTCCGGTTATTTCTGTATTGATTATGTTGCTGTGGCAATTTTATCAGCACCAGCAAATGCAGTCAGTTCAACAGCATGATGATAAGTCCTTCAATAACCAACTTGCCGCAGATTGGCAAGCCCATATCAGTCTGTACCAAGAGTCAATCACGACGCTTAACGGCTGCGAGGCTAATATTGACAGTGTGCTAGCGGTGCAAGGTGACGCAGTCAATTTGCTCGGTGAGTCATTCGATGGTTTAGGGCGGTTAATGACGGAGCAGACAGGATTTATTTCAGATCTCGTTAAGAGCACTGATGATGCTGAGTTATTCCATTCAGATCAAATGAAGCAATTTGCCAACAATACCTCAATGACGTTAGAGCGCTTTATTCAATCCACCATAGAAATGTCGGCATCAACTATGGAATTGTTGGAAAAAGTGAATCTCATCTACGAGTCTATGCCTCAAGCAATGAAAGCCTTGCAAGACATAGATCAAATCTCGTCCCAGACTAATTTGCTGGCTTTAAATGCGGCAATTGAAGCGGCGCGGGCGGGTGATGCGGGTAGAGGCTTTGCCGTTGTGGCAGATGAAGTGCGCGCTTTATCCACTCGTAGCGCAGGTTTTAGTGAAAGCATACAAAAACAGCTTAAATCAATTCAAATTCAGATTGAACAATTAACCGTACACGTAAGTAAAGTCGCCGCTCAAGATATGACTTATATTATTGATGCCAAAAAGGATATAGATACTGCACTAAGGCAGATTATCGTTAAAGCAGAGAAGGATTCTCAAGTGATTGAACGTATCGATTCATCGGCACATGAACTAGAACAAGCCATCTCGGATACTATTCGGGGATTGCAGTTCAGTGATATTACTTCCCAAAGCCTGATTTACACAAATCAGTCCCTAAACCATTTAAAAGAATCGCTCAATCGCGTCACCACTATGTCACAACAGGAGTTTGGCATTAAGGGGGATGACATCACAATACAAATGAGTCGCCGACGTCAGGAGACTCATAATCCCGTTTCAAGGGATCAAATTACCTGTGGTGAAATTGAACTCTTTTAATTAGGGATAACAAAATGTCAAATATTAAAGTTATTTCATTGCCAGAGCGCTTTGACTTTTATTACCACAAGAAATTCACCAGTGATTATCAAGATATTTTAACGCTTCCAGAGGTTAACCATATTATTTTAGATTTTAGTCGAGTGCTTTACCTCGATAGTTCTGCTTTAGGCATGATGGTACTGCTGCATCGTAAGGCGCAGGAGTTACATATTTCTACGTCTGTAAAAGGTGCACATGGTCAGGCGAATGAAATCCTTAGTATTGCCAATATGCAGAAAATCTACATCATAGAGTAACACTCATTATGGTATCGCTTACTCAGCCGGAACATTTTATTTTAGTTATCGATGATGACGCTATTGCGAGTCAAAGGATCAGTGACTTTATTCATAGCAAAGGTTACAACGTTATTGTTTGTAGTAATCTAGAAGAAGGTTTATTTGAAATAACGCAAAATACGGTTGATTTAATTCTGATTAACTATTGGTTAAAGGATGGTACCGCACTGGCGTTACTGGATAAGTTGAATAAGGATAAAAAAGAAACACCTGTTATCGTCATGAGCGAGACAAAAGAAAATCAATCCGTGTTAGCCTGTTTTAGAATGGGGGTTTTGGATTTTGTTGTTAAACCGATAAATGTTGAAATATTTTGGTACAAGGTTGAATGTTTACTTACCCGGGTGCAACTTCAGCATAAAGTAGAGCATCAAAGAATTGAACTTGAGAAAATGCTTTATGAAAAGGCCCGAGAAGAACACATGGCCCGGCATTTATTTGAGCACTTAGTCAATATTGATAATACTGACTTTGATTTTGTACATACTTACTGCCAAGCCAGTGCCAATTTTAGCGGTGATATTATCCTCAATGGCATAGCGCCTAATGGCAATTTCTTCTTAATTCTCGCCGATTCAACGGGTCATGGCCTGAGTGCAGCCATGCCTATCATGCGTGTTGCCAGTACATTTAGGGCCATGGTTTCAAAGGGATATTCTTTAGTTACTTTTATTTATGAACTGAATGCTAAGCTCCACCGAGAAAACCCTGAAGACAGATTTGTTGCCTGTATTATTTTAGAAGCCGATTTTAATCGTAATAAATTACACATTTGGAATGGTGGTATGCCCCCCGTGTATATTCAAACGGGGGGAATTGACTGTTTAACAAACCACAATATTAAAGAAACTGACCATTCTCGTTCAGTCAGTAATCAATCCATTGATAAATTTAAATCGACAAATATGGCCCTTGGTATTTTACCTCCGCATACTTTTATAGCGGATATTGTTACGGTTGATTTACCATCCCATGGGCATGCTTGTCTTTTTAGTGATGGTTTAATAGAGCAATATACCCATGACGGCAATCCATTTGGCATTGATAAATTAAAAGATCTATTTATTCATTTGTCCGGTGGTCTAGTCAAATATTTAGAGAATAATATGCATGAGTACTGTTCTGCTGAAAATATTGCCGATGACATCACAATTTGTACCTTAGATTTTGAACGATTAAACACTTGGCATCAAGATCGTGATGTTAGTCGTATTAAAGCCATTATGGATGGTGAGTTCTGCTGGGATGTCAGTATTGCAGGGCCTATGTTACTCAGCGCTGATTATTTAAGTTCATTGAATCAGTTTCTCAGCATATTGGGATTTGCGACTAATTTCTGTCAACGGGTTTTTACTGTTGTCGCAGAGTTATTTAGCAACGCTATTGATCATGGTGTACTAAAATTAGATTCTCGACTAAAAAATGATCCAGAAGGCTTCGAACTGTACCATAGTATTAGGGACAGTTTTGCAGATAGGCTCACGGAAAATGATTGGGTAAAAGTGAGCATCATCTGGCGTTCATCGCAGGATGAATTACATATTAGCGTGGCTGACAGTGGCAAAGGCTTTGAGGGTGATGAAAATTTGATGGCGGACATTCCTCAGTTGTCTGGGCGCGGTCTATCGCTGGTGAAAACATTATCTAAGACATACGAATTAGTACCGCCAGGGAATATAACTAAAGTCATAATGGAATAGCGCATGAGTAAAAGAATATTAATTGTTGATGATTCCGCAGCGATTCGACAAATGGTCGAAGCGACCCTTAAATCAGCTAATTATCAAGTGGTACTGGCCAAAGATGGTCGAGAAGCACTCGATATCTGTAATGGGCAAAGATTTGATTTTATCCTGACTGACCAAAACATGCCTCGAATGGATGGGCTGACCTTAATTAAATCCTTACGTGCTATGTCGGCATTTATGCGTACGCCGATCATTATGCTCACCACGGAAGCGGGCGATGACATGAAAGCCCAAGGGAAAGCCGCGGGTGCGACGGGATGGATGGTAAAACCCTTTGATCCTCAAAAGTTGTTGGCTATTACGGCTAAAGTGCTGGGTTAACTGCAACGGGGTGCGCTATGTCCATCAATATGGCCGAGTTCCATCAGGTCTTTTTTGAAGAAAGTCATGAACATCTTGAAAATATGGAACAATTGCTATTGGCATTGGACCTTGCTTCTCCCGATCCTGAAGAACTGAACACCATTTTCCGTGCTGCACATTCTATAAAAGGCGGCAGTGGTATTTTTGGTTTTACCGCATTAACCAGTGTCACCCATGTGATGGAAAACCTGCTGGATAAAACGCGTAAGGGTAACTTCCAATTAACGTCATCCATTATCGATTTACTGCTGAGTACTGTGGACACGTTATCCCATATCTTGAGCTTGTACCGCGAAGAAGAGCAGATTGATTGGCAGGAGGTTGAATACAGTAAAAGTCAGTTGGTTGCAGCGTTAAATGGTGAGCCTTTTAGTTCATCAGTTGCGATACGTAATGGTACAGACGCCGCTAGCACTCCAATCATAAATACAACACTGACCGCACCAGTGGAGGCAGAAGATCTGGGTTTTGGTTTTTTTGAAGGTGAAATGGCACGTGATATTGCCATCGAAGGTGAAGACTTTGGATTTTTTGATGAGGCTTATCAAGCGGAAGACATCAGCGCTGACAGTGCGATAAATAATAAAGAGCGTAATGCTGATCTGTGTGATGTGACAATTGACGATGATGAGTTAGGCTTTGGTTTTTTTGAAGCATTAACGCCAGAATCCTTCGCCAATGAAATCGAGTTATTAAGTTCGAAACCGCTAGTGCAGAAGGTTTATAAGCCAGCGACCACTCGAGCACATCAAGCCAAGGAAACTGGAAGTAGCCAATCCAAAAACACCCTATTTAAAGCCAAAGCGACTGAGCCTACCGCACCTGATTCAACCGTGCCTACGAGTCCTTCTGTGAAAGCAAGCTCGCCTGCAATACTGAGTTCAAACGCAACATCAAACTCATCCGTTGCCCCAAAGCCCAATACCGCAGAAGTGAAAACAGCGACTAAAAAATCAGCCGCGTCGGCTCAGGATGCCACCTTAAGGGTCGAAACCTCTAAGATAGATACTTTGGTTAATCTCGCGGGCGAGCTGGTGATCACTCAGTCCATGTTGACTCTCATTGGTAACGAGATGACGGGCGATTTAGGTGAGCGACTCAAGACCGCACTCAATGAATTGGAACGTAATACCCGTGAGATGCAAGAGGCAGTGATGTCGGTGCGTATGCTGCCCGTATCCTTTGTGTTTAACCGTTTCAACCGTTTAGTGAGGGACCTTTCTGAGCAACTGGGTAAAAACGTCAATCTCGTGATTGAAGGTGGCAACACAGAAATTGACAAGGGCATGATTGAAAAGCTCGTCGATCCGCTGACCCACTTAGTGCGCAATAGTTTAGATCACGGTATCGAAAAACCTGAAAAACGGCTCGCAGCGGGTAAATCAGAAGTGGGTGTGTTATCCCTTAAAGCCAGTCAAAGGGGCGGCAATATCGTTATCGCTGTGCACGATAACGGCGCAGGCTTAAATCGTGAACGCATTATTCAAAAGGCGCGGGAAAATGGTTTGCAAGTGGCTGATAACAGTAGCGACAAGCAAGTCTGGCAATTGATTTTTGCCGCAGGATTTTCAACTGCGGAGGAAGTCACAGATGTGTCAGGACGCGGTGTCGGTATGGATGTGGTGCGCCGTAATATTGAAGCCTTAGGTGGACGCATTGATATTGAATCCACTGAGGGCCAAGGCTCAACCTTTGAAATCCAGTTGCCACTCACGCTCGCCATTGTCGATGGTATGACGGTTTCTGTGGGAAATCAGATCTACATTCTGCCCTTAGTGCACATCATAGAATCTATTCAGCCGCAAACGGAACAACTTAAATTTCTCGCCAAAGAAAGACTCTTAAAAGTACGTGAAGAGTACTTACCTCTGCTCAATCTTTATCAGCTGATGGAAATTGAGCCCAATGCCCGCTGCCCAGAAGAGGGCATAGTCGTATTGCTCGAAAGCAACCACAAGCGCTTTGGCCTGTGCGTTGATGCCTTAGTTGGCCAGCAGCAAGTGGTGATTAAAAGTCTTGAAAAACATTATCGCAGGATCCCCGGTGTTTCCGGCGCCACCATCATGGGCGATGGCAGCGTCGCGTTGATCCTCGATGTCGAATCGCTCGCTCTGCACATTAAAAATTAAGGAAATAGCCATGGAGAGTCGATCAACTATGACCGCCAAAGTGGAATACAACGCCCATGATGAGGTGGAGTTTTTAAGCTTTATGTTAGGCGAAGAGCACTATGCCCTCGACATTATGTCCGTCAAAGAAATTCGCGGTTATGAGTCGGTCACTAAAATCGCCAACGCCCCCAGCTTTATAAAAGGCGTGATTAATTTGCGCGGTGACATAGTGCCCATAGTGGATTTGCGGATGAAATTTGCTGTTGGAACAGCCACTTATAACGAGTTCACTATCGTTATTATGCTCAATGTGTTTGAACGTATTGTCGGCATAGTGGTCGATGCCGTCTCCGATGTGATTAAGCTGTCGGCGGAGGAAATTTTACCTGCCCCAGAATTTGGGGTGGCGTTCGATAGCCGCTACCTCAAAGGCTTAGCCACAGTCGAGGATAAGATGATCATTTTAGTAAATATTCAGGCTCTGATCAGCAGTGATGAGCTGGGTCTAATTGATGCAAATAGTCTGACTGATCAGGAGTAATAATAATGAGTATCTTCAAATTTTTTGGCAATGATGAGGCGCGTGAGCAAAGGGATGAAGAGCGTCAGCGCTATTTTCAGCTACTTGATAACAGTGGCAACAGCTTTATGATCGCTGACAGTCAGCGCAATATTATTTATGCGAATAAAGCCGTTGTCCGTTTGCTGCAAGAGGCAGAGGACGATATTCGTAAAGAGTTACCTCAGTTCTCTGTTGCCAAACTGATTGGTAGTAATATCGACATTTTTCATAAAAATCCTGCACATCAGCGCAATTTATTAGAACGTCTAACCCAATCTCATACTGCGCAAATCACCATAGGCAAACGTACCTTTAGGTTGATTCTGACGCCGATTATCACCGCTGAAAATAAACATTTAGGCACAGGTGTTGAGTGGATAGATCGCACCGAAAGTATCGAAGCCGAGCGAGCAACCCAGCGCATCCTCGAAGCGCTCAATAATACCAGTACCAACGTCATGATCGCCGATGCTAACCGTACGATCATTTATATGAATCGTTCGGTCGAAACTATGTTGCGCCATTCTGAAAGTGAGATACGACAAGCCTTACCTCATTTTTCCGTAGATAAAATCCTCGGCAGCTCGATGGATATCTTCCACCGCAATCCTGCTCACCAAGCAAGTTTACTCGATAAATTAGACCGTAAATATGAATCGCTTATTAAGGTCGCGAGTTGCCATTTTCGCTTAACCGCTAGCCCCATAGTGTCTAAAGAAGGCGAGCGTTTAGGGACTGTGGTTGAATGGCTCGACCGCACCATTGAAGTGCAAACTGAGCAAGAGATTTCCCGCATTGTCACAGCCGCAGCTGCGGGTGATTTCTCCCAAAGGGCGGACACCGAAGGCAAACAGGGCTTCTTCCTGATGCTGGCGAACAACTTAAATTCGTTAATTGAAACCTCGGACCGTGGGCTACAAGATGTGGCGCGCGTGCTAATGGCGCTCGCGGATGGCGATCTCACCACCCGCATTTATAACGACTATGAAGGCACCTTTAATGATTTGAAAAATTACTCAAATCAAACGGCTGAAAAGCTATCCTTCATGATCCAAGATATCCAGCGAGCGGCAGATACCATCAATACCGCCTCGGCAGAAATAGCCCAAGGCAACGCCGATTTATCCAGCCGCACCGAAGAGCAAGCTTCGAGCCTAGAGCAAACCTCGGCCAGCATGGAGGAGCTCACAGGTACAGTGAAACTCAATGCGGATAACGCCAGTCAAGCCAATGCCTTAGCCTCCAAAGCTTCGGAAGTCGCGGTGGACGG
This sequence comes from Shewanella sp. SM29, assembly GCF_025654245.1. NCBI lineage: Bacteria > Pseudomonadati > Pseudomonadota > Gammaproteobacteria > Alteromonadales > Shewanellaceae > Shewanella > Shewanella sp. SM29. The sequence goes on from NZ_JAKKRN010000046.1 coordinate 16,292, forward strand.
TGGTGAGCTTATCCAACAAGTGGTACAGACCATGGCATCGATTAATGAATCGGCGCGTAAGATTGCCGACATCATTGGTGTTATCGATGGTATTGCATTCCAAACCAATATCTTAGCGCTTAATGCCGCGGTAGAAGCCGCGCGGGCGGGTGAGCAAGGCCGCGGCTTTGCTGTGGTCGCATCAGAAGTGCGCAGCTTAGCCCAACGTTCGGCCAATGCCGCTAAAGACATCAAGGCATTGATTTCAGATTCTGTGTCTAAAATCGAGAGTGGCAACAGCCTTGTCGGTAAGTCCGGCGATACCATGAAGGAAATCGTCATCGCCATTAAACGGGTGAACGACATCATGGCGGAGATAGCTTCAGCCTCTAATGAGCAGGCCATAGGTATCGATGAGATCAGTAAAGCCGTAGTGCAAATGGATGAAATGACGCAGCAAAACGCCGCCTTGGTTGAAGAAGCGGCCGCTGCAGCGGAAAGCATGCAATCCCAAGCACAACAACTGTCGGATAGTGTTGCCAGCTTTCGCGTAGACGATGAAGATGAAGCCCCAAGACGCAGCAACGCGAGATTAGCGGCGCCCAAAGCGAAGGCGATGAAACCCATCAAACAGCAGCTTCAACCTATGGCAAGAGCCAGAGTGACAGAGAAACCTAAAACCAATGCGATGAAGCCCATTAAGCAAGATCAAGATGAATGGGAAGAATTTTAATTGAGTGAAAACAAACCATTGGAACGAGAGTTTGCCTATACCTCGGTGCACTTTAATACCGCGAGGACGACGCTGTACCGCTTAGCGGGGATCAAACTCGCCGATAGCAAGGATGCTATGGTGTATAGCCGTTTAGTGCGGCGGATCAGAACATTGAAATTAGCCGGTTTTTCGGCTTATTTTGAGTATCTGCTAAGCCATGAAAACGAACACCAAGAATTTATCAATGCGTTAACCACTAATCAAACAGCATTTTTTCGGGAGCCGCATCACTTTGAGGTGTTAAAACAGTATTTAATCGATAACCCTGATACGCGCAGGATCTGGTGTGCGGCCAGTAGCACAGGGGAAGAACCTTACTCGATTGCGATTGTCGTCGCTGAACATTTCAACAGTTTTAAAACGCCTATCGAGATCATTGCTTCCGATATCGACAGCGGCGTGCTTAAAAAGGCTGAAATGGGCATTTATCCCTTAGACAGGATCGATACTGTTAGCGATATCCGCAAGAAACGGTTTTTTCACCGCGGACGCGGTTCACAGTTGGGCAATGTGCGCGTGGTTCCCGAATTAAAGCAGATGCTCAAGTTTACCCGCATTAATTTGCTCGACTCTTTTTGGCCGCTAAAAACGCCAATCGATGTGATTTTTTGCCGTAATGTAATGATTTATTTCGATAAAGAAACGCAGGAAGTCATATTAAAACACATGATGAACTCCCTTAGCGAGGATGGGCTTTATATTGCGGGACATTCGGAAAATTTTAATATGTTCCCGCAAATCATCACTGCCGTTGGTCAAACAACCTATCGGCCAGTGAAGGGGCTCATGAGTGCTAAAACCTAATATCGAATATGCCATTGCGGAGCCGAATCGCTATCACGATCATCATTTTGGTTGCGATGCGGTAAAAATATTACCCGGTGAGTATTTTGCAACCCGTGAAGATACCATGATAGTGACAGTATTAGGCTCCTGCGTCTCAGTGTGCTTGTATGATCCTAAGCTCAAAATTGGCGGAATGAATCACTTTTTATTGCCAAGTGACAATAGCAATTGTACTGGGGTGCTCGCCGATTCTGCCCGTTACGGCGTGTATGCCATGGAGTTGTTAATCAACGACTTACTCAAGCTTGGCGCACAGCGCAATTCACTCGAAGCTAAGGTGTTTGGGGGCGGCAATATGTTACGCAGCTTTACTGTGCACAACATAGGTGAGCGTAATGCTGAGTTTGTGATTGAATATCTCAATCTTGAAAATATCCCTATCGTTGCAGCCGATTTACTCGATGTATATCCGCGCAAAGTGTATTTTTTCCCCCATTCGGGAAAAGTGAAAGTCCGCAAAATTAAATCCATGCATAACAGTACAATTCTTGACAGGGAAAGTGAGTACCGTTTACGGGTTCGTAATTTACCTTCGGGCGGCGACGTTGAACTATTTGGTGATTAAGTTATGACGATCAAAGTGTTAGTTGTTGACGATTCTGCGCTGATGCGCAGCTTGCTCGGTAAAATGATTGAGGCTGACTCTGAACTGTCTCTGGTTGGGCTCGCTGCTGATGCCTTTGAGGCCAAGGATCTGGTGAATCAATTTCGCCCCGATGTGATTACCTTAGACATCGAAATGCCCAAAGTAGACGGTTTAACATTTTTGGACCGCTTGATGAAAGCCAGACCCACTGCGGTAGTGATGATTTCATCGTTAACCGAGCAGGGCGCTGATGCGACCTTTAACGCTTTGGCCTTAGGCGCGGTGGATTTTATCCCTAAACCGAAATTAGACTCGCCCCAAGGTATTCATGATTATCAGGATTTGATTTTAGATAAGATCAAATCTGCCGCGAAAGCCAAAATCATCAAGCCACAGAAATTTGTTGAGCCAGTACGCCCTGTTTCAAGTAAGCGGCCAATATTGGCCAATACAACCCTGACACAGCATTTAGTCGCGATAGGCGCATCTACTGGCGGTACTGAAGCCATTCTTTATGTATTACAACATTTACCTGCGGCTATGCCGCCGATAGTGATCACCCAACATATGCCAGCGGGGTTTACCCGCACTTTTGCGGAACGTTTAAATCGACAGTCACGGATTACTGTCAAAGAAGCCGAGCATGGGGAACGACTCTTACCCAGTTATGCCTATGTTGCCCCTGGCGATCATCACCTTGAGATCATCAAAGTGGGTGGTAGTTATAAAGTTAAATTAACCCAAGATGAAAAGGTCAGTGGCCACAGACCTTCGGTCGATGTGATGTTTACGGCCTTGGCCCAATGTGCCGCGCCCAATATCAGCGCGATGATTTTAACTGGCATGGGCAAAGATGGCGCCGAAGGCATGGTGGCGCTACACCAAAAAGGAGTCACTACATTTGCCCAAGATGAACAAAGTTGTGTGGTATTTGGCATGCCACGAGAAGCAATAAAGTGCCGTGCGGTAGATTATGTGGTGGAGTTATCGCAGATGCCGAGCAAGCTCATTAACCATTTAAGCTCACTGTGACCGCCCACGCTGAGTGGGATTCAAAAGTGATGAATAGAGCGTGAGTCTCGCAGGAAGAGCATTACGCCGAACTGATTTGTGCGCTGCAGTGGCTCATTCTATCTAGTGCTAGTCAGTCGGAGAAACCACGAGCTGATTTCTGCCTAAACGTTTAGCTTCGTAAAGGTTTTTATCTGCTAGTAACAGACAATCTTGAAATTCCTCACATTGATCCGAAAAGGCTAAACCGCCGCTGAGCGTCACCTTAAATTCGACGCCATCTTCAACAAATACGATATGGCTAAAGCTTTCACGGATCGCATTCAACTTGGCAATCGCCAGTGGTTTTTGCATATCTGGCAGCACTAACATAAATTCTTCACCACCGTAGCGGCCGGTAAAGTCAGTTTGACGTAAGGATTGTTGTAACAGGTGGGCAAATGCCAACAACACCTTATCACCACCGGAATGACCATAAGTATCGTTGACCTTTTTGAAGTGATCTAAATCGAACATAGCGATACAAACTTGAGAGTTAATCCGTTTCGCTACGTTAAAACAGCGTCTCGCAGCCACCAGAATTTGGGTATGATTTAACAGCCCAGTTAAGCTGTCGCGACTAGCCGAACTGCGAATATCATGACCCCGTTGCGCACGGGAAATCACCTTCGCGACGAATAAACTCGGCGCGGTTTGCTTTGAAATTAAGTCATCTGATCCCGCTTGTATGATGCTGACTTTATTCTGCATCGTATCATCAGAGCTCAACACGAGAATTGGGCTCGAGGTGTATTTGTCCAATTGACGGATCATCTTTGCCAGCTCAAGCCCGTTCACTTCGGGCATGTACAAATCGAAGATAAACAAATCAGGCTCAAATTGCTCAAGGGCAGGCAAGACTTGCTCGGCACTCGATAACCCTTTTACCATCAAACCGTGACTGCGTAACAGACTTGAAAAGTAATCCACCATAGATTGTTGATCATCCACCAGTAACACCTTCAAGGGCTGTTTCTCTGACATTTTGAGGGATTGATGGATTTTGCGCACTAATAAAGTGCTCTCAGCGGGTTTGACAAAATATTCGCTGACATTGGCACGAATGGCCAATAGCCGCATGTCAAAATCTCCCCGCGAGGATAAAACAAACACTCGGGTATTGTTCTTCTCAAACTCAGTGGCGGCTTCGAACAAGTCCTCTTCAGTCCAATCGGGTAGAATTAAATCTAATAAAATCAGATCAAAGGGCGTTTTATTTTGCACTACCAGAAAGCTCGTGAAATTCAAAAAATGCTGCACACTAAAACCGAACTCTCGCAGCTGCTTTGTGATCATCGCGCCTACATTACCATCGTCTTCTATGATGGCAATATGGTGCTCATGGCGCGCCTTTGATGGTTTATAGGGGCTTTGCTGCATTTGCGCCTCCACTACTGGCGCCGACGGTTGGCCGCGCATATTGTTTTGTAACAACTGGTGGAAGAGAGTATCTAAGCCTTTGATAGTAGGCAGTTCGGGGGCTGGCGCATTGAGCAGCCCCTTAAGCAGCAACTCCAGTTTATCGACTATGTGTTTGGTATCTGACAACCCAAAGGTCTCGCTTGACCCTTTTAAGTTATGCACCTCTCGGTACACGGCAGACAGCATGTGTGCGTCCCAATTTTTACGCAATGAAATCCACAAGGTAATGATTTGTTTCTTTTTATCCGGCAGTGCATGTAAAAACTGTCGTTTAAGTTGCTCTAACGAATCTTCAAAACTCATAGGCAATAGATATCCTAAATAATTGAGCCCTAGGTCTTAATCTCTATGTAGACGCTACGCCAAGACGTTAAAACCCGTTTACTCCCACACTGAAATAGAAATTGCTCTGGAGAAGCATGTAACAGATTCAATCAATTGCACTTATCTTTACACTCACTCATAGAGTGTAAACCACTGCGACAAAAACGACGGGGAAATGCTGAGATTGCATAGGCATTAATAAGAATATTGGATCGAATAGCCGAAATCAGCACAGTGATCGCGAACAACATAATGCTAAATATTTTATGCAAAACAGCATGATAATGATGACATATATTTTTTATCAAATACGATTGTGATAAGTTAGCGTCTGTAAAAACAATCACTTGTTGCAAAAGGATCGTTGTCAGTGAGCACAGTGTTTTATAATGACTACGCCGAAATACTCGCGGCACAGTATTTATCTAAAACCTTTGAAGAAGTGCATTCGAGTTGGTTGCATCATCTTTTGCCTCTACTTACTAAAAATACATTGTCGATATTGGATGTGGGAGCAGGTTCTGGGCGGGATGTGCATTATTTAGCCGAAAAAACACAGGGCAAAGAAACACAAATTATTGCAGTCGAACCTGCGGTTGTTTTAGCGAAAATGGGGCAGGTGTTAACTCGGGAGCTACCCGTGCGTTGGATTGAGGATGGTTTACCTCAGTTGCAAAAAGTGGTTGGCCTAGCGCAACAGTTTGATCTGATTTTACTCAGCGCTGTGTGGATGCATTTATCTTCCTCAGAGCGCCCACTTGCACTAGTAACACTCTCACGCTTACTCAATTCGACTGGACTTTTAGTCATCAGTTTGCGCCATGGCCCAAGCCCCGATGCGCGCGTTATGCACCCAGTCAGTGCCGATGAACTGCTCACACTTGCTGCAGATTGTCAGCTACGACTTTTAGATTTGAGCCAAGATGAAACCGATAAACTCGGTCGCTCACAAGTGCATTGGCAGACGTTAGTTTTTACACCCAAACTGATGCCAAACGTAAATGCACCTGAAGCAAGCGTTATTATTCAGGAGCGACTGAATGCCGATTGATGCGAGAAGACAAGTTGAATTTATTAGCTATTTACAACGTCTGTTAGTTGAAGGGGATTTCGTTGCAACTTACAAATTTGCCTTACTGCATGCGATCGCCGATATCTGTATCGAACGGCCATTAATACTCAATGCCGATCCTGCGCTGAAAACCGCCATCAGTATTGATGATTTGGTAGAGAAGTTTATTGAACTTTACTGGCAACACTCTTTGCCTTTTGGTGCCAATGATGGGTATTTTGTCTTGATCCAAAATAGTGGAAAGCAATCAGCCTTGATCAACAGTTTGATTGAACTACGCCATCAAGGTGTTAACAGTCTATCCCAGTTAAAAGCGCATCTTAGTTATCCAGCTTTATTGCGTAAAACGCGCGGTACGTTAAAAGATGGCCCCTTATGGCGCTTACAAAACTTGTCACGTAATGAAGAATGTTTTCTTTATCCCCATGATAAAAAGAAAAATTACATCGAGTTGAATCCGGGGATCGCATTTTGCTTCAGGCGATTTCACGATTTAGTGGTGTCATTGGCTCGTACTCAATGGGTACAAAAAATCGCCGAGTTTCCCGCAAATCAGGTCATTATAGGCAGTAAAGGCAATTTAAGTGAGTTTCTGTTTGGTAGCGACAGACAGACGATCACCTATGCTAGACCTGTACTGCTTGATATCCAAAAAGGCCAATGCTTCTATTGCCAAAAATCATTAAAAGAAACAGGCGAAGTGGATCATTTTATCCCTTGGGCAAGATATCCTAATGATTTAGGCCATAATTTTGTCCTCGCTCATAGCAGTTGTAATAATCAAAAACGCGATCATCTTGCCGCTCAGCACCATAAAGATAACTGGTATGAGCAAAATATTATCCAGCATGGCCAAACGTTACACTCTGAACTCAGTCGATATTTCGTCTGTGAGAGTGATCGCTCTGAAGCCATTACGACTTGGGCTTATCAGCTTGCAGGACAAAATCGCTCGCCTCTCTGGCTCGATAAAAAGACCTTTGTGCCTTTTAATGCATTAGACAATGACCTGTCAAATACAGCAATTTAGAGCATGCTCACAGTTTTATGGCACTTATTTTTAGCACTCGCCAAGGTAAGCAACTGTGCTGCAATTGAATGAGCAACGCTGCCAAGCTAAAGTAATCGATGAACTATTTACACGTTATCTTGGTGGCATTACATTTTATCTTCATTGATTTTGTTACCTGTTGATAGTAAAGGTTTACCTTCTGCCAAGGTAATTGATTTCAAAGAGAATAAGGAGTATTTGGTAGACATATATGGCGCACTCGTTCAGTGACAACAAGCAGATGAATGCACCATGGAATTTATTGATAATACATGTCTAGTTTTGGAGGTTCGATGATGAAATCGATTTTCTTACTGCCCATATCTGTGCTTGTGCTGATAGGTTGTACAACGCCTAAATCGCCGAGCGAAGTCTATGACGAGTACAATGCTAAGGTACAGCAGGGGATGAGTTATCAAGAGGACAAGGCTTACTATACCCAACGTAAGCAAGCGGATGTTGAGTCTAAGTTCCCACAGTATATGCAGCAGATGAAGCTGTCCCGCGATGAAGTGATCGCATCTTATCTTTCATTTTCAAAAGCGACTGCCAAGTGCAAAGCACTCACCTTAGTGTCGCAGGTGATCGAAGGGGATACGGCCGTTCTTGAATATGCACAAAAAGATCTCTGTGGTAATGCATCGGAGGCGAATGAAAAACAAAGAATTAGCATGATAAATGAAGGTGGTTGGAAAATTGATGAGCTCCAAATTAGTCTCTAAATCATTTGGAATGTCATATCAATGACAGGATTTTATGAGTTTTTTAGCCTGCCAAACGGAGTTGAGGTTACTTGCCCCCATTGTACTGGCTGCGCCACTTTTACCTTTGCCCATGTTTTTCGTTTAGAGAAAAAAGATGTGCATTTATTTGAGGGTAGGCAGTTTGAGATCAAGCAGTTTAATCAAAGGTTTGCCCATAAATGGCCAGGTGTGCTGTTTTTCCCTCCGCTATTGGATGCTTCTTGGCGGGAAAAATTGCCAGAAAAATACCAAGGTACTTCGACTTGGGAACATAGGGCAAACAGTGCTTTTACAGATGGTACAGATCTTGGTCTTATTTGTTGTTATCAGTGTATGGCAAAACAGAAACATCGACTTGAATGGCCCAATGACGCATTTTATTCCCTTGAGTTTAAAGGTCATTCACTTTGGGCATTTAATAAACAGATGATGCTTCAGATCCGTGATTATATTCAGGCCAAAGATCGCGATGCGGTATTCGAGTCTGAGCCGATAGTCATTCGACATTTGCCGACAATTTTTAAACTGGCTAAAAATCGCGAGATATTGGTTAAAAAAATTAATAAGCTAATGAGTAACTAGGGCCTGTTGATCTTTCGAGAGTGATTTTTAGACAGCATGGCAAGACGTTATAATTTGCTTCGCCAAAAGTAACCATAACCTCAAGCCATGCCAAGACTTATGCTAACCGATGAACGCTGGGAAAAGCTATTTCATTTAATGAAAAGCACAGGCCGTGTTTATGACAAACCTGAACATAGACAAACATTCGAAGGTATTCTTTACCGCCTTAGAACAGGTATCCCTTGGCGAGATTTACCTAAAGAGTTCGGT
>NZ_JAKKRN010000047.1:0-24578 GCF_025654245.1 Shewanella sp. SM29
ACAGTTCTACTTCCGTACAACTGACGTAACCGGTACTATCGAACTGCCAGAAGGCGTAGAGATGGTAATGCCTGGCGACAACATCAAAATGGTAGTGACTCTGATTTGCCCAATCGCGATGGACGAAGGTTTACGCTTCGCAATCCGTGAAGGTGGTCGTACAGTTGGTGCTGGTGTAGTAGCTAAAATCATCGCTTAATTGCGATAGAAATTAGTTTGAAAAGGAAGCTTCGGCTTCCTTTTTTGTTTGAGGGCTGGTTTTATTCACAAATTTGTGTAAAATGCTCGCCACTCTGAAGTTAAATAGTTATTTGATGACTATTTACACAGCGGGCTTGATATCCGGATTTAGATAGGTATAATGGCCCCCTCGTCGACTTAGGTTAACGAATTAAATGATTAGTCGCTGAAGTTAATCATTATCATAGCGGCTCCGATTGGGAGTCGAACGGTTAAATCATCTCGCTCTGCTTTTCTATATTGAAGAAGCTAGAGGGTGATTTTTTATATGTCCATTTTAGGAGCTCTGGTCAATGCAGAACCAAAGAATCCGTATCCGCTTAAAGGGATTTGATCATCGCTTAATTGATCAGTCTACAGCGGAAATCGTTGAAACTGCTAAGCGTACAGGCGCGCAGGTTCGTGGTCCAATTCCACTACCTACTCGCAAAGAGCGTTATACCATTTTGATCTCTCCGCACGTTAATAAAGATGCTCGTGACCAGTACGAATTACGTACACACAAGCGCCTGGTTGACATCGTAGAGCCAACTGAAAAGACTGTTGACGCGTTAATGCGTTTAGATCTTGCGGCTGGTGTCGACGTACAGATTAGCTTGGGTTAATTGAGATCCTAGTAAGAAGAGGTTTGAGAGATGGCTATCGGTCTTATTGGTCGTAAAGTTGGTATGACTCGCATCTTCACTGAAGATGGTGTTTCAATACCAGTTACTGTAATTGAAGTTGCAGGCAACCGTGTTACTCAAGTGAAAACTTTAGAAACTGACGGCTACCGTGCACTTCAAGTTACAACTGGCACCAAAAAAGCCAATCGCATCACTAAACCAGAAGCAGGTCACTTTGCCAAGAGCGGCGTTGAAGCCGGTCGTGGTTTGTGGGAAATGCGTTTGGTAGACGGTGAAGGCGAGGGCATTGAAGTTGGTGCTGAGCTAAATGTTGATATTTTCGCAGACGTAGCGAAAGTTGATGTTACTGGTCAATCAAAAGGTAAAGGCTTCCAAGGCGGCGTTAAGCGTTGGAACTTCCGTACTCAAGATATGACTCACGGTAACTCTTTGTCGCACCGCTCGAATGGTTCTATCGGTCAGAACCAAACGCCTGGTCGCGTATTCAAAGGCAAAAAAATGTCAGGCCATATGGGTGCCGAGCGTGTTACTACTCAAAATCTAGTTGTTGTTCGTGTAGATGTTGAGCGTAACCTGCTACTAGTCCGTGGCGCTGTTCCTGGCGCTACCAATGGCGACTTGATTATCAAGCCTGCCGTTAAAGCTTAAGGTCTGAGGAGATAGTAATGGAATTGGTATTGAAAGACGCGCAAAGCGCTCTTGAAGTTTCCGAAACTACCTTCGGCCGTGACTTTAACGAGGCACTGGTTCATCAGGTAGTTGTAGCATACGCTGCAAACGCGCGTCAGGGCACTCGTGCTCAAAAGACTCGTGCGGAAGTAACTGGCTCAGGCAAAAAGCCTTGGCGCCAAAAAGGAACTGGCCGTGCTCGTGCTGGTTCTGTTAAAGGCCCAATCTGGCGTGGTGGTGGCGTAACATTCGCTGCTAAAACCCAAGATCACAGCCAAAAAGTTAACAAAAAGATGTACCGCGGCGCGCTGAGAAGCATTCTGTCTGAATTGGTACGTCAAGAGCGTTTGGTTATTGTTGAATCTTTCGGTGTTGAAGCTCCTAAAACTAAAGAGCTGAAAGCTAAATTGAAAGCAATGAACCTTGAAGACGTTCTGATTGTGACTGCAGAAGTTGATGAGAACTTATTCTTAGCAGCTCGTAACCTGTACAAGGTTGACGTTCGTGATGTAGCGGGTCTAGACCCAGTGAGTCTGATCGCCTTCAACACTGTGCTTGTGACTGCTGACGCAGTGAAGCAAATCGAGGAGATGCTAGCATGATGATCCGCGAAGAACGTTTGCTAAAAGTTATTCTCGCTCCACATATCTCTGAAAAGAGCACTGTGAACGCTGAGAAGCACAACACTGTTGTTTTCCGCGTAGCTATCGATGCAACTAAAGCTGAAATTAAAGCTGCTGTTGCTAAGCTATTTGAAGTTGAAGTTGATTCAGTTCGCACTTTAGTGAGCAAAGGCAAAACTAAACGCACTGGTGGCCGTACTGGTCGTCGTAGCGATTGGAAAAAAGCCTATGTGACTCTAGCTGCTGGTGCTGACATCGATTTCGTCGGCGGCGCTGAGTAAGCAAAGGAGAATTATCATGGCAGTTATTAAGTGTAAGCCAACCTCTCCAGGTCGTCGCCACGTAGTTAAAGTGGTGAACACTGACCTGCACAAGGGTAAACCTTTTGCTGGCTTGTTGGCGAAAAAATCTAAAAGTGGTGGCCGTAACAATACTGGCCGTATCACTGTCCGTCACGTAGGTGGTGGTCATAAGCAGCATTATCGTCTAATCGACTTCAAACGCGATAAAGATGGTATCCCTGCAAAGATTGAGCGTCTGGAATACGATCCAAACCGTACTGCTAACATCGCGTTAGTATTGTATGCGGATGGTGAGCGTCGTTATATTCTTGCTGCCAAAGGCATGCAAGCTGGCGATAAGATCCAGTCTGGTGTTGCTGCCGAGATCAAAACCGGTAACGCTATGCCACTGCGCAACATCCCAGTAGGTTCTGTAGTTCACGCAGTTGAAATGAAGCCTGGTAAAGGTGCTCAGATCGCTCGTTCTGCAGGTGCTTATGTACAAGTTGTTGCTCGTGATGGCGCATATGCCACTCTACGTCTTCGCTCTGGCGAAATGCGTAAAGTGCCAGTTGATTGCCGCGCGACATTTGGTGAAGTTGGTAATGCCGAACACATGCTACGCCAGTTAGGTAAAGCAGGTGCTAAGCGCTGGAGAGGCATACGTCCTACAGTGCGTGGTGTTGCAATGAACCCAGTAGACCATCCACACGGTGGTGGTGAAGGCCGTACTTCTGGTGGTCGTCACCCAGTGACTCCATGGGGTGTGCCAACTAAGGGTTATAAAACTCGTAGTAACAAGCGCACTGACAAGTACATCGTACGTCGTCGTAATAAATAGTAAGAGGATTCGCCATGCCACGTTCTCTCAAGAAAGGTCCCTTCATTGACCTGCACTTGCTGAAGAAGGTAGAGAAAGCGATGGAAGCCGGTGACAAAAAGCCTATTAAGACTTGGTCACGTCGCTCTATGATCATTCCAAATATGATTGGTTTGACCATCGCTGTCCATAATGGTCGTCAGCACGTTCCTGTGTTCGTAACTGACGAAATGATCGGCCACAAACTTGGTGAATTTTCACCAACTCGCACTTATCGCGGCCATGCTGCAGATAAGAAAGCGAAGAAGCGTTAATACGGGAGGAATAAGATGGAAGTTTTAGCTAAACATCGTTTTGCCCGTACGTCTGCGCAGAAGGCCCGTCTGGTTGCTGATCAAATTCGTGGATTGCCTGTTGCTAAGGCCCTCGAGATTTTGACTTTCAGCCCCAAGAAAGCCGCCGTACTGGTTAAAAAAGTACTTGACTCAGCTATCGCAAACGCCGAACACAACGAAGGCGCGGATATTGATGAGCTTAAAGTCGGAGCCGTCTTCGTAGATGAAGGCCCAACTATGAAGCGTATCATGCCACGTGCTAAAGGCCGCGCTGATCGTATCATGAAGCGTACCAGCCACATTACTGTGGTTGTATCAGATCGCTAGGAGAGAGCAATGGGACAGAAAGTACATCCTAATGGTATCCGTCTGGGTATCACCAAGCCTTGGATCTCTACCTGGTACGCAGATAAATCAGATTACGCAAGTAACCTGAACAGCGACTGGGAAGTGCGTAAGTTTCTTGTAGAGAAATTACAAGCTGCTTCAGTATCTAAGATTGTTATCGAGCGTCCAGCGAAAAGCATCCGCGTTACCATTCACACTGCCCGTCCAGGTGTTGTGATCGGTAAGAAAGGTGAAGACGTTGAAGTATTGCGTGCTGCAGTGTCAAAACTTGCTGGCACTCCTGCTCAAATTAACATCGCTGAGATCCGTAAACCTGAGCTAGATGCCAAGTTAGTTGCTGACTCTATTGCACAGCAATTAGAGCGTCGCGTAATGTTCCGTCGTGCTATGAAGCGCGCAGTTCAAAACGCAATGCGTATTGGTGCTCAAGGTATCAAAGTACAAGTTAGTGGCCGTTTAGGCGGAGCTGAGATTGCGCGCGATGAGTGGTATCGTGAAGGTCGTGTACCTTTACATACTTTGCGTGCTGATATCGACTATTCTACATCTGAAAGTCACACCCAATACGGTGTGATTGGCGTTAAAGTTTGGATCTTCAAAGGTGAAGTTCTAGACGGAATGCTGCCACAGATTGAAGAGCCGAAGCAGCAGCAACCTAAGCGCAAGCCTCGTGGTAAATAGGAGAGCCGGCAATGCTGCAACCTAAACGTATGAAGTTTCGCAAGATGTTCAAAGGCCGCAACCGCGGTCTAGCGAACGGTACCGAAGTTAGCTTTGGTACTTTTGGTCTGAAAGCAGTCGGCCGTGGCCGTTTAACTGCACGTCAGATCGAATCTGCACGTCGTGCCATGACACGTCACATTAAGCGTCAGGGACAAATTTGGATTCGAGTTTTCCCGGACAAGCCGATTACCTCTAAGCCTCTTGAAGTGCGTATGGGTAAAGGTAAAGGTAACGTTGAATACTGGGTATGTCAGATTCAACCTGGTAAGGTTCTTTATGAGATGAATGGTGTTTCTGAAGTGATCGCTCGTGAAGCGTTTGCTTTGGCTGCTGCCAAGCTTCCAATTAAGACTACCTTCGTAACTAAGACGGTGATGTAATGAAAGCGAGCGAACTGAGAGAAAAGAGCGTTGAAGAACTGAACGCTGAACTACTTGGTCTGCTGCGTGAGCAGTTCAACCTGCGTATGCAACACGCCACTGGTCAGTTGACTCAGACTAATCAACTGAAATTGGTGCGCCGTAATATTGCGCGCGTTAAGACCATTATTACTTCTAAGGCGGGTGCATAATGTCTGATAAAATCCGTACTTTGCAGGGTCGTGTAACTAGCAACAAAATGGACAAGTCCATTACTGTTGCTATCGAACGCCAAGTGAAACACCCAATTTATGGGAAATACATTAAGCGTACGACAAAGATCCATGCACATGACGAAACGAATCAGTGCAATGAAGGCGATTTAGTAGCGATTCGCGAATGTCGTCCTTTGTCTAAGACTAAGTCTTGGACCCTGGTTGAAGTAGTATCAAAGGCCTAAGTTAATTAGGTATTTAGGTAAACGGCTCCAGAATGTGGGGCCGTTTGTTTTTTAATACTATACATTCCACTTTTATGGTGTTATATTTGCGCGCCATTTTTGACTAAATTAATAGCAAAAATGAGTGTTTTTATTGTCCCATAGTGGGAATTGTGTAGTAACGATAGCGGAGCACTTAAAATGATCCAAATGCAATCGACTCTTGACGTTGCTTGTAACAGCGGCGCACGCAGAGTTCAGTGTATTAAGGTCTTGGGTGGCTCTCATCGTCGTTATGCCGGTATCGGCGACATCATCAAAGTTTCTGTTAAAGAAGCGATTCCTCGCGCTAAAGCGAAGAAAGGCGATGTGTATAACGCGGTGGTAGTCCGTACTAAGAAAGGCGTACGTCGTCCAGACGGTTCTGTCATTCGCTTCGATCGGAATGCAGCTGTTCTTTTGAACAACAACCTGCAGCCGATTGGTACTCGTATCTTTGGACCAGTGACACGTGAATTGCGTAATGAGCAATTTATGAAAATTGTCTCGCTGGCACCAGAAGTACTGTAAGGAGCTTCAAAATGGCAGCTAAAATACGTCGTGAAGACGAAGTGATTGTATTAGCAGGTAAAGACAAGGGTAAACGTGCAAAAGTTTCTCAAGTCCTTCCTACTGGTAAATTGATTGTTGAAGGCATCAATCTTGTCAAAAAACACCAAAAGCCAAACCCACAATTGGGTGTAGCTGGCGGTATTGTTGAGAAAGAAGCACCGATACAAGCATCAAATGTAGCGATTTTCAACTCTGCCACTGGCAAAGCTGATCGCGTTGGTTTCCGCTTTGAAGACGGCAAAAAAGTTCGTTTCTTCAAATCGAACAGTGAACTCGTTAAGTAATTGGAGTAAACGATGGCGAAACTGCATGATAAATACCAAGAGACTGTTGTCGCTGAACTTGCTAAAAAGTTCGGTTATACCAGTGTCATGCAAGTCCCTCGGATTGAGAAAATCACCCTGAACATGGGTGTTGGCGAAGCTGTTGCAGACAAGAAAATCATGGACCATGCTGTCCGTGATATGACTGCAATCGCTGGTCAAAAGCCAGTTGTGACTGTAGCTCGTAAGTCAGTTGCTGGTTTTAAAATCCGTGAAGGCTACCCTATTGGCTGTAAAGTGACCCTACGCGGTGAGCGTATGTGGGAATTCTTAGAGCGTTTAGTCGATATCGCAATCCCACGTATTCGTGACTTCCGTGGCTTAAGCGCTAAAGCGTTTGACGGCCGTGGTAACTACGCAATGGGCGTGCGTGAGCAGATCATCTTCCCAGAAATCGATTACGATAAAATCGATAAGATTCGTGGTATGGATATTGTTATCACTACTACTGCGAAGAATGATGAAGAAGGTCGTGCTTTGTTAGACGCTTTTAACTTCCCATTCAAGAAATAAGGGTAGCGTAATGGCAAAAACATCAATGAAAGCACGTGAAGCTAAACGTGCACAGCTCGTGGCCAAGTACGCTGAAAAGCGTGCGGCTCTTAAGACTATCATTGCAAGTCCAGCTTCTTCTGACGAAGATCGTTGGGATGCGGTTCTTAAGCTGCAAGCTCTACCACGTGATTCCAGCGCTGCGCGTCAACGCAATCGTTGTAATCAAACTGGTCGCCCTCATGGCTTCTTACGTAAATTCGGCTTAAGCCGTATCAAATTACGTGAAGCAACCATGCGTGGTGAAGTTCCTGGCCTGCGTAAGGCCAGCTGGTAAGCACTTGTCACGGAGTAAGCTAATATGAGCATGCAAGATCCTATTGCGGATATGTTAACCCGTATTCGTAACGGCCAAGCTGCTAACCACGTATCAGTGAAGATGCCTTCAGCTAAGTTGAAAGTCGCAATTGCGAAACTACTTAAAGATGAAGGTTATATTGCTGATTACGCCGTAGCAGATGAAGCCAAGCCTGAACTGGAAGTTACTTTAAAGTATTTCCAAGGCCAACCAGTCGTTGAGACTATCCAGCGTGTAAGTCGCCCTGGTCTTCGTATTTACAAAGGTAAAAACGAACTACCAAAGGTGATGGGCGGTCTGGGTGTCGCAATTGTGTCCACTTCTAAAGGCTTGATGACTGATCGTGCCGCCCGCCTTGCAGGCATGGGTGGCGAGGTTATCTGCTACGTAGCTTAAGGAGCTAGGAATGTCTCGTGTAGCAAAAGCACCAGTATCTATTCCAGCTGGCGTAGAGGTGACCTTGAACGAACAGACCCTTACCGTCAAAGGCGGAAAAGGTAGTCTGACTCGAGTGATCAACAATGCGGTCAATGTTGTTATTGAAGCCGGCGTAGTTAAGTTCCTCCCTGTTGAAGGCGTTGTTAACGCTTGGGCACAGGCTGGTACAACTCGTGCATTAGTAAACAACATGGTTGTTGGTGTATCTCAAGGTTTTGAGCGTAAGTTAAAGTTAGTTGGCGTTGGTTACCGTGCGAAACTCGTCGGTGCTGATATCGACCTTACTTTAGGTTTCTCTCATCCGTTAGTACACAAACTGCCCGCAGGCGTTACTGCAGAGTGCCCTAGCCAAACTGACATCGTCCTACGTGGCGTTGATAAACAGTTAATTGGCCAAGTCGCTGCTGAGATTCGCGGATACCGTCCACCAGAGCCATACAAAGGCAAAGGTGTTCGCTATGACGACGAAGTAGTACGCCGTAAAGAGGCTAAGAAGAAGTAGGTAACGCGATATGGATAAGAAAACATCTCGCTTACGTCGCGCTACTCGCGCTCGTAAGAAGATCCAAGAGCTGGGCGTGAACCGTCTGGTTGTACATCGTACACCGCGTCACATTTATGCTCAGGTGATCAATCCTGAAGCTCAGGTGTTGGCAGCTGCTTCAACCGTAGAAAAAGCGGTTAAAGAGCTACTGAAGAGTACCGGTAACGTAGACGCAGCGAAAGCAGTAGGTAAATTTGTTGCTGAGCGCGCGATCGAAAAAGGCGTAACTTCAGTTGCGTTCGATCGTTCTGGTTTCAAGTATCACGGTCGTGTAGCTGCTTTAGCAGATGCAGCTCGTGAAGCTGGCCTGAAGTTCTAAGGGGTTATAAAATGGCTAAATTAGAAGCTCAGCAAAAAGACGATCTGCAAGAGAAATTAATTGCAGTTAATCGTGTTTCTAAAGTAGTTAAGGGCGGTCGTATCTTTAGCTTCACAGCACTGACAGTAGTGGGTGACGGTAACGGTAAGATTGGCTATGGCTATGGCAAAGCACGTGAAGTTCCAGCCGCGATTCAAAAAGCGATGGAAAAAGCTCGTCGTAACATTGTGACCGTTGAGTTGAATGCAGGTACTCTGCATCACCCAGTTAAAGGTCGTCATACTGGTTCTCTTGTGTACATGCAACCTGCATCACAAGGTACTGGTATTATTGCCGGTGGCGCAATGCGTGCCGTATTGGAAGTAGCAGGCGTGCATAACGTTCTGTCAAAAGCATACGGTTCTACTAACCCGATCAACATCGTTCGCGCGACTGTCGATGCTTTGGTGCACATGAAGTCACCTTCGCAAATCGCAGCTAAGCGTGGCCTGAATGTTGACGAAATTCGGGGGTAATGCACCATGGCAACTAAAACTGTAAAAGTTACTCAAACTAAAAGCGGTATCGGTCGTTTACCGAAGCACCGTGCAACCCTAACGGGTCTTGGTTTGCGTCGCATTGGTCACACTGTTGAATTAGAAGATACTCCTTCTGTTCGCGGTATGATCAACAAGGTCTACTACATGGTTAAGGTGGAGGATTAATACATGCGTTTAAATACTCTATCTCCAGCTGCAGGCTCTAAGCATGCACCAAAGCGTGTAGGCCGTGGTATGGGCTCAGGTCTAGGTAAAACAGCGGGTCGTGGTCATAAAGGCCAAAAGTCTCGCTCTGGTGGCGGTGTACGCCCAGGATTCGAAGGTGGTCAAATGCCACTTAAAATCCGTTTACCTAAATTTGGTTTTACCTCGCGTCGCGCTATGGTAACAGCTGAAGTTCGTGTACTCGAACTGGCAAAAGTTAACGGTGATGTTATCGACTTAAACGCTCTGAAAGATGCGAACGTAATAACTCGCAACATCCAGTTTGCGAAAATTGTTCTTTCAGGTACCATTGAGCGCCCTGTGACTGTTAAAGGTCTGAAGGTAACCAAAGGTGCACGTGCAGCTATTGAAGCTGCCGGCGGTAAGATCGAGGAATAATACGTCGATGGCAAAACCAGGACTTGATTTAAAAAGCGCGAAAGGTGGACTTTCAGAATTGAAAGCTCGCCTCCTGTTCGTGATTGGTGCGATTATCGTCTTTAGAGCCGGTTCGTTTGTGCCAATTCCTGGTATTGACGCAGCTGTATTAGCAGAGCTGTTTGCTCAGCAAAGTGGAACCATCCTTGGCATGTTTAACATGTTCTCGGGTGGTGCCCTTGAGCGTGCCTCTATCTTTGCATTAGGTATTATGCCGTACATTTCGGCATCGATTATCATGCAACTGTTGACTGTCGTACATCCTGCACTCGCTGAATTGAAAAAGGAAGGCGAATCAGGACGTAAGAAAATCAGTCAATATACCAGATGGGGTACCTTAGTGCTGGGTACATTCCAGTCGGTCGGTATTGCAACCGGGTTACCAAACTTAGTGCCAGGCCTTGTGGTCAACATTGGATTTGGATTCTACTTTGTTGCGGTTGTAAGCTTAGTGACAGGAACTATGTTCCTTATGTGGCTAGGTGAGCAAATTACCGAACGTGGTATAGGTAATGGTATCTCGATTTTGATTTTCGCAGGTATTGTTGCTGGATTACCTTCCGCTATCGGCCAAACGGCTGAGCAGGCGCGTCAAGGTGACTTGAATGTGTTAGTATTGTTGTTGCTCGCGGTAATTGTGTTTGCAGTGACTTATTTTGTAGTGTTTGTGGAACGTGGTCAGCGTCGTATAGTCGTTAACTATGCTAAGCGTCAGCAAGGCCGTAAGGTGTTCGCTGCGCAAAGTACCCATCTACCGCTGAAAATAAACATGGCAGGTGTTATTCCGCCAATTTTTGCGTCAAGCATCATTTTGTTTCCTGGAACACTGGCTCAGTGGTTCGGTCAAAATGAGTCCATGTCATGGTTGAGTGATTTTTCACTGGCTGTGTCACCTGGACAACCGCTTTACTCATTATTATATGCAACAGCGATTATCTTTTTCTGTTTCTTCTATACTGCGTTGGTGTTTAACCCACGTGAAACAGCAGATAACTTGAAGAAGAGTGGTGCATTCATCCCTGGGATCCGTCCTGGAGAACAGACTTCGCGTTACATTGATAAAGTTATGACCCGTTTGACATTGGCAGGCGCGTTATACATAACCTTTATCTGCTTAATTCCGGAGTTCATGTTAATTGCGTGGAAAGTACAGTTCTATTTCGGCGGTACTTCACTACTAATTATGGTAGTCGTAATCATGGACTTCATGGCTCAGGTTCAGACGCATATGATGTCTCATCAGTATGAGTCTGTGATGAAGAAAGCTAACCTAGTTAACAAAGCGAATTTAGATCGCTTTGGTCGCTAAGTAGCTTTACGGAGTGATGAAATGAAAGTTCGAGCTTCCGTGAAGAAGATCTGCCGTAACTGCAAGATCGTCAAGCGTAGTGGCGTTGTACGCGTTATCTGTGTTGAACCAAAACACAAACAGCGTCAAGGCTAAAAAGTAATTTGTTCAGCCCATGAATTGGGCTGAACAAAATTTTGTTTGCAAATCTGTCGACTGTCGAGTATCCTTTCGGGCTTTTCGCAGTTGGCCTTTAACTTTAAGGAGTGCATAGTGGCCCGTATCGCTGGCATTAACATTCCTGATCAAAAGCATACAGTCATCGCATTGACTGCAATTTTCGGCATCGGCCGTACTCGCGCTAGAGCAATCTGCGCGGCTACAGCAATCGCTGAAACTGCTAAGATCAAGGAATTGAGCGAAGCTCAAATAGACACACTACGCGAAGAAGTCGCCAAATACCTAGTAGAAGGTGACTTACGTCGTGAGATTTCAATGAACATCAAGCGTCTTATGGATCTTGGTTGTTATCGTGGTCTCCGCCATCGCCGTAGCCTGCCTCTCCGTGGGCAACGTACTAAGACCAATGCGCGTACGCGTAAAGGTCCACGTAAACCTATTAGAAAGTAACGGGAAGGTAAAGCAATGGCTAAAGTTCCGTCACGTTCTCCGCGTAAGCGCGTACGTAAACAGGTTGCAGATGGCATGGCTCATATCCATGCTTCTTTCAACAACACTATTGTCACCATTACAGATCGTCAAGGTAATGCGTTGTCATGGGCTACTTCAGGTGGTTCAGGTTTCCGTGGTTCACGTAAATCTACTCCATTTGCTGCACAGGTGGCTGCTGAGCGTGCAGGTGCTGCTGCTCAAGACTACGGTTTAAAAAACCTTGAAGTGTTTGTGAAGGGTCCAGGTCCAGGTCGTGAGTCAGCCATTCGTGCGCTGAACGCTGTTGGTTATAAAATTACCAACATTACCGATGTGACGCCGATCCCTCATAATGGTTGTCGTCCTCCTAAAAAGCGTCGTGTATAACGCCGTTTCATTAGGATAGTTGGAGAAAGATCATGGCAAGATACTTGGGTCCCAAGCTCAAGCTCAGCCGCCGAGAAGGTACAGACCTTTTCTTAAAAAGCGGTGTGAGAGCAATCGATTCAAAGTGTAAACTGGAAACTGCACCTGGACAACATGGCGCTCGTAAGCCACGTTTGTCAGAGTACGGTACTCAGTTACGCGAAAAACAAAAAGTTCGTCGTATTTACGGTGTGTTAGAAAAACAATTCCGTAACTATTACAAAGATGCTGCACGTACTAAAGGCAACACAGGTGAAAACCTGCTTCAGCTTTTAGAAACCCGTCTTGATAACGTTGTTTATCGTATGGGCTTCGGTGCAACTCGTGCAGAATCACGTCAGCTAGTAAGCCATAAATCTATTATGGTTAACGGTCGTGTTGTTAACATTCCATCATTCAAAGTGTCTGCGAATGATGTTGTGAGCATCCGCGAGAAGTCACGTACTCAAGCTCGTATTAAAGCGGCTTTAGAAGTGGCAGCTCAACGCGAGAAGCCTACATGGGTTGAAGTCGACAACGCGAAAATGGAAGGTGCTTTCAAGCGCGTTCCAGAACGTAGCGATTTGTCTGCGGAAATTAACGAACAGCTGATCGTCGAGCTTTACTCTAAGTAAGGCTAACAAACAAGAGAGGACACAATGCAGGGTTCTGTTACAGAATTTCTTAAACCGCGTCTCGTTGATATCGAGCAGGTTAACTCAACACGTGCCAAGGTTACATTGGAACCACTTGAGCGTGGTTTCGGCCACACTTTAGGTAACGCGTTGCGTCGCATCCTATTGTCGTCTATGCCCGGCTGCGCGGTTACCGAAGTCGAGATTGACGGTGTACTGCACGAATACAGCAGTAAGGAAGGCGTTCAAGAAGATATCCTTGAGATCTTGTTAAACCTGAAAGGGTTAGCAGTGACCATCGAGGGTAAAGACGAGGCTATGCTTACGTTGAGCAAGTCCGGCGCAGGCCCTGTCATCGCAGCAGATATCACGCATGATGGTGATGTCACTATCGTGAATCCTGATCATATTATCTGTCATCTGACAGGTAACAATGATATCAGCATGCGTATTCGCGTTGAGCGTGGTCGTGGTTATGTACCAGCATCTGCTCGTGCACAGACCGAAGACGATGATCGCCCAATCGGCCGCTTGCTGGTTGATGCTTCTTTCTCGCCAGTTGCACGTATTGCCTACAATGTAGAAGCAGCACGTGTAGAACAGCGTACTGACTTAGATAAACTCGTTATCGATATGACCACAAACGGTACTATCGATCCTGAGGAAGCTATCCGTCGTTCTGCAACTATTCTGGCTGAACAGCTAGATGCGTTTGTAGAGTTACGTGACGTGACTGAGCCAGAGCTGAAAGAAGAGAAACCGGAATTCGATCCGATTCTGCTGCGTCCTGTCGACGATTTAGAGCTAACTGTACGTTCGGCTAACTGCTTGAAAGCCGAAGCGATTCATTACATCGGAGATCTGGTACAGCGCACTGAAGTTGAGTTGCTGAAAACCCCGAACTTAGGTAAGAAATCTCTTACTGAAATTAAGGATGTTTTAGCTTCTCGCGGACTGTCGTTAGGTATGCGTTTGGAAAACTGGCCTCCAGCTAGTTTAGCAGACGACCTATAAGTCTCAGGTTTGTACAGATTTAGGTTATAAGGATTAGGTCATGCGCCATCGTAAGAGTGGTCGTCAACTAAACCGTAACAGCAGTCATCGCCAAGCCATGTTTCGCAACATGGCCGGTTCACTAGTTCGTCATGAGATCATCAAGACAACTGTGGCTAAAGCGAAAGAACTGCGTCGCGTAGTTGAGCCTCTGATAACACTTGCTAAGAGTGACAGCGTTGCAAACCGTCGTTTAGCGTTTGCACGTACTCGCGACGCTGAAGTCGTTGGTAAGTTATTTACTGAGTTGGGTCCACGTTACCAGGAACGTCCTGGTGGCTATACCCGTATCCTTAAGTGCGGTTTACGTGCTGGTGATAAAGCCCCTATGGCTTACATCGAGCTAGTTGGTCGCCCAGAAGCTGCTCAAGCTGTTGATGTTGAAGCTGCTGAGTAATTAAGGTTACACTTTTAAAAAGCCGGGCATTAGCCCGGCTTTTTTATGCCTTTTTGACTATTTCACCCAAAGTGTGGTTTTCTCGATTTCTTTTGGGAGGATGATATTCCATTTGGATAAACCTTTCTGGCTAAACATGTATTTTCCAAGATCATCTGTTACTGGGAAAATATTTTCGGGTTTCTCGCCGCCGAGTATTTTTGTCGCCATATTCGCTGCAATCTTGCCATGATGATAGCCATCGAGAACATAGCCACCAATATTGCCTTCAGCAGAGACACTAAATCCCCAAAACCCAAAATTCGGTACCGGAGTATGTTCAGATATCCATTTTAGGAGCTGATCTGCATCCACTGAGCGATTATCTGCATCTCTAACTGTGTGGTATAGCGCCACGACTATAGCGTTATAACCCTGTTCCTTCGCGGTCAATACATTCCGCTGCCAATCTGTTAGCTGTGACAATTGCACTAAATTAACTTCGATATCGCCTAACATGCTTGAGTGTTGTTTACTGATGTATTCAGCCGTTGAGTCAGAGGTGACGCCTTGGTCGAATAGAACTAAGATTTTTCTATGCACAGTTTGCGGTAGTAAACGTTGAATGAGCAGTAGAGAACGTCGTAGTAGTGGTCTCTCAATGACGCCTGTGAAGCGTTTGTGTTCATTGAGATGATATTCTCTAGGATTCATATTCACCCCTAAATAGACTACTGGGATTAGGCTGTCATTTAGGCGCTGGTGTAAGAGATTAACCGCATTATCATCGGCGAGAATAACCAATTGAGGTGCTTGTTGTTGAATGTATTTCCATGCTAAGTCAGCCCGTTCAGCAAATTGCTCTTGGGGTAAGCGTTTGGTATCCATCTCGAAATAACTAACATCATGGTGAGGGCTGAGCGTGTCATAAATCGCTTGATAGTATTCTTGGTCCCATTGATAGCTATGATGGTAGCTTTCGATAACAACAACTTTAGCAGCAATTGCTTCCTGAGAGAGGCCTACCAAGCAGATAATTAGGAAGCTTAGAATGTGTTGCAAACTAGAGTTTAGTTGTCTTATTTGAATCATACGCAGTCTTAGGTATTGGCGCTGCCTAGAGTATAGTCCACCTTTAATTGTGCATATTGAGATAATAAAAAAGCCTCACTAGTTATTAAGCTAGGAGGCTTAGTTTGTACGCTATTGCTGATCCATCAATAACCTACTTAGTATCTGGTGCCTTTTGCTGGCTATAATCTAACTTTTCGTGCTTTTGGCCCATGGCTTCAGCAACTTCTGGTGGCATGTAGTTTTCATCATGCTTGGCCAGTACTTCAGTAGCTTCTAGTTTGCCATCAGCACCCAGTACACCCTGAGCAACAATGCCTTGTCCTTCACGGAAAAGATCGGGCAATAGGTCGTCATAAGTGACCAGTACTTCACCGCCGAGGGAGTCATGTACTGCAAATTCGACATGCAAGCTTTTGGGATCTCGCACCATAGAACCTACCGTCACCATTCCGCCAACACGAATACGTTGGCCAATTTCAGGTTTTACGCCAGTATCTGTCTTGCCGTGGACAATTTCAGACGGAGTATAGAATAAGTTCAAGTTGGAGTTCAGCGCATAGAGCAAAAGCGAAGTAATCGCAGCAACGCCACCGATTAATGCTACAGCTAATGTCAGTCTTTTTTTGCGTCTTGGGTTCACGATTTAGTACTCCTGGTTTCTTTTAGGCGTTCTTCTCTATCCATCTTTTTCGCTATATCAATTAACACCTTACGCTTTTGGCGTGCGCTGGTAATGATGAGCGTAGAGAGGCAGAAGAAGGTCACTCCGTAGGATAGCCATACATAGAATGCATAGCCGCCCATATTAAAAAAATCACTGATTGAATCGAATTGCATCATTTGACCTCCTCCGCTTTAGCTAGTTCACGGACCCAAGGGCGCATGCCATTTCTTGCTAAAATTTCTGCTCTAAAACGAACAATAGTGATGGCGCCAATCATAAGACCGAAGCCCAGTATGTTAATTAACAGTGGATAGAGCATTTCCGTCGACATTGTCGATTTCTCGGTAATGCGTATTGTCGACGGTTGATGTAATGAGCTCCACCATTCAACTGAGTATTTGATGATAGGAATATTGATCACACCGACGATCGCTAAGATCCCTGCTGCACGAGCTGCGAGCACTTTATCCTCAAATGAGGCATAGAGCGAGATCACACCTAGATATAGGAATAGTAATACCAGCTCAGAAGTTAAGCGTGCATCCCATACCCACCAGGCACCCCACATAGGTTTACCCCATGCTGCTCCGGTAAAGAGTGCGATAAAGGTGATCACTGCACCAATGGGAGCAATAGATGCTGCAGCCCAGTCGGCAAGTTTTATCTGCCAAACTAGACCGATAAAGGCCGCGGTTGCCATACCCATATAAGCCGCCATTGACATAGACGCGGCAGGAACATGGATAAAGATAATACGGTAGCTATCACCCTGCTGGTAATCCGTCGGCGCGAAGACGAGTCCCCATGTAGTGCCAACAGCAATCAATAGACCGGCTAAGATCGCAAACCATGGAAATAACGTTCCTGATAATTTATATGCGCGTTCAGGATCCGCGTAAGGGTGTAACCATTTCCACATTTTAGTTAGTACTCACTCGCAGAGATGCACCAATTGCAAAAGGTGCTAAGGTTAACGATCCGACCAGCATAGCGCCTATTATAGCGAGCTGACCATCATAGGGTAAATTCATTCCTGCCGCGTCTATAGCACTCGTTGCAAAAATGAGTACTGGGATATATAGGGGCAAAATAAGTAAGCTGAGTAACACGCCGCCTTTTCTTAGACCGACGGTTAATGCCACACCAATAGCACCTAACAGCGACAATACTGGCGTGCCTAGCGCAAGCGTCGAAATTAACGCACCGTAGCTGTTGCCATCTAGATTGAGTAATACCGCTAACAGTGGTGCGATAATAATCAGTGGCACACCAGTTAAAATCCAGTGGGCTAACACTTTAGCTAATACGAGAATGGCTAATGGCTGCGGACTTAACAGCATTTGCTCTAAGCTACCATCACTAAAGTCGGCTTTGAAAAGCCTTTCAAGTGACAACATTGATGCTAATAATGCGGCTACCCAAATTATCCCTGGTGCCACACGTGCTAACATTTGCGGTTCTGGTCCAATCCCCAGCGGAAACAAGGTAACAACCATAATAAAAAATAGTAGTGGGTTAAAAATGTCGCCGCGGTGGCGAATAGCAATTTTAAGATCTCGCTGCAGCAAGGTGAAAAATGCTTGGGTAAAACTGATGCCTCTTTTCATTGAGCCTGACCTTATATGAAGCGATAATCTAGACGAATTTTACGAAGCCTATCATCTGTGATAATGCCCATATCTTGGTGAGTTGTGAGGATCACACAGCCACCATTATCCGCATGCTGAATAAATAACTGCTCCAGTTCTTCGACACCTTTTTTATCGATTGCAGTAAAAGGTTCGTCAAGGATCCAAATTTTACAGTTGCTATGCCACAATCTTGATAGCGCTGTTCTGCGATGCTGGCCTGCGGATAAATGCCCCGCGAGAGCTTCTTCAAAGCCCGTTAAATTGACTTTTGCTAAAATCTCTGACGTATCAAAGTCATCATAACCACTGATTCTTAAATTGAAATTAAGGTTTTCTTCGGCAGTCAGCTCGCATTTCACGCCAGCTAAATGGCCTAAATACAAGAGGTCTTCATTGTATTCATCGCGGCAACGGTTTATGTCTTCATTAATGTAAAAAGTTTGTCCGGCATAGGGGCGAGAAAGGCCCGCCAATATGCGTAATAAACTGGTCTTTCCTGCGCCGTTAGGGCCTTCAATCTGAACAATGTCACCGGCATTTATATCAAAACTTAACTCATCAAAAAGGATACGTTCTTCGCGGATACAGGTCAGCTTGCTGGCTGACACTAATGTGGTTTCTTTAGTTATATTTGTCACTGAACCCTCTATCTCAAGCCGGAAGGAAACACAAGTCATTCTAACACAAACGTTATTGGGGGTTTACTCTTGGTTTGCACTAGATGTCAGCAATATGATGTGGTTCCAATAACCGCAATATTTATCGAACTTTTTTACGACTTGCTAATATATTAACGAATTTGTCATCCTTGTCGCCTGATTCATTTTGTGTTGAGATTCTAATCACAAAAAGATGAGATTTCTTGAAGTTTGTAGTAATCTTAGTCGGCTATAATGAGTCTGCCTAAGTAAGGGCGGCGCCGAGCTTTGTACGTATTTGCATTAGGAACATTGAACATGAAAAAACTGTTAGCAATGACTGCTGTCGCTGCTTTGACTATGTCAGTTAACGCTTCAGCTCAAGATGCTGAGGCTATTTATAATAAGGCATGTACCGTATGCCACAGTATGGGTGTTGCTGGTGCTCCAAAAGTACACAACGCTGCAGAATGGGAACCACGCTTAGCTAAGGGTGTTGACGCTTTAGTGAAGAGTGTGAAAACCGGTCTGAATGCTATGCCACCAGGTGGTATGTGTACTGATTGTACTGATGATGATTACAAAGCTGCTATCAAATTTATGTCTACAGCTAAGTAATTCTTCAGATATAAAAAAACCGGCGAAAGCCGGTTTTTTTATATCTGCAATTAACTGCGATTTATTGCACTTGGGTATCAAGTACTAGGTTCGCTGTATCGCCTACGGCGACTTTACTGATCTTGCCTTGAATATCACCCGTTTGCGGTTTGATATTACCTTGTTTAGACAGTACAGCAATCACTTCCACATTGGCTGCATCGCTTAACTTCACATCACCACCCATACCGCTGCTGTCATCTAATGTCACTGTAATCGGGAAAGACCTAGCACTGACTTTGGTTGCGGCTAATGGGACTTTAGGTCCTTCAGTTGCACGGGCAAAGATGAAAATGGTGTCTTCTGGACTGGCTTTAGCCGCAAGTTCTGCAGAGATAGATATAGTGACATTGACCGATTTAGCACTCGCTTTGACTTGCTTATGTGCATCATCATTTGGCATGCCAGCGGTTTCCGACTGCATGCGTAAGTTAGCGGTTTCGATTGCATTCATAAGAGCAGCACGATCAACGTCGGCACGACCGCTATCTAAAATCGTTTGCCAAGAGGTGATGGCTTTCTTGTAGTCAGCAGTAAAGAAAGCATCCATACCCACGAGCAGTAGCGTTGAAGGATCTTGGGCATCCATTGCTAAAGACTCATTGATAAGAGCTTGGATTTGC
This sequence comes from Shewanella sp. SM29, assembly GCF_025654245.1. Classification (NCBI taxonomy): domain Bacteria; kingdom Pseudomonadati; phylum Pseudomonadota; class Gammaproteobacteria; order Alteromonadales; family Shewanellaceae; genus Shewanella; species Shewanella sp. SM29. Next base: position 19,426 of record NZ_JAKKRN010000047.1, read on the forward strand.
GGTGTCATTTGTTGACCCGCTTTGTAATACATCGCCGTTGCTTTTGGACCGAGCAATTCTGCATGCTTTCCGACTAATTCGATTACTTTATCGAAAGCCGCAATCGCTTTATCGTATTGGTTTGCCGATACATAAGCATGACCTAAGCTAAACCACAGTTGGCTGTTTTCTGGCTCGGCTTTAACTTGAGCTTCCATCATCTGCACGCGTTGCATCATGATTTGAGCCGTATCCATTCCTGCATGTGGATTTGCAGGTTGTTGAGCACTATCAATATTCTCGAAGGCACCTAAGTGTTGATAGAGATAGCCTGAGATAACAATCAAACAAACTGACATGATCGACGGCCACAGAATCGTCTTTGGCTTTATTTGGTTGACCAGTGAATCGTCGTTCGCTTGTTTGATGTCTTGGAGTAGACTGATTTCCAGTTCTTTCTTCAATGCATCAAATTCGGCTTGATCGAGTAGCTCTTCACTTAATTCTTTTTCAAGAACGCCTAAGCGCTCATTGAACAATTCAAGGTTCGTTTGTTTACGAACTCCAGCTTCTTCCGTTTTCAGCAATTTTTGCTGTCTGAAGTGCGGGATCCAAATCAGCATCAGGCCGACTAACATAACAAGCGCAATAAAAATCCAAAATGTCGTCATTGTTTCTATATTCACTTTAGTTTGCAGAAAGCGGAGTAACCGCTAGGCTTGGAAGCAAGATTATACGTAAAGATTGTTCATTGAACAGTAATATAAGGTAATCCCAGTGCTGAAAGCTTATAGTTGGGCACTGGTTCACAAATTGATTCTTCTTGTAAATTTTGTATGAAACTTAAGTGTCATTTGTCGGTCACATGCAGAACTGAGCCTCTTCCGTGACTTTCATCGACCTCTAAAATTGAGAATGAGACAAGTAACCCAGTTTTGTACGAAAGAGGCAGACAGGAACAATAGCAAATACTAAAATGAGCAAAATTTCGTGCATTTGCGTGAATAGCATGTTGTGCGTTGAGATAGAGTCTTTCTAAATCAACATATTATTGAAGACTGAGGAAAACCCATGATCCCAGAACTTGGACACTTTGCGTTGATAATAGGGGTGGCTTTTGCCTTCTTATTAATCAGCGTCCCCCTAATAGGTGTTGCCAGAAAAGACCAATACCTTGTTAGGTACGCTTGGCCATTAACGTACGGAATGTTCTTTTTTATTACCTTATCTGTTGTCGTGCTGGCTTATAGTTTTGCCGTCGATGATTTCTCGGTCGCCTATGTGGCACATCATTCAAATTCTCAGTTACCTATCTTCTTTAAGATCTCGGCCGTATGGGGCGGTCATGAAGGGTCACTGTTATTTTGGGTGTTTGCTTTATCAACTTGGGCGGCTGCGGTTGCCTTGTTTAGCAAAGGTTTAGAAGAAGTGTTTACTGCCCGTGTGCTGGCAGTATTGGCTCTTATTGTGATTGGCTTTAGTTTGTTTATGCTACTCACATCTAGCCCATTTGAACGTTTATTCCCGATCCCAGCCGAAGGTCGTGACTTAAATCCAATGCTGCAGGACGTGGGATTAATCTTCCATCCTCCTATGTTGTACTTGGGTTATGTGGGCTTCTCTGTAAGCTTTGCATTTGCGATTGCTGCGCTGATGAGCGGCCGTCTCGATTCTGCATGGGCTCGTTGGACTCGTCCATGGACATTGGCTGCTTGGACCTTCCTTACGGGCGGTATCGCACTAGGATCTTGGTGGGCTTATTATGAATTAGGCTGGGGCGGTTGGTGGTTCTGGGATCCTGTTGAGAACGCCTCTTTTATGCCTTGGTTAGTGGGTACTGCGCTTGTTCACTCTTTGATTGTGACTGAGAAACGCGGCGCCTTCCGTAACTGGACTGTATTACTGTCTATTTTCGCTTTCTCTTTAAGTTTGCTTGGTACCTTTATTGTTCGCTCTGGTGTATTAACCTCAGTGCATTCATTCGCAGCCGATCCAAGCCGCGGTATGTTCATCCTGTTGTTACTTGGTTTAGCGGTTGGCGGTTCATTAACACTGTTTGCTTTACGTGCCAGTGAAATGAGTAGTCCTGCCCGTTTCGAGCTTAAGTCTAAAGAAACAATGCTCTTAGTATGTAACGTGCTACTGACGGTTGCCGCAGGTACGGTACTATTGGGTACATTATATCCATTGCTCATCGACGCGCTTGGCATGGGTAAAATCTCTGTTGGACCCCCATACTTTAATGCGGTGTTCGTGCCTATCGTATTAGTGCTATTTGGCTTTATGGGTATTGGTCCAATTATTCGTTGGAAAAAATCGAAAGCGGGCGAGCTTAAGCGTCAGCTATTGATCCCAGCAATGATTGCTGCTGCTATCGGTATTGTGACGCCATTTATCGTCGATGGTGTATTCAATATTTGGGTTACCTTTGGTATTGCTGCCGCTGCTTGGATTATTCTGGCTACCGCAAGAGCGGCCTATAACATGGTCAAGTCGAAAGAAGGTGATATCAGCATCAGCCGCATGGGTCGTAGTCAGCTTGGTATGATCTTCGCGCATCTCGGTATTGCCGTTTCTGTGATTGGTGCCACTATGGTGTCAAATTACTCGATTGAGAAAAGTGTTCGTATGGGACCTGGTGTAAGCCAAGAACTCGCCGGTTATACTTTTAAGTATCTCGAGACCAAAAACGTAGTGGGTCCTAACTACACTGCACAGCAGGGACAGATAGAGATCTACAAGGGAGATGAGCTACTGACATTACTAAAACCCGATCGTCGTCAATATAATGTGCGAACTATGGATATGACAGAAGCCGGTATTGACTGGGGTCTATTCCGTGACTTGTACGTGACTATGGGGGACCCTATTACCAGCACTGAATTTGCGGTTCGTTTAAACTATAAGCCGTTCGTGCGTTGGTTATGGTTTGGGGCAATTTTCATGATGATAGGTGGATTCTTCGCTGCATCGGATAAACGTTACCGTGCGAAAGTCACTGCAGCCGTCGCGCCTTTGGCCGAAAAGGCAAAATTGGCAACGGCTCAATAATTGGGGAATGTATGAAGAAGTTGGTTCTGTTTATCCCATTGGTCATATTTCTCGCCATGGGGGTGTTTCTATATAAAGGGTTATTTCTGAATCCGCAGCAATTGGATTCAGCACTGGAAGGGAAGCCTATTCCGGCTTTCCAACTGGAACGCCTAGAAACACCGGCTGAGATCATAACGAATGAGCAATTAAAAGGTAAGGTATCATTACTTAACGTATGGGCGACGTGGTGTCCATCTTGTAAATATGAGCATCCTTTCTTAGTGATGCTAAAACGTAAAAATCTTCTGCCAATTTACGGGATCAACTATCGTGATGAGCGTGTTCCTGCGTTAGAAGAGTTAAAACGTCAGGGCGACCCCTACAACGTTAATATTTATGATAAAGATGGGCGTTTAGGATTAGATCTTGGCGTTTATGGTGCTCCAGAGAGTTTTATTGTTGATCACAACGGTATTATCCGTTTCCGTTATGCAGGTCCAATAGACCAACGCGTATGGAGTGAAACCCTTTACCCTATGATCCAACAATTACAAGCTGAAGCAGCGAAGGATGGCGCAGCATGAGAACGCTGATAAAAATCATAGGTGGTCTAGTGCTGATGTTCAGCATGACGACCGCCGTCATGGCAACACCAGTTGATACTTACGAATTCAAGTCACCTGAAAATCAAAAGCGCGGTTTGTCTTTGGCACATGAACTACGTTGTCCACAGTGTCAAAACCAAAATTTGATCGACTCCAATTCACCCGTTGCTCGAGATCTGCGTCTTGAGGTATTCAAGATGGTTGACGAAGGAAAAGGGGATGATGAGATCATCGAGTTTATGACTAGTCGTTACGGTGAGTTTGTTCTCTATAAACCTAAGATGGAAACCAAGACCTACATTCTTTGGTTAGGTCCTATTGGTTTATTACTTCTGGGTCTAGTGATTGGATTCATCTTCATTCGTAAGCAACGTATTGGCGGTAATGTGCCGAACGAAATTAGCGCAGAAGATCAGCGCGAGTTAGATACCTTGCTAAAGCGCAATACAAAATGAAGCATAAAGTCATAACGGCATTTATGTTGTCATCCATTCTTTCGGTATTTGTTGCTGGGGTCGCGCATGCGTACCCTGGTATGCAGCAAACGGCTAAACCGATGGAATCAACGGTTGATTTGATCAATGTACTGCCAAAGACTTTTCCTATTGAGCCTGTTGCCTTTAATGATGTCGATGGTAAAGCTATCGACTTCAGCCACTTTAAAGGCAAGATCATTATGGTTAACATGTGGGCGACTTGGTGTCCGCCATGCGTCAGAGAGTTGCCTGCAATCGAAAGGTTAGCAACTAAGTTCAAGACTGAAGATTTTGTCGTGCTGCCTATCTCTATTGATGCAGAAGGTAAGCAGCAGGTTCAGCCGTTCTTAAGTTCATTGGGTATGGCGAATTTCAACTCTTACTATGATCAACCACAAAGTCTTGGAAACGTTTTTCCGCTCGACACGATTCCTGCGACCTTTATTCTTGATCAACAGGGTCAATTAATTGCCTTTGTTCGATCCTATGTTGATTGGGATGACGTAAAAGCCGTCTCGCTAATCCAAGGTTTTATCGATAAAGGCAGCAAAAAGCCCAATTAATGGGCACTTTGCATGTAAAATAATCGCCATTGTTTAAAAGATCGCCATGCGATCTTTTTTCATTTAAAAAGCCCTTGCACAAAATCTTCTGCTGCCTATAATGCGCATCCACTGACACGGCAGACAGCGTTAAGCAGGCTGACGAGTTAGGTTAAATTGAGTAGCTTTTAAGCACTTAATTCAACCGCAGCAAGAAGTTGAAAAATACTCCTTGACGCGAAACGGGAAATGCGTAAAATGCACGACCCTGAGCTGATGAAGCATCAGCACGACCCGCCGGCAACGGTATGTGGTCAACGCTCTTTAACAAGATAAAACAAGAAATCTGTGTGGACACTCACAGGTGTTGAGTTAATCGAAACTGCTTAGCCTTCGGGTTGGCAGTCAAAAATTTAAATCAATGTAACAATGAGTGTTCATAGTAATATGTACAGTTTGTTTCTTTAGCTAGAAACAAAAAATCAGAATTCATTGAGCCGTTTGACGTAAGTCAAACA
>NZ_JAKKRN010000048.1:0-22914 GCF_025654245.1 Shewanella sp. SM29
TTTAGGTAAATCTCGCCAAGGGATACCTGTTCTAAGGCGGTAAAGAATACCTTCGAATGTTTGTCTATGTTCAGGTTTGTCATAAACACGGCCTGTGCTTTTCATTAAATGAAATAGCTTTTCCCAGCGTTCATCGGTTAGCATAAGTCTTGGCATGGCTTGAGGTTATGGTTACTTTTGGCGAAGCAAATTATAACGTCTTGCCATGCTGTCTAAAAATCACTCTCGAAAGATCAACAGACCCTAATATGATTGATGACAGCATTAAGATTTACCACAATCCAGCCTGTGGTACATCGCGCAACACTTTAGCATTGATCCGTAATAGTGGAGTCGAACCCCAAATCATCCACTACTTAGAAACGCCACCCTCCCGCGATGAATTACTTAAGCTAATTAATGAGATGAAAATATCTGTGCGTTCATTGCTACGTAACAATGTTGAACCATTTGAACGACTAGGACTTTCTGAAGTCACATTTACTGATGAAGAACTGGTTAACTTTATGCTGACTTATCCCATTTTAATTAACCGTCCTATCGTCGTTACGCCGCGAGGCACAAAACTCTGTCGCCCATCTGAGACAGTGCTTGATATTTTGACCAAAGCACAACAAGGCCCTTTCACCAAAGAAGATGGCGAAATCATCATTAATGAACAGGGACAAAGAGTTCGCACATGAAACCACTAAACCACGATATGCCAGCGCTCAAACAAGAATTAATGGTTAATAACATGGATATGGACTGTTTTAATCTAACTCCTCTAACCCATCCGCCTAGAATACTGATGCTTTATGGCTCAGTACGAGAACGCTCCTATAGCCGACTGACGACGGAAGAAGCCGCTCGACTATTAACACACATGGGCGCAGAGGTGCGTATTTTTAACCCTTCTGGACTTCCACTTCCTGATGATGCGCCTGACAGTCATCCCAAAGTCATGGAACTAAGAGAAATGGTACGTTGGTGCGAAGGTATGGTGTGGTGTTCACCAGAACGCCACGGTGCGATGACCAGTATTATGAAAGCTCAAATCGATTGGATCCCTTTGGCTGAAGGTGCTGTCCGGCCTTCACAAGGTAAGACATTAGCAATAATGCAGGTGAGTGGTGGTTCACAGTCCTTCAACACACTAAACCAAATGCGTATATTGGGACGATGGATGCGCATGTTCACCATACCCAACCAGTCTTCAATCGCAAAAGCTTGGTTAGAGTTTGACGAGGCAGGCCGAATGAAACCTTCGCCTTACTACGATCGTGTAGTTGATGTTATGGAGGAATTGATGAAATTCACTTTACTCCTGAGGGGCAATGTTAATTTCCTCACGAACCGATATAGCGAACGCAAAGAAAGCGCTTCAGAGCTATCAACCCGAGTAAATCAAAAAGAAATATAGATTAAACACTAAAAGTATTCTCAACTATGGAGCAAAAGATTAGCCCAGCGCCAACTTTTGCTCCAGATAAGAACCATCACGCCAAATAAGTCCATTCCAAATACACGAGTAAACGACCTAAACCCTTAAAGCCAGCGAAAAACTCTCTGTAACTTGCTATTAACGATGCAATTCGTCCATTTGCTTGAATTCATTTTTAATCTGTTGATATTGCGATGGCCATTCGTCGTACCAAAGAGCAAACTCCTCTACAGGCATAGGCCGAGCAATACCATAGCCTTGGCACAATTGGCAGCCCAATTCAGCTAAACTCTTACCATGGGCAATGGTTTCAACACCTTCAGCAATCACATTAAGATTAAATACTGACGCTAAGCGGATAACACCCTCCACGATACGCCAATCATCTTCGCTATCGAGCATACCTCGCACAAAACTCTGATCAATTTTTATCGTCGATATGGGTAATTGGCGTAAATACGTTAACGACGAATAACCTGTACCAAAATCATCTAGGGAAAAATGGACACCCAAACGCTTACATTCCTGAAGGATCTCAATTGCCAATGTCATATCTTCAATGGCGGCACTCTCTAAAATTTCCAATTCTAGATCCGAGGCCGTCAAATCGGGATATTGCATTAACGTCGATTTTAAGAACGCGCTAAAGTGTTCAGCCAATAGCTGCCGAGCGCTTACGTTAATACTTACTGCTATCGGGCGACCACTCTGTTGCCAATTCTGCCATTGTGCTACTGCAGTATTGATAACCCATTCACCTAAAGCAATTTCAAGATCACTGCCTGCAATATCCGGTAAAAACTCACTCGGACCGACTATACCTCGCAGTGGATGACGCCAACGAATTAAGGCTTCCGCACCAATAATTTTACCGGTAGCGAGATTCACTTTTGGTTGGTAAAACATCACAAATTCATGACGTTCAAAAGCTGACTTAAGTTCTTCTAACCAAGTTCTCCGAGCAATAATGTTACGATCAATGTCAGGATCAAACATTTGGAAACGATTCTTACCTGCCGATTTTGCCATATACATGGCTTGGTCGGCATGGCGCAATAAAATGTCGGGGTCAACGTTATCCTCTGGATACAAACTCACGCCAATACAAGCCGTTAAACAAAGATTTAAATCACCGATTAATATCGGCTGATCGACCGCCGCCAGTATTCGTAATAGTACTTGAGTACATTCTTCCTCAGACATCATCTCAAATAAGATAACGAACTCATCGCCTCCTACCCGGGCCAACGTATCTTGCTGCCGAATCACCACAGACACATTATTTGCAATCGCGATCAACAGTTGGTCACCAACCTCATGGCCATAACGATCATTGATCACCTTAAACCCGTCAAGGTCCATAAAACACACGGCACAGAGACTGCCATTACGTTGAACATGGGCAATCATTTGCTGAAAACGGTCTAAAAGTAAGCGACGATTTGGTAATCCTGTAAGTGCATCATAATTTGCCACGCGATCTAACTCAGTCTCATGGGTCTTTAATAACGTGATATCGGCTTGGGTTCCCGAAATCATCAACGCTCGACCTTGACTATCCTCTTCAACGACCCGCCCCTTACACAATATCCAGCACAGCTCGCCAGTCTTTTTAATGCAGCGCACTTCCAACTCTATACTGCTTGTTTTATGGATGAGATGCTGTAGAACCTGTTGCTCTATATTTTGCACATCTTCGACATACACATATTGGCGCCAATTATTAACCGTCAACTTCATCTCGCCAGCTTGATATCCCAAAATGGCTTCAAATCTTGGGCTGATTTGCACTTCTCCAGTAACAGCATTCCAGTCCCAGAATCCTTGTTCAGAACCTTGAATAACCCTTTGTAATTGTGCTGTTTGAGCCGCTAGTTGTTGTTGAAGCTGTCGCGCCTGGGTAATATCTTGCACTGTACCGTGCAATTTAAATATCTTACCGTGCGGATCACGCTGTGCTTGACCCCTAGCCATAATCCAGCGATGGGCACGATTAGGATCTAGCAACTCAGCTTCGCATTCATACTCTTCTCCCGTATGCACACATCGCATCACCAGCGTACTTAACGCTTGCCAACTCTCAGGAGTAAATAATTTCTGCACTTGTTCTATCGAAGGGGCAGCTTCTTTATATGGCAAGCCATAAATCACAAAAACCTGTTCAGACCAAGTATGCGAATCAGTAACTAAATCCCACTCCCAACTGCCAATCCCTGATAATTGTTGTGCTTGTTTTAATCCCAACTCACTAATGAGTAAATGTTCAGCATTTTTTTCTTGAGTCGTGACATCCCTTGCTATTCCAAATAAGCCACAAATTGCACCTTGAGCGTCAAACACAGGACCTTTGGTCACTTGAAAAATGGCTGCTTCACCCTGAATATGTAAATACTCTTTATGTGTGGTGACCATTCCGGACACTAATACAGTGCGATCTTTTTCTTGGATAATATGAGTCGAGTCAGCATCAAAAATATCAGTGTCATCTTTGCCCAAGATGTCACTCATACTCTTGCCGACAAAGGTAGCGGCACCTTGGTTGACCAAGATGTAACGCCCCGCCAAATCCTTCACAAAAATACCATCGGTTGTTTGAGAAACCACAGAATCGAGCAGTTGATGATTCACATCCAATTTCTGTAATGAGGCGCGTAAATAGCCGCTTAGTGCACTGATCACTATGCCGTAAACACTTAGACTAATAAGCTGTAACCAATCGACAGAATGAATATTGTCGAGACTATTGGCGGTTGGATGAAGATAATAGACACACAGAACAGAGAGACATGTCGCGACTAATCCAGGGGCAAATCCGCCAGCAATCGCGCTTAATGAAATAGGCAACATAAAAATCAGCAATAGTAAGCGCTGGTGCTGCTCAGCTGAAAGCGAATTGGCAAACCATAGCGTTATCAGCGTAAAACTCAATATTGCAATATATTTAAGCCATGAGATATTGCTTATCGCTACAGAGCGAGCAAAGGTTATTTCAAGCAAATTACCCGATGGAGCATTATGACGGTCAGGAACGGCATTCAGAACAAAAAGTAGGATAAAGGCACTGGTAAATACAAAGAAAAAACCTTTAGCGAGGGATAAACGAAACACAGTTTCTGTGTCCGTAAATACAAGCAACAATTGATCGGATAAAAAGATCCATCCAAGCGCTGCAAGCGCATAAATAGCCACAGCTAAAATAATATATTGAGTCCGAGATTTATGATTATGTACAGTATTGTCAACCATCCTAACTCCATCACAACTAGCGCCATCAAAACGACTCCCTTGATCTATGATTGGCACTAACGCCAGCCAACAATAGGTGGTCATTCCACAGATGAACATCATATTCAAGCTAAAGACTATAACTTAAAAAACATCAGTATAATCTAATAAAAACCCCAAAGAACAATGTACAACATAAAAATGCAAATCAAATACATGCCTAAAATATAGCTATCAGATATTAAACTTCAAACAGTATCTAAAAATGATTATTGAGCGTTCAATCGTTAACGATAAAAAGCGATATATTGCTAACTTACAGTAAATTTTCTAAGTAAATGCACAGCATATCTGGCTCACCGTGCGATGAAAATCTAAAATTCCCGGCGTAAATCATTAGGAACTCAGTCACCACATCGCATTTCTAACACACCAATAAGATGAGTGCTGAATCAGCCATGCTGACATAAAGCCTCTACCTACAAAACATAAAAAAACCATAATTTAAATACCTAAAAAGGTAGATGTTACGGGTAAGGATATAGGCCCATACCTGTGAGGTTAAAAGAAAAATATACAAGCACTATTAAAACCCCTGCCTATAGAACTATCGCAAATGCAATGGAATATCATACTTCCTAAAAAGCTTGATTATTGAATCCTTATATAGTGGTTTGATAATGTAACCTTTAGCTCCTGCAGCTATTGCCTGCTGAACTGATGACTTATTTTTATTCCCAGTCAACATAACTATGGGCGTAATTGCATTTATTCCATTAGACTTATTAATGTGGTTAATAATATAAAACCCATTAGTATCAGGAAGATTTATGTCCATTAAAATAACGTCATATTTTTTCTTAGAAAGTAAATCTAACGCCATACGTCCAGACAATGATGTATCAAGTTCAATGGCATACGTTCTAAGAAGCATAATAGTTAAATTCAAGCTAATGTGATCATCCTCAACAATTAACATCTTTGGCACTACAGGAACTTCAACTGATACAAGAGAATTTTTTGACTCCGAATACAATCGATTATACGTGTATTTAGTATCAGGCACGGTTGGAACTGCCTTGTTGCTAACCTCAATATGCTCCTGTTCTGGCAAAGGGGCTTCTGCGACCGTCGCCACATTTGATACATCAGTAACAACAAGTTCAAGTAAGTGCAACGCCTTACTTTGTAGTTTCAACAAAGCTGGTCTAATTTCATTAGAACGAATAAATGATAATATCTTCTTCAATGAAGCCAGATCTAACTCAGCGGTTCTATTACTTGCAAGGTGCGCTTCTGCCTTATCTAATGATTGCTCAATTTCAATCAAACTTAATTCAAAGCTATGTTCTAAATCCTTCTTGCGCTGAACACCTTTAAGGACAATCTCCTTGATATGCGAAGAGTAGTTATCTTGCACATTTACAAACTCTTCTACTTTTTTATATTTTCCTCTCAACCCAATTTCCCGCAATAAATGTGTACATATTATAATTGCTCTATGCACTTCATACATTGGCCTAGCAATTAAATAATCATTAATCACTCCACTACGATAAGCCTCGTACGCTTCTCTTTCTTGATGTTTTGGAATAAGAGAAACAACAGCATGCTCACATATTTCTACAGCCTGCAATTCCTCTATGGCTTCGTAATAAATAAGTAAAGTTTCTTGTAAAGTTTCAGCAGCAACAAGAATCACTTTTGGGGTTGATTGTTTGATTTGCTCAACAAGCTCAGCATTCGTTTTAATCACATGAATACGAGAAAAGTGACGAATTAGAACACTTATCAATAATCTATCATTATCTTGGTCGTTCGTATAGAGAACGATATGCTCAAAATTGACTCTATCCACTAGCATTACTCCTTTGCATAAAAAACTCAATTAACGCAAATAAATCATCATCAACCTCTTGCCAACATTTTAAGATAACTTTGTAATCAATAGCATTGTTACGCGAAACACGCTCTAGTTCTTGGCAAGATAAATTTAATTTTTTTGCTCCTATGTAAAGAGAATTACTTTTAAGGGTATGGCTAATTGCAGTAATAATACGAAGATCATTATCCACAATTGCAGACCTTAATGCTTCACGCTTAACAAGTAAATTACTATAATATTGTTCTAAAAAAATAGATAACTCTTCATCGCTTATATCTTCACCTACAAAATTATATATATCTGACAAGTTGACTATCTGTAAGATATCCACTAATTCCTGCGGTGTTTCATCACAACAGAAAAAACTATTATCAAAAGAAGTATTATCTGCTTTAACTGTAGACTTTTTTAAACTTGTATTATTTGACAAAGTGACTTTTACTTCATCTAAAAGGCCAATCAAATCATTCAACGTCAGAGGCTTTACAAGTACGCGATTTGCTCCAGCCTGCAAACATTCATCTTTACATATGTCGCCATGATCAGCGGTCAACATCACAATAATCGATGGCGCTAATTCCCGATACCCTTCAACTTCTCTAATGACGCCAATGAGGTCTGAGCCCGATATAGTTGGCATTATCACATCAGAAATAACGACATTGAATTTATTTGTCTTAAAAAGCTCAATTGCTTGCATCGGATCTTGAACACAGGAAACTATGACTCCAACAGATAATAACTGTTTTTCGATAACAAATAAGTTTTCTTGACAATCATCAATAACTAACACACTAATATTACTATAATCAGCACTATCCGAAGCCTGCTCGTCAATAATATTAAAATAATTTTTAACATTAACGAAATCAGTTACTGATTGAATTCTGAGTGGTGGATATGAAATCACTTCGTAGTCAGAGTTAGACTTAGAAAGTGACACTCGCCTTAACTCTGCAACTCTTTCTTTTCTTGTAAAAAGACTAGTTACAAATTCATTCTTTGAGATAATATCATTTTGATTCAAGTCAATAAAAAGTATTGAGCTTTCAGTTTCAAATTCCAGTAATTCATTACTTGGTAAATATAGCAACTCGAAATCAAGCTCTTTGGAATATCTTGAAACTGATTCGTGAAAAATCGAACTGTTAGTATATGCTGTTACTGAAGCATCAATATCAGAACGATAGGAGCCGCTTACATCAGGTGCCGTAAAGTGACTATCTAAAGCAAAATCAATAACAAAATAGAAAACGCTACCATCACCGATACGACTAATAACCTGAAGGTCACTTCCCATTGAACGACATATACTTTTACTTATGTATAGGCCTAAGCCAACACCACCATACTGACGGTAAGAATTTGATGATGCCTGTTCATACTTACCGAACACTTTTGATTGTTCCTCTTCAGTTAAACCGATACCATTATCAATAACAGAAAACTTTAGTTTTACATTTTCGAATGACTGCTCCAGAACTTCTACTTCTAATAGAATCGACGAGTCAATTTTATTGGAAAACTTAATTGAATTGGAGATTAAATTATAGATAACTTGATTTAGTTTAACTTCATCACAAATAACCCTGCGATTAAAATTTAATGGCATAAAAAAGTCTAAATTAATGTCTTTTTTATCTGCTTGAAGGCTAAACGCATCAACAACAGATTCGCCTAACAACCTAACATCTACCGAGTCATGTTTAACATCTGTACTACTCTCATTTGTCTTTTTAAAATCCAACATACTATTAATGAGTAATAAAACTTGTTTTGAAGTCCTGAATGCGACAGATAATAACTTCTTATCCTGTGCCCTTACATTACCTAAACTGAGCTCAATTAAGCCTAGCACTGCATTTAATGGTGTTCTAATCTCGTGACCTAGAGTGGCAATAAAATCACTTTGAAAGCTATTCAATTGTTCCAGCTCTGAACATTTCTCTATTAATACTTTTTCTTTCTCATATCGTTTAGATTCATCTATAATTAACCCAAACCGAGTTCCATCATCAAGGAAGAAATCTCTATACTCAAAATACAACCCTGATTTAGTTTTAAAAGATAGACATATTTTTTTATTAGTTGCACATTTATATCTAAACCACTTCATAATTCTATAATTATTTCTACCAACAATCTCATAGATAACAATATCTTGAATTAAACTAAAAAATGACTTACCAATATAATTATCAACATGTAAATATGAAAAAAGGTATTTAACCTCGCCACCAATAAAATCAATATTGCCAAGAATATTTATGACAAGAAAACCGTCTGAAGCAATTTGCTGATATCTAGAATCATCACCCGCAGGCTCCTCACGCCTGAATTGGTTATACTCAAATTTTTTTATTATTGGCGCATCATGCTCTACAACACAGAGCACAATAAAATTTTTATTGACCATCTTTAATAGGCTAAACTTTAAACAGTTACTTCCTATCATTAAGCATTCATTAGGCGTGATATCCTGTTTAAGTTTTTCAAAATGCTGAATTATTTTTTTCTTGGCATTTTTTAAAAAATTATTATTTGAGAAAATTTGATTCTCGCCTAACCACTCCCCCTCAGGTGATAGCATAAATGCACAAGAATCAAACAAGTCTAAATCAATACCATTCATCATCGCATATCCTTATTGCAAACTAGCATTCATTACTACTGAACTGAATTTTTATACTGATTAAACCAGCTATACACTTTATCACACGCTGAGATGAGCCTCTCAGGATCCATATTATAATTATCAATGAAATAATCGACAGTAACCCAATCACCTTCCATATACGCCAGAGTAAGTTGTAAACAATGAGCTAGGTATCCATGATTATTAAGTAAAGCACGCTTTATTTGCTGTTCAAGAGGAAGCTGCTCTATCGCTCTGTTCATTGGCTTATCTAAAATGGCATCTAAAGTAGATAATAATCCAGTCAAAAATGCTGACTCTTTCAACAAAGGAAATCCCATTAATGATATTAACTCTTCACATAACCGAGCCCTGATTATAGTATTATTAATTAACACAACTGGTTTATTGGGATTAAGTTCAGCCAAAATAATGAGACTTACAAACTTACGAAGTTTATTTTCACCTAAAAAAATCATAGTCTGCTTAATTGAGGTAAATTCATTCACATGCTCAAACTGACTTGAATTGACATACCTTAGTAATTTATAGGTAAGATCTAAATCTTGAGAAAAATAATGTTCAAGTTTTTTATAACTAAAATCAGACTTAAAAACCTCATTGTAAATAGACATAACAAAATGTTGTGTAGCACCTATTTCACTCCCCTCTATGAGTTCTGGCTTATAAAAATAATAACCTTGAAAATAATCAAAACCGAGTGACTTAGCTAGCCTATACTCTTCCAATGTTTCAACTTTCTCTGCAAGTAGTTTTAAATTATACTGTCTAAATTTAGGGATCAGATGAGAAACACTATCTAAAGGCGTTGAAATTATATCAATTTTTATAAGTTTAAAAAAAGGAAAAAAACGTTCCCACTCAGGAGAATAAACAAAGTCATCTAAAGCAAGATAATAACCCAAGTTAAATAACTCTTTAATTAAAATAAAGTTATCCTCGCTTGGGCTAACAGTTTCCAATACCTCAATAATAATATTTTTGTATGGAAACATGTATAACAAATGGTCTCGCAAGAAATGAGATGGAAAATTAATTAATGCTGGCTTCCCTTCGGTTAAATCCTCTAGATCCATACTTAAATAACTATTTACAAAAACTTTAGCTGTAGCAACATTGTCTGTAACACCCTGTGGGAAATAGTTATCCCGACTATTTCTAAAGAGCAACTCATAAGCAACAACGTTTTTATTTCTATTCAGTATAGGCTGTCTTGCCATATAAAAGCGCATAGTTCACCTCTTCCCTTTGGGTCACTTAACTTTATAATCATTAGTGAATCAGTCCTTTAATTTTTCATTCTAGACCTAGGTGCATCATCTTTCAACAGCACTTTCTCAAGCCTACACTATAAATTGATATAAGTAGCGATTAAATCCGGCTTAAATCTCAGATTTATACTTAATTTAGGTGAATATTTAAGAAATCATACTCAAGATATAAATACCTATTTTGAGGTATAACTATCTTGTTTATCCATAAAAATTAAGTATTAAATGAACCGCTATTCTAGTATCCCGCAACGAAATAAAATGAGTAAAATGAACAGTTAAAACTGAAAAAAACTATTATTAATCCTTTTAGACATAATGGACTTATTGGCTTATTGGCTTATTGGCTTATTGCCAGTTAATGGCGTCATTACATAGCAGTGATACTAGATGAAGAACTTACCGCACTAGGGTTTGTTGGCGAGGATGTCACAACGATTTGACTGGATTTGATGCGAGGCTGAGCCCGTGTAGTGTCGTTATCCACATAAACGGGCAACATAAGCAGGTGATGAACACAATTTTGAGCTAGCTTGATAACAACACTGTCGCAGAACCTAAATCATGACATAGCAGTGTCAATAGGAACAATTACTTAGCTAAATCATGTAACCCTACATTGACATAAAATGTACCCATAGCCTGACAAATAGGAGTAACCAAAAATAACTCAAATGGGAAAGTGTGATGTTACAACGAATGTGATTTAAACCTTTGCAAACTTACAATTGGACAAAAGCGAGTGAGGTATCTGCTAGAGATAAATGACAGGTTTCAGCTTGTAAATCAAACTTGCCTAGTTAGATTCAAAGGCACAATTAGAGGCTAAATAATCATTAGAGAAGCTATGGTTAACGCCAAATGAACGGGCTGAAGAATAGGCCACCGTATTTAGTCATATTAATACTTGTTAGTTCCGATTTACTCCAAACTACTCAGGGCGGTATATGAATCAAACCCTATTTCCTGATAGGTACCTTTATCCAAACTCACGGTATGAAATTCTGGCTTCCCCTCGCAATTAATAAAATTGACTTCAAGCCAAACTTGCTCGTGCTCATCAATAAGCCAGACTTTCCAAAGTAGCTTAGAATCTATGAGCAATTTATATACTCTATAAGTTCTGTAGAGCTCTGACTTTGTATTTTTAGACACTTCTAGTAAATCGCTAGGTAAGTTGGTTACTTGAACCAAATAGTCGATGATTTTCATTTTCTATCAGCCTTTCTCATGCTTCTCCCCAAATAAGAATTCCACCAAGTCGCTGCACACCTCTCAAACTCACTGCAATCCCATAGCGGCAAGCGTTACGGATTTGCTTAAATTATTTGTTATACGGAGATTTCCAGCAGCCCAACCTCATGCGCAAATCCACCAACCATAACCCTGAGAATATCCTGCTCCTTCGACGTAACTGACGCCGTAATTATTGAAATACAGTCCATTGCCCTGCCCTGCTCGAAAGTAAAACGACTCGTATGTTCACCGCCAAGGTGCTTGGTTAGATAACATGCTAATGCTCCACTAGCACTCCCCGTGGCGGACTCTTCTGGAATACCAAACAAAGGAGCAAAATTCCGACAACTCGCTGTCAACCCACTGTTTTTATCACATAATTCAAAAGCATGAATACCAATAACATCATGTTTTTTACAGAAGTCACTGAGCAAACTTTCATTCACTTGGATTCTATCTAGATATCCATATGGCACTGGAACAATAATATCAGGCAAGCCTGTTGAAATAACCTCAATAGGTAACTGAGTTGACTCTAGTACTGCCGGATCAATGCCAATTAACTCTGATATTGCCTCGTAACTAAACATCCCAAGGTATTCAGGTAACTTCAGCTCCATCACTATATTGCCATTAGACTCTATCGTTACGGTAAGTAAACCCGCTTTAGTCCTTTGAACATATTGCCCTTCGGCTACCATCCCTTTTTGATGCATTGTTGAAAATGCCGCTAATGTTGCGTGACCACAGAAATCAACTTCACCCGTTATGGTAAAAAAAGACAACTCAAAGTCGACTTCGTCATCTTGAGAAACAAAGGCAGTTTCTGAATAACCAACGGCTTGTGCTATTGCTAATTTAGCTTCGTTAGACAGATTATCGGCGTTCAATACTACGCCTGCAGGGTTGCCTCCGCTTCCATTGGCAGTAAAGGAATTAACCAAATAAGCTTTAACTTTCATCAATATCAATTTCTCCATATACCGTCTTAGTATTTATGCGTTGCGATGATAGCAGGGCATAAATCGCGTGTTGACTCAATCTCGACTATGGCCGTTGCCACGTCCATGCTAACTGATGTTAATGAGCTATAGAAACTTGCTTTTTAGGGATAGCTGTTTCATGCGGCTTTGTGCGTAATCATTTGATATCATTTTTGCTTTTTTATTCACTCTAGCTCACCTAGAGTGATTCACGGGCACGATTTAACGCATTAATGTCAATGGTTTCTACTTCGAAAAAACTGCTAGCCTTTGTTTTTTGTAAGCAATGTCTTTGCTATAGAGCCTGTTTAATGCAGAACAAATGCCCCATTGCTACTATGTGACGTATAGTTTTCAACTAAGCTCCACTTTCGCAACAACTTCAGTTCATTTCTCCATAATAAAATCAAACCATTTCTATAAATCTCTCTCACGTACAATTAGCATTGCCCTAAAATATCTTTGAAGCGAGAAACTAAGGTTCGACATTCTTCTTCAGTACTAATATTGGTGAAACTTAAAATTAAGCTTGGGTGAACGGGTCTTGATGACCATTGCGATAACCCTTGAGCAAATAACCCTGCCTTCATCATATTGTTGGCCAGCTCTGCATCATCAATATTGGGGTCGGTCAATTTTACCATCATATACATTCCACCCGGTTGTGGTTCAATCGATACCTTATCGCCTAACACTTGTTTAAAGACTCTGGCGGTTAATTCTCTGCGCTCTCTATATAGATTTTTCATCCGTTGAATATGCCGGGAAAGATGGCCTTCCTGCATAAAAGCCAACACGCAAGCTTGGGTAAGCCCCGAAACATTGCCGGCATACAGTTCAGAGCATTGCTCGAACGCTGACACTTTGCTTTTGGGCACCACTATATAAGCCATTCGCAAACTGGGGAAAAGCACCTTACTGAATGTGCCTGAATAAATAACCCTATCAAAGTTGTCCAAACTTTTTAACGCCGGTAGCGGCTGACCTGTATGGCGATATTCACCGTCATAATCATCTTCAATAATCCAACTTTGGTTAGTCTCTGCCCAACTGAGTAATTCCTGTCGACGCTGGAGCGATAAGGACACGCAAGTTGGACTCTGGTGAGCTGGGGTCACAATCACCGCGTCCGCTTGGGTGTTGGGCGGTAAATTTATGCCTTCTTTATCGACAACGATTGGCACAATATTAAGATTCTGATTAGCTAAGATTTTCCGAGTCAGTGGGTAACCGGGATCTTCTACGGCGACATTGGCTTGTGGCGTTAGCAGCACATGGGCTATCCAGTTAATGGAATGGACATATCCAGAGGTGATAAATACTTGGGTGGGCTCACATTTTACCCCTCGGGAAAGCTGTAAATACTGCGCTATGGCTATCCTGAGTTGCGGGCTGCCATAAACAGAAGGATAAATCAAATCATCCATCTGGATGTTACGGGCGCATCTTGCCGCCATTCTTGACCAAGCTTGCCTTGGAAAGGCATCTAACGCTGGAATACCTAGCTGAAAGGGAAGTACGACAGAAGTTTCTATTTCAGTGTGGAAACCGGGCTGGCGAGTGTTTAGCTGAATGGTTTGGACCTTAGCTAGCTCGAAAAAATGTCGACTGACCACAGTGCCAGCTTGGCCTTTAGACTCAATGTAGCCTTCGGCTTTTAAGATGGCATAACCTTCCTCTACCGTTCCACGTGCGACACCCATTTCCTTGGCAAGGGTACGAGCAGAGGGGAGCCGCTCACCGGACTTGAGTATCCCTTGCAAAATCGCAGTATGAATGCGTTGATAGACTTGCTTATAGGCCAAGACTTTAGTCATTCCTCTGCTCCTAGAACTCAGTAATAAGCGACACACAGCTGCCAACATGGTCCACTAAAAAAACAACTTCATGGCTCTTATTATGAGCCATGGGTATTTGTATCATATCGACGTATTGGGGGAAACTGATACATGGCAATGCTTATCTGTAGAGAGAAAATATGAAGATTTTAGTGATTAACTGCAGCCCGCAACAGCTAGCGTCCTCGACCTATAGTGTGGCGCAAGCCATGATTGACCAACTTACTGATTTACATGAACTCAATATCGACATGCTCGATGCCACAGGACTGCCACACATCGACAGTGATTATGCTAACTCACTCTGCGCTGCTGACAGTGCTCATGATCTTAACAAGGGCAGCTTAGCCATTTCGGATCGATTAATCCGCTCCCTTGAGAGGGCAGATCTGGTGATCATAGCTTCTCCTATGCATAACTATTCCATACCTTCCTGTCTTAAAAGTTGGCTGGACCACGTAGTTCGAGCAGGCAAGACCTTCGACATTACTGCTACCGGAAAGCAAGCATTATTGGTAGATAAGCCAGTTTATGTTTTAATCTCGTCGGGTGGGGTGTTTTCTGGTGAAGCCGCCTACCAACCCGATTTCTTTACCCCCTATATCAAAGCGATCTTGGCCACCATTGGTCTCAATAATGTCTTATTTTTCACGATTGAAGGCACAGCAAATCGCACTGACTTAGTACAGCAAAAAATCGCAGATGTTCAACGTCGAGTATGTGAGCATTTAGTGACCGCCTTAGCTTAATCAACTGTCTCTACGGCCATTTAATTCATGACCTTTTGGCCCTGGGACACTCAGGCTAATAGGTATCTTACGCTTTCAGTAAAAAATGATAGGAAAATTGTTATGACAACCGGCTTTAATACCTTGTTAAAAACACCATTGATCGCATTGTTATGTTTATTTACCTTGGCTCAAGTGGCCCATGGTGCAGACGACGATTATTCGGCCGAGGGTGAACGAAGAGCTAAAGCAGCTGGGGAGTCCTTGGTTGGCACACCAGCCCCTCAAATGAAGATGACAACCATTGATGGTAAGGCGATTGATCTTGCTGATTTGTATGGTAAGAAGCCGGTTTATATTAAGTTCTGGGCCACCTGGTGTGTCCCATGCCGTGAACAAATGCCGAGCTTTGAAGATATCTATAAAAAGTACGGTGACAAGGTTCAAGTCATTGCGGTGAACACAGGTATCAGCGATAACATAAAATCTGTCACCGAGTTTAGTAAAAAAATGGGCTTGACCATGCCCATTACTATTGATGATGGCAAGCTAGCACGTGCGTTCCACTTACGTGTTACCCCTCAACATTTATTGATTGATAAAAATGGTAAATTTGCTTATTTCGGTCATAGGGATGATAAAGAGTTCCATCAGGCTTTGGATAAAGTAGTCGCTGAAAAAGCGACAGGTAAACCTTTACATAATCCGACCTTTGTAGCGAAAGATTCAGGTTATAACTTGGGCGATACAGTGCCTGATCTCGCTTTTTCTACCATTGACGAAAAGCCGCTTAATATTAAATTTAATACAGCCAGCAGTAAAAAAGTGGCAGCGGTATTCTTTGGCCCTTGGTGTGAGTGGTATTTAGAAACAACAGAGCCTAAGACTTCGCAGGCCTGTACTCGGGTGCGTGAGCTGTTGGAGAAAAAATCGCAAGCATCCACAGTGCAATGGGTAACGGTTTCGACCAACTTATGGTCATCAGTTGCTGAGCTTAAGGATTATCGTAAGAGTTATGGCACGACTATGCCAATCGTGTTTGATCGCGATGGTGAGTTGTTCAAGCAATTTGGTGTTAACCAAGTACCAAGCATTAGTTTAATCGACGCTGACGGTAAGGTTATCCTAAAATCCTCGATTCAAGATGATGATTTTGATGCCGTTTTACACACGATTTCAGCATTAAAATAACCCCTTCATCTTGATAATAAAGGCGTGACATGAAACGTTTAGCTCAGTTTATAACAGGATTTATTATCCTAATATGTTCGTTGCAAGTTATGGCCAATGAGCTAAGTCAGTCTCAGCGCCTAATTTCTATTTCCATGATGATGGAGTCTGACAAGCCTGCAGCTGGAACCCACGAGCTCGCTATCACCATGACACCTCAAAAAGGCTGGCATGGTTATTGGCAAAATCCCGGTGATGCAGGCTTTCCAACGCGGTTTGATTGGCAGTTGCCCGAAGGCGTGACGATAGGAGAGGTGCAATATCCGGCGCCGAGTCAGCTGGTGACCAGTGATATCATGAATTACATTTATCACGGCGAATATACCTTGCTTGCGCCTATCACTATTGATAGCAGCATTGCAGTTGGTACTTCGTTGCCCATCAAGCTCGATATCAGCTATCTAGTATGTAATCCAACAACCTGCTTGCCAGAACAACAGACGATCGAGCAAGACTTCATGGTCGGGAATGGCAAGGTTGAGCAGCATCATCAGCGGCAATTTAGTCAATGGCGTCAGATGCTACCTAGACCATTGGATGCTAAGGGGCAGTTTGCAGTCGAGAACAATACTCTGACGCTGTCTTTACCGCTACACGGTTCAGTCGACAGCCGTAATGCCCATATCTATCCCATCATCAATAACACCCTAGTAAACAATGCACAGCAGATCCTGAACCATGAAGGCGATGTGCTGAGTATGCAAACGCAAGAGGGTGATGAATTAGCTGATTTATTTCAAGGAGTTTTAGTATTAGAAAATGGTACCGCATTACGCTTTGATGCCCATAAAACTGACCATGTCGCGTTTATTGTACCGCCGATAAATGAAGATAATACCAGCAATCAAAACATCTGGTTGATTGGCATCACGGCTTTTGTGGGCGCAATTCTAGGCGGCTTACTACTTAACATCATGCCCTGTGTATTTCCTATCCTGAGCTTAAAGATTTTGAGTCTGTCACATCAAGGTTCGGAAAAAGCGGCGAGGATGGGCTCAGTTGCTTATACCTTAGGTGCGGTGTTGGTCTGTATTTGCTTAGGTGGCGCTATCTTAGGCCTTAGGGCCTTGGGGCATCAAGTCGGCTGGGCATTCCAGTTGCAAAGTCCAGCTGTAATTGCCGCATTGATCCTGTTAATGAGCGCGATTGGGTTTAATTTGGCGGGCTTGTTCGAAATAGGGACATTAACCTCAGGTTCTAAATTGCAAGATCAAAAAGGCCCCATGGGAGATTTCTGGACTGGGGTATTAGCGGCATTCATTGCAACGCCTTGTACCGGGCCCTTTATGGCGACAGCTTTAGGTGCCGCCTTAGTATTACCAACGACGGTGGCATTGGTAATTTTTGCCGGCTTAGGTTTTGGCATGGCATTACCGTTTCTATTGGTGGGTTTTATTCCGGCATTACGTACTCGCTTACCTAAGCCAGGGGCTTGGATGGTCACCGCAAGGCGGATCCTTTCTTTGCCTATGTTTATTACCGTATTAGGCCTAGTGTGGATTTTGATGCGCCAATCAAATGATAATTATGTCTTGTCTGTACTTGCAGCAACCATGCTATCCACCTTTGGTCTATGGCTTACTGGTTTGTGGCAACACTCGCAGCATAAAGGCCAGTGGTGGCCTAGCCTCTTATTGACGTTACTGCCTCTGTTGGCAATCCTTTATTGGGTTCCACAGGCTGAATCCCATGCACAGGGTGAACAAAAAGAGGTGGCGGAAGCGCTTGTCTTTAGCCAAGAACAACTCAATATCTTAGGCGCGCAGCAAGATGTGTTTGTGTATTTTACGGCTGACTGGTGTTTAACCTGCAAGGTAAATGAGAAAACATCGATTGAGCGCCAAGAAGTCAAAGCAGCGTTTAAACAACATAATGTCGCGACTATGATTGGCGACTGGACGAACGGAGATAGTCAGATCACTGAGTTTTTATCACAACATGGGCGTTCTGGAGTACCTTTGTATTTGTGGTATAAAAAAGGCGTAAACAAACCGATTGTTCTACCTCAAATATTGTCTCAAACAATATTAATTGAACGGGCCAAAGGATAAAAGTTTAAATACGACACTGTAATGTCACATTTTAAGCATTAATTTAACCATCTGCACTTAGTGTTGGCTTTGCTGAATAAATTCTAGCATTAATCAACTTTGACGTAATAAGCAGTCCTGATAACTCATTAGGACTGCTATCACCTAGATGCCATTGAGATATAGAGCTTTGATTACTTGGGATTTACTCTATTCTATCCCTGAATATTAAGGAAGCTACCTCACAAAGATGCACCACCAAACACCCGATCAATCACGAGTGTCATGGCAGCGCACGGTCCTCCGAGCGGCAATGAGCAGGACATCGCAGCCCCCTAATTTGCCGCTCAGCCCTTCGGGCAACTCGAACAGCAGTGCTTTAAATATCGTGGAGGTGATCAGAGCGTGAGCGTAGTCCATGTCCTACGGTAGCAATGGATTAGCCCCCAGTTCGCATTCAACCAGTTAGTACAGGAACTGGCTCGCATGCGGACCGGCATTGATCAACAAAACATTATTCATGCTTGTTCCCCACCCCGAAGTTTCTGGGTGAAGTGCATACCACGAGCCAGCAACCCATGACGAAAATAGAAGCGTTGTGCTAAGGGATTATGCAGGCCGGTATCCAAGACAAAGTGATCACATTGACGCTTCACAGCCTCATCACGCACTGCAGCCAACAGTCTTCCTCCCAAGCCGCTGCGTTGAAGGTCTGGGCTCACGACTAGGTCATCGACGTAGATGAAACGTCCGTAGATCAGGTTTTCCAGCTCGCGGTAACCCGCCAAGCCGACGATGTGAGCACCGTCCCACGCTGCGAGCAAACGGTAATCTTGCTCGGCCTGACGCGCCAATTGCGCGACATAGACAGCTGGAGAGGTGATATGCGGCCGCAAGATACGCATTAGGTCAAAACTGGCCCCAAAGGCCTCTTTGCTATCAAGGTGTTGAAGTGTGTAAGCCATACCCGTTGTCGGCTAAAAAGTGATGGTCAACTTTAAAGCCGCAATGACTTAAGCTACAGGGCCAAAAAGTGCATAAATGACTAGGCCATGAATGCTCCATTCAAATAATACCGCTGAAGTGGTCAATAAAAATGGTGCCAACTTTATGGAGCTATGTGGATAACACTGCCAACGGTATGGGTTCAGCGAAACTACTGTCGCTGAAACCAAACCATGACATCTCAGCGTGTCTAGGAACAAGTACTTAGCTAAATCATATAACCATACATTGACATAAAATCTACCCATAGTCTGACAAATAAGGAATCCCAAAATAACTCTAGTGATAAAGTGTAATTTTACTACGAATATCCATTAAACCTTTGCAAACTTACAATTGGACATTTCTGAGTTAAACCTTTAACTCTAACTTGTGAGTTTCAGCATAAAATATCTATGGGGTAACGACGCATTAAGGTGTAAACAACGCTACAGATAACACTACAGTAGCGCCGAACTTCGATCACATGAGATGAGATAACAACGGTAATGGAGTATGAGAGTGCGTCAGTGCGTTTTGCTAAGCTCTGCCTCCAATTTGAACAGCTCTGAGTCGGTACTAATACCAAGTTTGCGGAAGGCGGCTTGCTTTTGGCCGCTGATAGTCTTTTTGCTACGCGAGAATTTCAGGGCGATCTGGTTGACCGTAAGGCCTGTGAGACAGCAGCGAAGCACTTCGCTTTCCTTTGGTGACAAATCAGAATAGTTAACTAAGCCTTGTTTACTCTCGTTAGGGCAAGCAACATCAATAGATTGGGAAAAGGACTGTTTTTCCTGCTCTGTTGCAAAACTCGGCGACAAATATAACCGTCCGCGCGCGGCCATTCGAATAGCCTTAATCAGGTCGTCGGTATTTTGCGATTTGCCGACAAAGCCGTTGGCACCAGTGCGGATACTCATATGTACAGTAGCGGGACGTTCAGCGGAGGAAAAGATAACTATGCGCAAATCGGGATAACGTTGGCGAATTAGACCTATCAGACGCAAACCATCCAACTCACCGTCACTCAGTTGGTAGTCAAGCACCAGAAGATCGAAGGTATTCCGGCGCATTGCATTGAGCAGCTCGGTGCTGGTTGAGTAGACACCTTGTAAACTGAAGTCGGGTTCTGCTGAGATACGCATACTCAGCGCCTCGCGGATCAATGTGTGGTCATCCAGCAGGGCAATTCTGATTAGTGGCTTGCGTGACCATTGCATTGGTGTCAGCTCCTTTGGATTACCTGGTACTTTAATCTAATACAGTCAATTCCTGCAAAGGTAGCAGGTTTTGTCGGATGTTAAAACCTAATGCCCTGCTTAAGGAGTACTGCTCAATCAAGTTAGCTTTGGCTTACAAACTTACTTTTAACTGCTCAAGGCTTAGGGCTTTGGAGTGCAAATCAAGCCGTGGTGTCAGTACATGCTCTCCCTGTGTTAGAAGAAAATCCACAGCATTAACTATGTCGACTACCTGAATCTTGCTTGCATTGTCGATGCGACCATCGTTGGTCATGTCCGTATTGACTACACTTGGACACAGGCAGGTGACATGCACATTGAATGGTAGTAGTTCTTTGTATAGCGCCTCGCTGTAGCTGATCAGCGCTGCTTTACTAGCCGCATATACACCTAGTTTTGCAAGATTCTCTACACCAGCTCGGGATGACAAGATGAAAATATAGCCTGCTCCGATCCTTTTCATATGATCGGCTAAGTGATTGGTAATTATCATCGTCGAGGTTATATTTATCGTCAGCATTGTACTTACTTGCGCTGCACTTAGTTTCGAGGTCCCTGCCAACAAAATCCCGGCGCTATTAACCAATATGTTGATGGGGGCTGAGTTAGTTAATAGCGAAGTTATGGCTTGGTCAACCGCTTCGGGGTATTGCATATCCACTGGTATCAGTTGGATTTGGCAATTGGGGTGTGTGGACAATATATCCCTCCTAGCTCGCTCAAGATTCCTAGAATTCTTCGCTAGTAATATTAAATCTGAGCCCTGTGCCGCAAAGCTTTTGGCAATTGCTAAGCCGATACCGCGGCTACCACCGGTTATTAAAGCACGTTGGTTCATCGTTCTACTGTCTCATTTAAAGAGTTTGCACAAATTTTCTTTTTAGTTTTGGGAATTCATGTAGAGCTCTGCATGTCCATGAAGCATGGAAACCGCTGGAAGCAAGCCTTGCATG
Organism: Shewanella sp. SM29; assembly: GCF_025654245.1. Classification (NCBI taxonomy): domain Bacteria; kingdom Pseudomonadati; phylum Pseudomonadota; class Gammaproteobacteria; order Alteromonadales; family Shewanellaceae; genus Shewanella; species Shewanella sp. SM29. The sequence goes on from NZ_JAKKRN010000048.1 coordinate 21,684, forward strand.
AATCTATATACTATCTATGAGAGATTGGTATGTTTGTTGTTGGTCAACGTCTAATGAATGTTCAACTTTGGGGAAGGCCAGTTAATAGCTCTCTGGTTGCATTTGCAACGTCCTTTTTCCTCATCAAACTTTCACCAACTAAGAAACTATTAATTCCCACGTTTTTCAGGCGTAGGCAGTCACTATGGTTAAAGATTCCGCTTTCACCTACGAGCAGTTTACTGTCTGGGACCATATGAGCCAGATTTTCGCTCGTATTTAGGCTAACTTCAAAGGTATTCAGGTTCCGATTGTTGATGCCGAGCAGTGGTGACCTCATTCGCAACGCTCGTAACAATTCCTCTACGTTATGGACCTCGATCAACACATCCATACCAAGTTCTAACGCGATATCTTCAAGCTCGGCCGCTTGTTCATCGGTTAATACAGCCATGATTAGCAGGATGCAGTCACTTCCCCAGGCGCGAGACTCATAGATTTGGTAGGGATCAAACATGAAATCTTTGCGCAGCGTAGGTAGATTGCAAGCACTACGCGAATCGATAAGGTGCTGTGGCGCTCCACGAAAGCTCAGCATGTCGGTGAGCACGGATAGACAAGTAGCACCACCTTCTTCATAAGCCCTTGCTAAATTTGCCGGATTGAAGTTTTCTCTTATAAGCCCTTTTGATGGGCTGGCTTTCTTTATCTCACCTATCAACCCAAGTTGACTATGCTGATTTTGAGATTTAAGTGCATTGTAGAAACCACGAGCGGCAGGCTGTTCCATTGCCATCATCTTGATCTCATCAATATTAATTTCGGATTTAGCTACTGCAATTTCCTGAAGTTTGTAGGACTTGATTTTTCTGAGGATATCGCTCATTTATTTTCCTTATTCGTCAGAGGTTAGCGTAACCTAGAGCCCTAATTTATAAAATTAGCTGGATTAAAAAGAGAGTACACACTTCTATCTAGGTATTGAGTAACCACTGACGTGGAGTGTAGTGGTCAAGTAAAATTGGCCACGATTTTAGAGTCATTCCAATATAAACGTTCTGACTCATTTGGCGTTAACCCACCATTATATTGATGGGGTCTGGTCTCACTGTAATATCCAGTGATGTAATTTGTGATCTCTTTATCTGCTTCTGTAAAATTCCCATAACCACTGGCGGGGATCCACTCAGATTTCAAACTTCTAAAGAAACGCTCCATTGGTGCGTTATCCCAACAATTCCCGCGACGACTC
>NZ_JAKKRN010000049.1:0-18822 GCF_025654245.1 Shewanella sp. SM29
CAAATCATCGCGTCCATCGGCAATTTACGCCGTCTTAACGTCGCAACGCCCTGAGAGTCTAGGCAAGATTGAATTAACTCAGGTTCTAACACATCTGCTAAGCAGGTGAATTCGGTTAGGCGGGTAATATGAGTACGGGCGAGTGCTTCTGAGAGTTGCATAAAAAAATCCGATGACATGAGGTCATCGGATTTTGATCTTTTCAGCGAGATCGTCAAGCGATCTGTCTTAACTGATCGGCATTAAGCAGATTGCTGGCTCTTTTTTTGGCTTAATTTAGCTTAGCTTGAGCCAACTTAGTGTGCTGTGCTGGCAGTACAAGTTGCGCTTTGGGCTTGGCGGAGCGCATTAAACTAACGAGCCCTTGCCATTGAATATCACTGTTCTGAGGGAGCAAAATATCCGGTTCAGTCCCGACACCCGACAGGAGTCTCCCCTGTGCATCATAGGTTAACGAACTGCTGAATCTTATGTTTAATCCACTGTTTGGCAGTTTGAAATGATACTGACGTGCAAAGTCACCTGAGGTTTTTTCACCAATCAAATTTGCCCTAGACCAAGATTTAGTACGATAGGCAATCCACTCGCATTCTTGGCGACAATGGGGACTCACGAGTAGCGCTAAGCGATTTCGCCCTTCAGGAACCACCGCAGGCTTAGTGCGAACATACCAAGGGCTGAATTTCTCTTTATCGACAGAGGGTAAGTTACGGGTGAGAGATTTGAGCCTAGGAGGACTGTACTCTAACGCATCCAGAGGCATAAAATTGAGCGGCTGTAGATAATCATTTCTCAGCTCTGGTGAGCGGCGATAGTGCGCAAATCCCATCACATTAGGTGCTAAAGTGTTATTTAAATCCGCATCTTGATATCGCGACAGCATAGTCAATAATTTCGGACTAAAGCCACTGGCATCACGTAAATCAATGATCAGTAATGGATGTGTCATGCCTTTGAGCAGTTCTTGCTGTTGTTCTTTATCTAATTCAAAGGCGTAGAGATCGCTGATCTTAAGTTTGACCGTCGTATTGTTGACCGTCTCTAATTGATTTGGCATGTCTTGAAATTCGGTGCGCTCAAATTGAGATAATTGGTTAATAAATTCGAGCACATTAATATCTTGAGTCTCGTCTTTTTCACTGATAGTTGCTAATTGAGTTTGTGGGTTATGGCTTGGCAGGGCGAGAGTCACCTGCTGGCTTTGCAGGTCATCATTAATTAGCGTAATGACTACATAGGGCTTTATGCTGAGTCCTAAGTCTTCGCGCAGTAGGTTAAGTTTTTTCAGCCAAGGTAACTGCATTTCTTGGCTCTGTTTTGCCGGCTCAGGTAAGTAGGCTTGGCTGGTCGCTACCCATTTGCTCATAGGTAAACCATCGATATGAGTGATAAAGGGGAAGTCGTTGTTGACTGGATTATTATCGTTATCCAAGGCTAACCATTGGTCGTTGACTGGCCTTAGCGTTAACGGGAGATCGCCGCTTTGATCGTCGAAGTTATGCACTTGAGCGCCTGGATCTTTGAGGGTATTGAGTAATTTAGTGACTTCAGCAGCAAAGCGATCATTGGGAGTAATATCTTGATACTGTTCAACAATAAGGCTAGCCATAAATTTAAGCTGCGGGTTGGCTTTGTCGGCCGTTAAGGCATAAAACGCTGAGTGTTGCTCGATTTGATCCAATAAGGCATAGAGATCTTGGCGTACCTCTTGTGCATTCAGCACTGGTGCAGCGCTATCTTTTGGCACAGCGAAAAACGCGAGCTTAAGTAAGCTCGCGAAAATAATGACACTGAGTAGCATGACTATGCTGCGGTAGCTAAAACTCATATTCCTCCATGATGTTAAGGCGCTGCTTCAGGGCACAAAAAGGTGTGCGACTATCGGCTTAAATGCCATTCGGATCAATGTAAATCGTCCTGCTCTGCCCTAAACTCAGGTCCATCTGAGCAATTTAGCAGCAGGTTTGGTAGATTAGCAGCAAATTATGGTCGATTTTTGTACTTAGTCACTTTATATACCCAAACAATCTTAAATAGCGGGATCAAGTGGGTAATCTTTCTTAAAGAATATCGTTGAGTGAAATTCCGATACCAATACGTTGATTGTGATAGTTGTAATCGATTAGGCTTTCGCCATAACCATTAAAGTATTGAGTATAAAAGCGTAAGTTGCCGACGATAGGATGACTCCAAGTCAGTTCTGCTGAGCCTCTGTCGATATCTTCTAGATTCGTTTTAACGGTTAAAGTGAATCTATGTTCATCGATACCATAAACGCCAATAAACTCTGCTTTACCTATATAGTCATCAATATTAGGGTTATCGTCGCCGCTGGCTTTATATGGATCTGTTTTTTCATCTTCAGGAATACGCCACCACACTTTGGTGGAGAAGGCGAGTGGGCCTGCATCAAAAATCATAGTGGCATAGAGTCGATTCCAACTGCGGGAAAGTGGCCCTGCTTTACCATTCGATTGATGTACGGCACCAAATCCCCAAAAGGAATTGGTCACACTGCCAATTTTCCAATCGTTATTAAACAGCATAAAGACTTCAGGCTCGTGATTGGTTTCCCTAAAAGGCGATGAAGTGTCTTTGTTATAAACCTGCCAATAGGATTGATTGGTGTAAGCAAAAAATAAATGGCCATTATCACCAAACACATTGTACCAAATAGGAAATTTAAAACTGATTTGAAACTTAGCCTCAAACTCATCTAAAGAATAGGGGTTGAGTATTGCATCTTCGGTGAAAGGTGCCATGTTGGGATCTGGGCTGTAGGTGACTGGTAAAAGGTAATTCACTTTATGTGGCGTAATCACAAAAGGTAGATCCGCCGTGGCAAGTTCATCTTTTACTCTTCCTTTGACTAATGATTCTTCGGCATTTATGTCCGTACAGGCTAATAGCCCTGCCAATGCAATACCTGAGTAAAGTGGTTTCATCTGCCCTCCTTGATGTGTTTATTTATTTGTCAGTCGTACTCAACAAAGATAGTTATTTCCAGCTTAACATTAGAAAGTGAATTTATGGTTATGGAAAAATCCTGTGTCACTTAATGACAAATCTTGTAGTCAGCCATTTTTAGTCCCATAGAGACATGTTTAGGTAGAATTTTTGGCAATAACATAGTGCCAAAATCATGCACTTAGCGGACAGAAATTATTTTGATGCAATTCGCTTAATCTTATTAAGTCATTTTTATTTCAATGGGTTAACCTGGATTTAGGGCATTTTTGATTTTGAAACCTAAGGTTTTCCCCACTTTAAGTGAGTGGTCACTTATTCTTTTATATCTAAATGATATAAAAACTAATAATTATCTATTTATTATGGAATATAAGACGCGCTATATTTCTACAGACTAAAGTGATCTTGGGGATTCTGATGGAAATTTTCTCTTTACCGGGCCAAGCGGCCAAAGGCAAAGTCTGGCTGGTGGGTGCAGGTCCCGGCGACGTTGAGCTATTGACGTTAAAGGCATGGCGCATCCTTAAAACTGCTGATGCAGTGCTATACGACGCTTTAGTCAGCCAAGATATCCTCGATCTTATTCCCAAAGACGCTGAGAAGATTGCCGTAGGTAAACGTGCGGGCAAGCATAGCGCCGCACAGGACGAGATTAATCAGTTACTCGTCACTAAAGCCTACACCCGTAAAAATGTGGTGCGCCTTAAAGGTGGCGATCCTTTTATTTTTGGCCGCGGGGGCGAAGAGTTACAAACCTTAGTTGAAGCTGGGGTTGAGTTTGAAGTCGTTCCCGGCATTACCGCTGCCAGCGGCACGTCAGCCTATGCGGGAATTCCCCTAACCCACAGAGATCATGCCCAAGGCGTCACTTTTATCACTGGCCATTGTCAGTTAGAGAGTCGCCCTATGGATTGGCAAGGTTATGCTAATCCTAACAATACTTTAGTTGTGTATATGGGGATTCTGAACGCAGGCATTATTCGCCAAGGTTTAGTCGATGCGGGCCGAAGCCCTGAAACACCCGTGGCGATAGTGTCAAAGGCAACTACTAAAGAGCAACGTCGTTTTATCGGCTGTTTAGGTGAGCTTGAACAGCTTGCCGCCGATCCAGAATTACAAATGCCAGCTTTGATGATCATAGGTGAAGTCGTCACGCTGAGTGACACCTTGCATTGGTTCAAACCTGAAGCGATTGAATCGACTCAGGTCAGCGATGAACAGACTCAATCGGTTAGAGTCTCGGGCGCGTCGATAAGCTAAGCCGCAAACAGTTAAAGCTATTAAGCAGTTAAACAAATTAAGCTAATCCATGCTGTGGTAACACGGCGAATTTAAGGTAACGGAGAATAGTATGGCCGGGCGTGAATTAAGCCACTTACAACAACTGGAAGCCGAGAGCATCCAGATCATTCGTGAAGTTGCAGCCGAATTCGATAATCCTGTGATGTTGTATTCCATCGGGAAAGATTCTTCCGTTATGTTGCACTTAGCGCGTAAAGCCTTTTATCCAGGCAAGATCCCATTCCCGCTGCTGCATGTCGATACAGGTTGGAAATTCAAAGAGATGATCGCGTTTCGTGATGCGCAGGCAAAGAAATTTGGCTTCGAGTTACTGACGCACATTAACCCAGAAGGGTTGGCGCAGGGGATTAACCCCTTCGACCATGGCAGTGCGAAACACACTGACATAATGAAAACCCAAGGTTTAAAGCAAGCACTTAACCAATATGGTTTCGATGCGGCTTTCGGTGGGGCTCGCCGCGATGAAGAAAAATCTCGCGCCAAAGAGCGCGTGTATTCCTTCCGCGACCGTCACCACAGATGGGACCCTAAAAACCAACGTCCAGAATTATGGCGCACCTATAACGGCGCAGTGAACAAGGGCGAAAGTATTCGCGTGTTCCCACTATCTAACTGGACTGAACTGGATATTTGGCAATATATTTATCAAGAAAACATTGAGTTAGTGCCTTTGTATTTTGCCGCTAAACGTAAAGTGGTTGAGCGCGGTGGTCAGTTAATCATGGCCGATGACGAGCGGATGAAGTTAGCCGAGGGCGAGCAGATTAAAGAAGAAGTGGTGCGTTTTAGAACCTTAGGTTGCTACCCACTCACGGCCGCCATGTATTCTGAGGCCGACAGTCTAGAAAAGATTATTGAAGAAATGCTGTTAACCCGTTCGAGCGAACGTCAGGGCCGATTGATCGACTCAGATCAAAGTGCCTCGATGGAGCAGAAGAAGCGTCAAGGCTACTTCTAATATCTTCAGGGTTAAGCCTATTTCGCGAAGGTGGCGCTAGTCAGTGCGACCTTCAGCCAAGCAGATCAAGAGTGAGAATAAGATGGACAAAGCGGTCAATAAAACCAATCTCATGGCGGCAGAAATTACCCTCCATGGTGTGAAAGAATATCTAGCCCTGCAGCAGCACAAAGGTTTACTGCGCTTTTTAACCTGTGGCAGTGTGGATGACGGCAAAAGCACTTTAATTGGCCGCCTGTTACACGACAGCGCGCAGATCTATGAAGACCAATTGGCGAGCCTTAAGAGCGACAGCGCCAAGATGGGCACCACAGGTGAAGCGATTGACTTAGCTTTGCTGGTGGATGGTCTGCAAGCCGAACGCGAGCAGGGCATCACTATCGATGTGGCTTACCGTTATTTTTCAAGTGATAAGCGCAAGTTCATCATCGCCGATACGCCAGGGCATGAGCAGTACACTCGCAATATGGCGACAGGTGCATCGACCTGTGATTTAGCGGTGATTTTAGTCGATGCCCGCTACGGCGTGCAGACTCAGACTAAGCGCCATGCGTTTATCGCGTCATTACTCGGTATTCGTCACTTTGTGGTTGCCGTGAATAAGATGGATTTGCTGGGGTTTGATGAGCAAGTATTCAATCGTATTCGTGCCGATTTTACGGATTTCGTTAAAGATTTCGGTAATCTCGATATCCACTTTGTGCCCTTATCCGCGCTTAATGGTGACAACGTGGTTGAGCGCAGTACCCAAAGTGACTGGTATCAAGGTGGAACACTGCTTGAACTGCTAGAAACCATTGATACTCAACGCGAACTCAGTGCATTGCCCGTGCGTTTCCCTGTGCAATATGTGTCGCGTCCTCACTTAGATTTTCGCGGTTTTGCGGGCACGTTAGCCTCTGGCATCATCAAGGTCGGCGACGAGTTAGTCGCGTTGCCATCGGGTAAATGCAGCAAGGTTGAACGTATTGTCACCTTCGATGGTGATCTAGAGGAAGCGGTTGCAGGCCAGGCTGTGACTATCACGCTGGAAGATGAAATTGATATTTCCCGTGGCGATTTACTGGCAAAACCCGACTCAGCTCCCGCCGTCGCTAACCTGATCAGCGCTGATATAGTGTGGATGGATGAAAAGCCATTACAACTCGGTCAGTTATACGACATCAAAGTGGCCGGTAAGAAGACGCAAGCCTCTGTAACAGCTATCGATTATGTGGTTGATGTTAACACCTTAGCGCGCAGTGCGACGGACACGCTTGGGTTAAACGCGATTGCGCGTGTGACCTTAGAACTGACCGAAGACATAGTATTTGATGCCTATTCGTTAGTACGCGATACCGGCGGAATGATCTTAATCGACCGTCTTACTAATGCGACGGTTGCCGCGGTGATGGTGGTGTCGGGTCAACATATTAACAAGCAAACAGCGTCACAATTTAGTGCCTTTGAAGTCGAGTTTAATGCCTTAGTGCGTAAACACTTCCCCCATTGGCAAGCGATAGATATCACTCAGCTTGGAGCTTAATTTGTGAGTGACTTGTGGCAATTAGCGATTATTTTGATAGGGCTTGTGGCTGGCTTAATTAGCGGCCGTATCAACCCAGCGGTATTGTTTTTATTTGCATTTTTGCTCTGTTATCTCTTGGGCATGGTTGCGCTCGATACCGCATTAACAAGCTTTACCAATATTGGCTTAGTCACACTTGTCCTGTTGGTGTTGGCCGCGACGGCGTTAGAAAAAACGTCCCTGCTGGGAAAGTTGAGTCAAGTCATAGGCAATAGTTCTTTGCCTATGACAATGGCAAAGCTCGGTTTTTCGACGGCTTTGCTGTCGTCATTTACCAATAACACTGCAGTTGTAGCATCACTGATTGGTGTTGTGCGCCGCAATCAGGCACACGCGCCGGCTAAGTTATTATTGCCGTTAAATTATGCGGCAATTTTAGGTGGCACACTGACCCTGATTGGTACCTCGACCAACTTGATTGTGAACTCCTTTGTAGAAAACGCCGGCTTACCCGCCTTAGGGTTCTTCGAGTTTACGCCAGTTGCAGTGGTGATCGTTGTCGCGGGTATATTGTTACTGACCTTACTGGCGAACATTCTGCCCGACAGACGGGAAGAGTCAGGTGAAGAAGCGCTGCCATATTTGCTCGAAGCCCATGTGGCGAAAGGTTCGTCCTTGGTCGGTCGCAGTGTGGTGGATAATAAACTTAGGGCGCTGAAAAAGTTATATCTGGTTGAATTAGAACGCAGTGGCATTTGTATTTGCCCTGTGCCGCCCCAGTTAGTGTTGCAAGCGGACGACGTGCTGCGCTTCAGTGGCGCGGTGGAATCGGTTGAGTTATTGCACCAATTCGATGGTTTAGATTGGTTTGGTAAACATCAAGCCAAAGGACAAAATTTAGTTGAAGCTGTACTCGCACCGTCATCCAGTTTAGTGGGCAGTTCGTTGAAAGCATCGCGTTTTCGTGAGCAATTTGATGCGGCTGTGATGGCCATTCGCCGCGGAAATCATCCGCTGAAGGGCGGACTCGGTGACATTATTCTGCAACCCGGTGATGTGTTGTTATTGACGCCAGGTGATGGTTTTAGCAATAGCGCAAAGCTGAGTTCAGAGTTTGCAGCGATCAGTGGCTTAGATTTGAATGTGCGTCTAGACAGTCGTCGTGGTCGTTGGGTATTGCTGGGCTTTGCGGCAACGATCATCCTGAGTGTCACTGGCATATTACCCTTGGCTAAAGGTTTAGTGATATTGCTGCTCAGTTATTTTGCCATAGGCGCAGTCACACTGGCTGAGCTTAAACGCCGTTTCCCATTGGAATTAGTGGTGATCGTGGGGAGTGCATTAGGGCTTGCCAACTTGATGATGAGTACAGGCCTTGCGAACAGTTTAGCCCAAGGATTACTCTCAGTTATTAACGGTTATGGGGTATTTGGCGCTTTTGTCGGCGTGTATTTAATGACCTTATTGCTGACTGAACTGGTGACCAATAACGCAGCGGCGGCGCTGGCGTTCCCTATCGCTTACGCGATTGCGCTTAATTACGGTGTCGATGCAAGGCCCTTTATTATGGCCGTTGTCTTTGGTGCCAGCGCGAGCTTTATTTCACCCTACGGCTATCAGACCAATTTGATGGTATTTAATGCGGGTAATTATCGCTTCAGTGACTTTGTCCGCCTTGGATTGCCGTTATCTGTGCTGTATTCCCTGATAGTGATATTTATGGTGCCGATCATCTTTCCATTTTAGTGATTAGCTTGAGTTTATTGCCCTTATGTTAGCGGTTAGTCAACATGGGGATTGAGGAGTTTTTATGACAAATATCGTGTGGCATCAACATCCTGTAGACCAAGCGGCCAGAGCCGAGCAGAAAGGCCAAAACCCAGTACTACTTTGGTTTACCGGACTTTCTGGCGCGGGCAAGTCAACACTAGCGGGTGCATTAGAGCGGGCGTTATTTGAGGCGGGATTCCACACTTATTTGCTCGATGGCGATAATGTGCGCCATGGCCTGTGTAAAGATTTAGGGTTTACGGTTGAAGACCGTGATGAGAACCTGCGTCGTGTGGGCGAAGTGGCTAAATTGATGGTGGATGCGGGGCTTGTGGTGTTGTCAGCCTTTATTTCCCCGACCCGTGAAGAACGTGATGGTATTCGTGCCCGTTTTCCTGCAGGGCAGTTTATTGAAGTGCATGTAGCTACGCCTTTGAGTGTGTGCGAGCAGCGTGACCCTAAGGGGTTATATGTGAAAGCGCGCAGTGGCGAAATTAGCAATTTCACTGGTATTTCATCACCTTATGAAGCGCCATTAGCCGCCGAATTAACCATAGATACCAGCAAAGGCGATTTAGTGACTCAAGTGCGTGCATTAATCGATTATTTAACGGCGATCAATGTCATTAATGCCGATAAGGCAAAAGCGCTAGCTTAACATTTAGCCCTTATCTTGCTTAAAAGGAGCCTTTAGGCTCCTTTATTATTTCTGGGTTTTATTGCTTATACCATTGATTCATAATTTATTTTTATAGTGCGATAATTATTCTATTTTAAAGTCTTTAGCAAATAAGAGCTGTAGAGCCTTCAAGTATTCTTGATCTGGCTTAGGCTGTACTAGTTGGGCGAGTTCATCGCCAATCGGTGTTAAGCGATAATAACTAAAAAGCAGATTACCGCTCTTGGGCGTAAGCTTCATTTGTATGCCTTGCAGGGCAAATTGAATCGGTGTTTTGTTATTGAGTAAACCGGTTTCGAACTCACTGCTGTGAAGTATTCCTGCATCGACTAAGGTCAGAATACTGGAATAGGGTAGCCCAAACTGGGATAAGCCTAAATTGACTGAGGTGGTTTTACGGAAATACTGGCCAATCCCACCTGACAAGCGGTAGCCACTGATGAGTTTTAGGCGCTGCTCGTTATTTACCTTAGCCGCCATGCCAAGGGCTTTTTCAAGAATTTGTGCTTCCCTGTGAGTCAGTTGCTTGAGCAGCGCTAGGGTACGTAGACTGAAGTTTCCCGGATTCACTATCTCGCTCGACAATATCCGAGCCCACAAATCTTGCATCTTACGGTTATGGATTTGTTCCGCCATCAAGAAAAATTGATGGCTCCAATCGGGATCAAGATCGACCCCAGTGACATCTGAGTGGGTATAACTGAGGGCTAAGGCAAAAATGGTTTCCACATTGGCCTGATATTCGCTCGATAACTTGCGTGCTCTATGTTGAGCTCGCTCGGCTATTGAGGCGTTCGCAGGGCGATATTCTTGCTCACTGGCGAGCCCTAATTGGCGACCAAGTAGCAGGGCTTTTTTGCGAGCGGATACCTCGGATGCTGACTCGCCTTCTTCTGCCAACAGTAAAATATCTGAATCCTTCATCGCGTTATTAATCCTTGAGCCTGCACTGTGGTTGAGGTGTGGGCTTAGTGAACTCTTACATTCGGTTGTAGCTTACTTTAGATGATCATCTCTTTAGTTTGAGCATCTCGTTAAGCCAATTCTTTGGTTCGTTATTATGCCGTTTTATTTAACGACTTTAGCGATTGATTTCGCACTTTTAGTTGGCCAAGACCATAAGGTTTCATTACCCGGTTCAGGATGGCGCGGAACATTCAGCGCTAGCAGTAACGAACATACGGCAAAGCCCGCCCCTATGTAAAATACAAAGGCGGGATCGGTTAACCATAATAAGCCCAAAAGCACAGGAATAATCACTGCGGCTATGTGGTTTATGGTGAAACTGACTGACATAGTGGCGGCAATGTCTTTGCTGTCGGCGATTTTTTGAAAATAGGTTTTCATCGCAATTGCCATCGCAAACAGTAAATGATCGATGACGTAGAGTGCTGCCGCCATATGGGCTTGTTCGACTAGGGCATAGCTGATAAAGACTAAGATGAGTCCAATATATTCCACAGTAAGCGCATTACGTTCACCAATACGTCCAATCAAACGACCAATAGCAGGCGCAAACAGTAGATTAACGGCATAGTTGATTAAGAACAGCGCAGTGATTTCACTGACGGTATAACCAAACTTTTCAACCATCATAAAGCCCGCAAATACCATAAAGATTTGCCGCCTCGCACCTGAAAAAAAGGTGAGCAGGTAATAGAGCCAATAGCGTTTACGCAGTATGATTTTTTTGTGTTGTATTTCCGTTGTCTCAAACTTGGGGTAATACCATGTTATGGTTAGCACAATGATGAGACCTAATACGCCTATAATCAAATACATATGCAGGTAGTCTAGCTTCAACCAAGTCATTACTAGCCAAATGCTGGCATAACCGACTAAAGCGGCCGCCGAACGCCACGCCAGTGCTTTCCCCATAAATCCAGCCGCGTCTTTTTTATCGACCCATTGCAGCGTTAGCGATTGGTTGATGGTTTCAAAATAGTGAAACCCGACAGACATCAACACAGTCGTAAGATATAGCCCTATGACCTGAGGAAAGAAACCTGTTACCGCTACGCCGATACATAAAATGGCGAGCGAGAGCAGGGCGAAGGCTTGTTCTCGAATGAGCAGCAGCACAAAAATCGCCGTAAAAGCCAAGAAGCCGGGGATTTCGCGCAGGCTTTGTAACATGCCGATTTCAGCACCAGTGAATTGGGCTTTCTCAATCACGAAGTTGTTGAGTAATGCCTGCCAAACGGCAAACACGAGTGACATAACAAAGGTCATCCACAGCAAGAGTGCTTTAGGATCTTTTGCTTGAATAGCTTTCATGGATAAGGGACTCAGGCGATAAGTGTTCAAATGCTAATGCTTTTTCCTTAGGTTGGCTATATAAGGTGTGACTTATCCCTTTCAATTTTGTAACAATGTTTAGGCGAATTAACTCCCTAGGTTACAAAGACGCTAAAGCGAGAATATACCTAAGGCGTTATTTTTGTGAGGCAGTTAAAACTACCGCATATACTTGGGGTGTTTGGCGCTAAGCCCGTGATCTATTTCATGTAAATTGGCGGGTAAATCACCTAGTATGAAATATCTTAATTGTCATTTTACTTTTGCATACCAAGTTAAATTCCACTGGAATGCCAATGACTCTGAGTGTCCATTGCTACTTTTAGCGCATTTAGTCTGAGCGTTGTGATGTCATTTGATATGCCGAACGGGCATAGAGAGTCGAAATTAAGTCGCCTGCACCGTCTTTTCTAGGCCGCTTATTGTTATTTTGCTTGGGATTAATCGAGGCTAAATTGAAAAGAATTCTTATCATTTACTCTAGTGTTCACGGCCAGACCCAAAAGATTGCTAAAAAGCTCGCACAGCAGTTAATGGCTTTGGGGAATGAAGTGGTTACTGCCGATATCAAGGCCGCTCCAGTGCTCACTGAGTTCGACAAAATCATCATAGGCGCCAGTATTCGCCATGGTAAACATAACCCAAGTTTGTACGAGTTTATTGAAAAGCATCAAGCCGTATTGACGGATAAGGTCAGTGGTTTTTTCTCTGTCAGCTTAGTGGCACGTAAACCCGAGAAAAACACCCCAGAGACCAATCCTTACATGCAGGCATTTTTAAGTAAAACCACTTGGCGGCCACAATTGCTGCGCGTTTTTGGGGGTAACTTGAATTACCAAGGCTATAACGCTTTAGATAGAAATATTATCCGTTTCATCATGTGGTTAACGAAAGGACCTACGGACCCTGTTACCAATGTTGAATACACGGATTGGCAGAAAGTGACTGAGTTTGGTGAGCAGATCCACAACGCTTAAGCTTGATATCAAATTTCGGTGCTTCATTTAGCCCTATTCTATTCGCGCCCTGAAAGCGGTATGTATGCCTTAGTCACAAGGGCAAAGGAGCATTAAATATGATCAGTATGATGACTAAACTTCGCTCCTTATGCCGAGTCATTATGGCGCAACTGCATGTGTGGATTGTCGTGTCGACGAGCCTACTCGTGTGTGCCAGTCCGTGGATTTTTATGGGCCGACGGATACCCGATAACGCCAGTTTTTGGGATTATTTGCATGTATATTTAGGTTTAGCGTGCACTGTGCTTGGGATTCTTTTTTTACTCAGTAATACCTTGCGTGGCAAGTGGCACCAATACTTTGGCTGGTTGGCGGGCGATTGGGCACAGTTAAAGCAAGATATTGTTGGACTTGCTAAAGGCAAATTCCCCGTCGCTGGTGGCAAAGGGCTGTTTAGTGCCATAGAAGGTATCGGCATGCTGTTGCTAGTGGCTACAGGGGTTACGGGCCTCGTTTGGTTTATCGTTCAAGGGACGCCAACGGCACTGACATGGCGTGGTTATCATCAAGTCTTTGCGCAGGCTTTTATTGGTTTCTTGGTCCTACATCTCGTCTTGGCTGCGAGCCATATTCTTGATTTTATTCGGCAATAAACTGCAGAACCCATATTGAGCGCTTATATCGATAGCTTGGATTGAACACGCATAAAAATGGCCTCCTAATTTGGAGGCCATTTTTTATTTCAACGATTGTTTTAAATTAGCTAAGACGTTGCTGACGGGTCACACCAATTGCGGCGGCGAAGACTAGAAATAACCAGCCTAGACTGCCACCCGATGAGGTTTTAGCGGGGGCGGCATCTTTCTCAACAGCAAGGTAGTTAATTAACCCAATTAACTCATCTAAGGTTTTGATACTGTTTAAATTTACCGCATATTTATCGTTCACGATAAAGGCGGGTACGCTGTCGATTTTGAATTCATTCTGCTGGGTGCGCCACAGGGAAAGCTTTTCATTAGTGCTTTTGCTATCGGCTAATTCATCGTATTTAGCAGCATCGACACCCAATTGGGCGAAGACTTTTTTGATGTCATCACGGCTGTTAATTTGCGGCTCGTGCTGATGGCCAGGTGCACTATGATCGTGGCCGTTTGCGCCCTCTGCACCTTGGATTGCGGTAAACATGGCATGGGTTAAGGCGTCTTTGTTATCAACGCTTTGGATCACGGCTAATGAACGCATCACTTCGGTGCCAATGTCGCTATTCATAAAGTCGACATGCTTATTGTCGAAACTTATCTGTTTGTTGAGGTTCGCCTTGATATCAGGCAAATAGTTGGTTTCCATATTGAAGCAGTTATGGCAATAAAATGAATAGAATTCAGTGAGTTTTGGTTCGCTGCTAGGCGCTTTGGTCGAGATTTGAGTGTAATGTGTGCCTTCAACAAAATTGGCGGCAAAGGTGCTCAATGGTGCAATCGCTAAGGTTACAGCCAAGGCTAATTGTTTAATCATAGTTTCCTCAAATTCGGTGGGATTGAATTCACAATGTCAGTCATTGTTATCGTTGACATTCAACGGTCAACATAAGAGATAGAGTGAGCTTCAACCTAGGAGTTAAGCTAGCCAAAATGGCAGCGTTGACACATAGGTTCAGGTTAAATGGAAAGGCTTAATTATGACTGAATTGGCATGAAGCTAGTAGGCTAAATCTGTGATCTCAATGGAAGTTTTACCTTAGATTTGGCAGGACTGTAGACAGGATCGCATCGCTAAGTCGGTGCATGTTGATTAAAGCCCAGTTCTGCATCATCACAGGCTAAATTCTTACGCAATATCCCTAAGCGACTGCCAAGCTTCGCACACCTCGCGAAAACGCGCCGCATCGCCATCGGGCCTGTCTGGGTGCCATTTGAGCGCTAAACGACGCCATTGCTTGCGGATATCACGGGCGGTAGCACTCTCGTCTAATTCGAAAACTCGCAGCGCGTTACCTTTGTTCATCAGATTGATATTTAAGCCAATATAGCTCTTATAATTGCTCCAGAATGCCTCAAGTAATTCTCGTACTACGTTTTCGCTGGTGTCGTAGTTATTCCAATCGAGGTAATACTCACGCAGGGAAGTATCTTGCATTATCAGCAGGTTAACGTTTGATGGTACTAGGCGGAAGATTTGAATTTCCATGGCTTTGACTTGTAGCCATTGCTTGGGTAGTAATATTTCCTGTAGTTCAAACAGGGCGTTCATCAGTAGGAAGTTACGTTTGAATAAATCGTTACCCGGATTTTCATCAAGCTGGTGGATCAGCCCTTGGGTTTGTAATTCAGTGGCTAAGTGATGGATTTTCCAACTTTGATTTGAGGCTTGTAAAACCGTAAGCAACGGCCAGATCAGTGGGTTATCGCCCTTAGTGTTTGCAACTCGAATCGATTGAGATTCTTCAGTGAGTGAGGGTTTGGCAAATAACATACTGACTGTCCCATCCTAAATTGTGAGTGTTACCAATGCGCTGATAAAACCGCTGTGCTGCAACAAAGATGACTCGAAAGGCGACGATAAATGATCATTCACTAAGTTGAGCCGCAAACTATGCCACAGAGCCAAAGTGTAGGCAAAGATGAATTTTAGAGCAATACCGTGATGGTTTACTCCTACTTTAGATGGTTTCTCGGCGTAAATAAGCCGTTAACAGCAGTGAGGTTTTAGGGGAAGGCAGTTAAGAGATGGCTAGTTTTAGACATGATGCCCTTGTTTATATCACATAAAATCAAGGGCATGATTATTTTCACATAGAGTGAAGGACTAGATCTCGGTGAAGATCACTTCTTGATCTAAGCGAGATTTAGGCAATTTAGCGTTGAAATCATTTTCTGAGTGATAACCCAAGGCTACAACCACGCAGGCACCTAGACCTTGCTCTCTTAAGCCTAGGACTTGATTCATTTTAGTGGCATCAAAACCTTCGATCGGACACGCATCAATATCTAATACACTTGCACCGAGCATTAAAGTGCCAAGCGCTAAGTAGACTTGTTTTTCCATCCAATGCTGGGCATCTTTCAGCTCAAATTTATGCATATTAGCGAAGAAAGAGCGGCCATTATGTTGGCCTTGCTTGGCTTCTTCATTAGCAAAACGGCCATCCTTCGCTTCTTGCTCGAGTACTTGCAGTAAGTGTGCTTCATCTAATTGAGCACGAGCACAGAGTACGAGTACATGGGAAGCATCGAGAATTTTTTGGGTATTAAACGCATAGTTTTCGGTCGCTTGGGCAACTAACGCTTTACCTTCCGCCGTACTCGCTAACACAAAATGCCAAGGCTGTGAGTTAGTCGATGATGGGCTGTACTGCAATAAGGTTTTGATTTCTGCTATTTTATCCGCAGGAATCGTCTTAGTTGGATCAAAGGCCTTAGTGGTGTAGCGCTTTTTGGCGAAGAAACTTAAATCACTCATGTAACGGCTCCAAATCATTAAGGAATACAAATTTAATGGCAGCATTTTAAGCAGGTTTAAGTAAAAAACAATGTGATCAAGGCAGGTATTAGTTTCAAAAAAAATTTGAAACTGGGTGCTTATGCACACTAGACAAAGCTTATGTGTGATGGAGTCGATGGCATGAAGTTTCAGACAATCCCAATTATGCGGATCTTTGATGAAGATAAAGCCAAAGAGTTTTACCTTGGCTTTCTGGGAATGGAATTAGATTGGGAACATCGCTTTGAGGATGGCTACCCGATTTATATACAAGTTTCACTTGGCAATTTTGTTTTGCACTTGAGTGAACATTCAGGCGACTGTACTCCTGGCTGTAAGATTTTTGTGAATGTGAGTGAACTTGATCAATTATTTGCTCATGTGACTTCTAAGCCATATAAATACAACAAACCTAGTATTGAAGATGCGCCTTGGGGCGATCGTTGCTTTACTGTAACAGATCCGTTTTCAAACAGGATTTTGTTTAATGAAGCAGCAGACACATAACAGAGTGAGGCATTCGAGACCCGCGGCATTCACAAGTTTACGCGCATGGGCACTGCGTTATGCTCTCAGGAGAAAAAATGAGTTCAGTTGAATTGTGGAAAAGCTTTGTTGACGAGTTTGCTCAGTTACATGATGGAGTATTTGAAAAATGGGTCTTGCAAGAAGGGAGCTATCCAAACAGGCAGGAAAATTCAGAAATAAATGAGTTCTTAAAGTCACTAACTGTCCAGCAAAGAGAGATTCTCGTCAAGATGCTTATTAATGCTAGACGTGGTGGTATTCATGATGCCTTAGTACGACTTAATGACAGAATGGACTGCGAAAATGGTCAGTATTACGAAAACGGCATTGAGATGGAATTTCAGCCCTTTGGTTCCACCCTTTACTATGACTATGTTTGTCGCCGAGAAGGGGATAATTGGGAGCAAGAATAGGTATTATCGGAATATCTTGCTTCCAATGGACACCCTGAGAAGCTGAATAATTTCAGTTACTTAACAAGGTAATCGCTGGTTGAAGGCAAACCAAAAGTGCATTATGTTGTTGGTTTAAAATGGATGGCTTGATTTATTATTCGCTAACGCGGATCCGCTTATACCCAACGTTATGTGTAAGGGAATCTTAATGATCGAAAGACCCAAAGTAATAAACCTCACAGAAGCCAGAACGATTCGCAAAGTCCATTGCGGAGAGTGTAACTGGGAGCAGGAAATAGCTGCTATCACTGAAGCTGAGATAAAATGTTGCCCTTGGTGCGGCTGGAGCGATCTGGAAATAAGTACTTTAAAAGCAGAAGGTGGCTTCCAAGAAATAGAATGTCAAAAGCACGGTAGAGTTACGGTTCTACTACCTAGCTCCAATATTGATCCACTAGACTTCATGAACAACTTATTTTGTCCATTCTGTGAGTAACACATAACAATGCAAACCAGCCTGATGGCTTTTTCGTTCTTTGTTTTGCTACGCTACCGCAAAACAATCCACTACAAAGCAGCTGTTTGTGGCTTATGCGTGAAAATAGATCGGATATATAAATGGAAAAAGTATTAATAGATATTAGGTACTACGCTAGCGACTCCCTATATGAGACAGGTAAGAGTCTACCTTCGAGTTGTTCTAGATTTTTCAAATTTCCTAAGCTGCTTCATTATTGGGGTGCTCGTATAGCCACAATACTTGGTGAAAATGGATTATCCCTCGGAGAATTCGATCACCTATATGTAAACTACACAAATGCTATTCCAGAAGGCACGATGGTTTTTTCCGATAGAACACCAGAAAAGTGGCTTAGGTATATAGACTGTGGTGTAAATTTTGAGAAATTAAAATCATCAAATGAGTCCGAACTTGAACAATTTGTAATTCGCAGTACCTTTGAGTGTCTTGAGCACCTTTGTAAGTTGAGCATAGAAAAAACCGAAAAAATCAAGCTTGCTTCAAACGAGGTGGAAAGATTTGGTTCTGCGGTCGAGCTTCCGGTTAAGGCAAAACATACTAAGTCATATTCGGTTTTGGTTTCATATAAATTGCGCCCAAATGGCGAAGCATCTCATGGGCTTGTAAAATACATTAACCACAAAACAGGTGCTACTTTCACTAAAAGGTTTGTTGATCTTAAGGGACCATCGGATATATTTCCTCTGGTCGGTACAATTTCAGTAAAAGATGGAAAAGTCCTGATCAAGCCGAGGGCATCATTTAAAGCTAGCCTTTACACAAATTCATATCAGATTCCAATGGAGATTGATTTAAGTGAAGCGGCAAGCGCATAACAAGGCGCTGCTAGGGACAAATCTGCGCTGCGCTTCGGTTTGTTCTAGATCGCAGCGTTAATCCATAGAAAATTTAATCCGAAAATCATAGATTAGAGCAAGAATTCTAACCCATTTATATTTACTAGCTTTTTACGTATATATAGCAAAACTGGTAGTTAAAATTGGCATTGGGGCACCAGTGACCGTTGGCGACATGGATGTCGCCGTCGAGCCTATAAGGACATATTCACGGCGTGTCGCTGGAGACACAATGACAATAAACTCCCTGAACAGATAAACGGCTATTTAGCTTTTGTTCAATACCTATTAATTCAAAGGCATAATTTTTATGGCGTTGTGAAAGATGATTATATCCTGACTTGTCTAATTTAACCTGAACTCGGGATAAGAAATGTTGAACTAATAGCCCTCCAAGTGATCGGATCTTTCGACCAAGAGAAACCCCATCACACCGGAGGGCCTATGCATAAATTAGTGGAAGTGTTTTGCGATGTCGATGATTTTTGCGCTGTTTTCATTCCAGAATGGGAAAAAACGCTGTTAACCGATGGTACACGCAAGCGTCAACGCCCTGGCCGTATGACGATGAGCGAAGTGATGACCATCATCATACTTTT
>NZ_JAKKRN010000050.1:0-18254 GCF_025654245.1 Shewanella sp. SM29
AGTCGTCGCGGGAATTGTTGGGATAACGCACCAATGGAGCGTTTCTTTAGAAGTTTGAAATCTGAGTGGATCCCCGCCAGTGGTTATGGGAATTTTACAGAAGCAGATAAAGAGATCACAAATTACATCACTGGATATTACAGTGAGACCAGACCCCATCAATATAATGGTGGGTTAACGCCAAATGAGTCAGAACGTTTATATTGGAATGACTCTAAAATCGTGGCCAATTTTACTTGACCACTACAATCATGAAATGTAGAAAGCAGTGCCTTTAGCCCTCTATCACTAAGTTTCTTAGTTGCCACACCCACCTCTGAGTTACACACCGAGTTACACACATATCTTAGTATAAGGGCAAACAGAATAGAACATAAACAAACAAAAAATAACACAACAATCAATAATATCAATATGTTAATAATCAGCAGCGACCAGTTGCGAACAGAGAAAAACACCAACTTAATTAATACGGCATGAATTAATCTGCAAGGATTAAGCTGCTGTATTGAAAAGGGTTAATCAGAAATGATTAACCCTTTTTGCATTCTGAACCCACATTTGAACCCACAGCTAGCGATCTACTCGCATTAGAATTTATCTTGCTTGCCTAGAACTCGTAATCTTTATACAGTGCATTTATCAAAGACTGCTGTGTATGTTCATGGGGGAAGAACTATTATTCAACGCAATGAACAAACAACTTGAGCTATATCGAAATTCGTATCCCACCTTCACACTTGAATAGGGTGATTTTATGGACTTGTTAGATAAGTATCAGCTTAAGGAATGGTGGCTTCAAGCTCTAACTGCAAGTCAAAGAAACCAAGTTGCTAACGACTATCGTCCTATGGGCTTACCAATTGGCGAAACTCCCTACCTATACCAAGATTTAGATAAAACTGACTCTAACAATGGATTCGGTAAACTAAGTCTTTTACTTACTCTTTCTTACATTGCTGGTGATGAAGCAAAGCATATTCTCCAAACCAAAGTAGAAAACGAGTTACTCCAGTGTTATACGGCACCTGATAGTAACCTGATTGATGTGCACCTAGCCCTTGCATCACTTATCAAGCATCACTACTCATTGAGAACAGCCCCAGAACATTATGAAAAAGCCAAAGAATTCTGCTTAATGCAAATATCTATCTCTAGTAAGTTGGTCAAAAAATTTCGTCATCTCGAAAAACCTAAAGAACTAAAAAAACTACAGAACATAACGGGAATTAAAGATCCTTATTATGATGAACCTCAAATGCTGCCCTCACATACAGGCTACAAGCAGTTAGCAATTATTCTTGAGAAAGAAGGCAATATTGAAGGTGCATTAAAGCTCTCTAAACAAGCTCTAAAGCAAGGCTGGACGGATAATTATGAAAAACGAATAGATAAACTTAACCAAAAATTAGCGAAGCAAAAGAAGAACTAGACCACTGAAGTTAACAATGAATAAAACTGCTGAGCATGCTAACGCAACTGGCCTAACACTTAATATTTGCCGATGGAAGGTGGTTACGTATAAGAGCATCAGCGCTTTGATTAGGGATGTTGATAGCATCGTATCTCCCTTGTTAAAACAGTAAGCCTTATCCCTTTCTAATGAAAATTAATCTAAGGTTGCTCGTTCAGTTGTGTTTCGTTAATGATGAAAATTAAAGCAAATTCAAGGCTAATACTGGACTTTAGTTATGGCAGTAAGGCTAGTCTACCCAGTGTTTGAGCCGCCCAAGAATATCTCAGGAGAACACTCATCCCTCGAACCATTAGCAGTTGATTATAATGATGTGCTGTTCAGCCAACTACGGGGTCTGCAACACCTCACTGAGTCCAAAATATAATAAACCAAACCCCTCATATCGCTCTAACCATTCCAGCAGCAATATCAACTCATATTAATAATCCCGAGTGTAAATTTGCTACATCCAAACTAAGTCAGCTCTTCCTACTCCTTAAGCGATATTTCTCAGTATAGACTGTGACATCAACTGCAAAACCTGACTATTTTAGTCAGGATTAGTTGCCACAAACTAAAGCTGCAAATAATATGAATGTAACTTTATTGCTGCTCTGGAGCTACTCATGTCTGCTACTTCTGTCTCAAAAGATGCACAACTCCCACCCCATGGGTTTAATTCTCAACACAATCATTGGCTAGAACGAAAAATAGGTGAACTAGTGGCAGAAGACTTTCGCCGCGCACATGTGTTTAGTCAATTTGGTATCGATTTTTGTTGTGGCGGGGGTAAATCACTGGCGGTCGCCTGTGAGCGTGCAGATGTAGATCCCGCAAAAGTGGTTGCTGCGCTGAATGCCGCAACACTTACCGGTAGCAAAGAAGATGAATTAAATCAATTACCCTTAGATCAACTTATCGAATATATAGAATCAACGCACCATCAATACGTGCGCGAAAAAGCCCCTTTATTAGTCGAATATTCCGAAAAGATGATTCGTGCTCACGGTGAGCACTATGCCGAAATCGTTCCCTTTGCGGGTTGGGTACGAGCTTTAGTTGAAGACTTAATGCCACATTTAATGAAGGAAGAAAAAATACTGTTTCCGGCGATCCGCGCCATGAGTCATGGAGAGCAGGTTGAGGCTTGCTTTGGCCATATTGGCAACCCCATCAATGCGATGCAACATGAGCATGAAGAAGTCGGTTTGATTTTGCAAAAATTACACGAGCTCACTAACGACTTCACACCACCTGAATATGCGTGCACTACATGGCGTGTTTGTTATGCCACTCTGGCGGAATTTGAGGCGGACTTACATCAGCATATTCACTTAGAAAACAATATTCTTTTTCCTAAGGCATTGGGTCTGACTCAATAATTGATTAAATGTTTATCCCGTAGCGGCTCCAAATTACAGATTTTCCGCTTAACCTTGAGGCCAGACCTAAGTCTGGCCTTTCAATTGTTGACGTGCTACAACAAGTCATGTGTCGCTGACGGATAAGCTGCCATGACATTTCAATCATTTGCACTCGATGATATTGCCAATTTGCACGAATCGGCCCAAGTAGAATTTAAACTCGCAGGTGGCCGCGATGGCCAAGGTCAATTACCCGAAGACATTTGGGCGACTTATAGCTCTTTTGCCAACACTTTGGGTGGCGAGATCATCCTAGGTGTGCGGGAAGAGCGTGGCCATTTCAGTATTGAAGGCATTCCCAACCCCCTTCCCGTCTTGCAAGAATTTTGGGAAATCCTCGATGACCCGAGTCGCACGAGTCACAATCTTTTAGCGATCTCGGATGTACAGATTATTGAAATTATGAACAAAAAACTCATTCGTATCCGCGTACCGCTGGCGCCTGAGCAGCTAAAACCTATCTACGTAGGCAGCGATCCTTACACTGGGAGTTATTTTAGGGTAGGAGATGCCGACATGCATGCAAGCCGTCGGCAAGTCAATCTACTGCTGCGCCGCGCCCATCTTTGCATGAAGCAACTCAAGGCGCGTTAATCCAGTAAATCTAACGTCCTGTTATTACGTTAAAAACCTGCTAATAGATAGCCGCCCATGGCCGCAATCGCCACGCCAGTAACGCGCATTAAATTGCGTTGCCCTGTCATCCGCTGCATTCCAAGGCCTATCATTACGCCACCTAAATGGATGACTGCTGTACCAAATAAAAATCCTAGGGCATACAGGACTGGGCTGGCCAATTCCGGCATTTCAGCGCCGTGGGCGTGACCATGAAAAATCGCGAATACACCCACAAAGGCCATGGCGAATAACAATGGGATTTGACGGTCGAAGGCGATAGCAAGACCGAGCAACAACACAGAGAGGGCAATACCTATTTCAACAAAGGGAACGGCAATCGCATATAAACCTAAAATCCCGCCCACTAACATAAAGGTGACAAATGCTAAGGGGACAGTCCAAATCGCGCGGCCACCGAGCTGGGTGCTCAACATGCCCACACTCAACATAGCCAGCAAGTGATCGAAGCCCAATACGGGATGATTAAAACCCGACATGAAACCGCCACCTGAATGGATCTCATGGGCCGATACCGGCGCGATCCAACATAAAGTGAGCAGTAATAACAACCCGATACGCGCCATAAAATAGCCTTAGTCAGTGACTTTAGTGATATAAAACTTAACTTTAGTGCAAATTTGGCTGGCAAACCTTGATCTCAATCACCCAAAGATACAGATAAAAAATGCACGCTAAGCTAGTTTGCGTCGATAGCCAATACTTTTGTCAAAGCCTCGAGGGAGGCAATTTCTAAATGGGGCAACAAGGCAGCTATAGGTAAGGAATCGACTCGACCAAAACTGGGATTTAGCCACACAGACTGACACCCCGCCAATCGAGCACCACGAACGTCGGCATTCATGCTGTCGCCAACATGCAGTAAATGTTGCGGTGCAATCTTTAACCGCGAGCAAGCTAATTCGAACATGTCTTTAGCGGGTTTCATATGCACGCCATTACCTGGATGCAACACAAACTCGAAAGTTTCCCCTAAACCAATCCGCTCTGCGTCCACATTGCCATTGGTGATCCCGACTAATCTAAAATGCTGCGATAAGCGCTTGAGTAATAAGAGCACTTCGTCAGACACTTGGAAATGGCTGCGGTAAAAATAAAAGCATGCTAATCCTTGCTCGGCGCCGCGTTCGGCTTCAGTCGCCGAATACCCTAATTGTATTAGACCTTGGCGAAGCGTAGCTAAACGGGCTGCGCTAGTGTCGTGGGCGAGCTCACGATTTTGCTGCAAAAGTTGCAGTTTTAGCCTGCGCCAATCATGGGGTTGCCACGCCTGCGATAATGGATAAGTCTGCAACAGAAACGCCGCCAGCTCTGCCTCGGCATTTAAAATATGCGGCAGATTGTCGTACAGGGTATCGTCGAGATCGAAACTGATCGCTTGAATATGTTGAGGTCTAAGATAGCAACGCATTATTTATCCTGTGTTTTTTTCGCTCTAGGATGGGCGTTATCATACACCTTAGCTAAGTGTTGGAAATCCAAACTGGTATAAATTTGCGTGGTCGCTAGGTTCGCATGACCCAATAATTCTTGCACCGCCCGCAGATCGGCGCTCGCTTCTAACATGTGAGTGGCAAAGGAATGACGCAGCTTATGGGGATGTACTCGCACCGATAATGCCTGCTCTTGACCCCATTTAGCCATGCGCGCCTGAATACTGCGATGGGAAAGTCGCTTACCTTTTTCAGTCACAAATAAGGCGTTATCTTCACAGGGGATCTGCTTTCGGCAATTGAGCCAATTCTGCAGCGCAGTAATCGCTAAACGACCGACAGGGACGATACGCTCCTTATTACCTTTACCTAAGACTCGCACTTCTTTCAAATCATATTGCACACTGGATAAATTAAGTGCGGCGAGTTCCGCTAAACGTAAACCACTGGAATAAAACAATTCCATCATGGCTTTATCCCGCAGACTCAGCGGATCTGTACCTTCAATGTCCAGCAAATGACTGATGGCATCGACATCGATATTCTTCGGCAGAGGTTTGGTCTGTTTGGGGGCACTTAAGCCTTTGGCGGGATTAAGTTCAATCACGCCTTCGCGCAGCAAAAATTCACCCCATTGTTTTACCGCCGATAAACACAGAGAAAGCGATCGCGGGCTTAAACCTTTGCGGTGCAATTTGGCTAACACTTGCTGCCAATGCTCGCGGCTCACATTGAGTAAATGCACGCCTTCGGGCAAGAGATCGCTACCGCGATTAAGCTCATAAAGGTAATTCCGTACTGTATGGGCAGACAACTGTCGCTCGGTACTCAGATAACGTTCAAAGGTTTGTAACCATTGAGTATTTAATGCCGACACTTCGCCTGTTTGCGTACTCATATCGGTTTCCTCGTGGGTTTTGCTAAGCCTTGGGTGAGCAAAATCGCTCAGCGGCCGTTACAGCTTGGCAAGCATATGCGCCAGTAAACGCCGCAGTTGTTCCAGCAGCATGTTATCCATATCAGGATGAAAATGGGTGACATCTTGGCTAGCAATGGCAAAAATCACCGGGTTGTCTTCCGACAATTTAGTCAGTGCCACCGACCCAACTTCGCTACCAAATAGGCGTTTGGCTTCTTGTTGCGTTAGCCGACCAAAATAGTGACCTTTATGCAGCCTTTGATCCCATATTGCCTTCATATCGGTATCGAGCACACTGATCAAACGCACATGACTGAAATTAAACTGTAATTTCAAACTATCGGCCAACACTTCTTTGAGTGACACAAGATCGGCACAATTCAGTAGCTTGAAGGATAACTCAGTATTGAATTGGTAAATTTTCTCGTTGCGCGCCGCCATAGTTAACAGACTGGTGATCTCTTCTTCCAACTGGCTGACTCGCTGGCGTAGCATTTCTTGACGACGTTCCACCAAAGAGATGGCGCCGCGCTCCAGATGGGGCAGACGCATTGCCAGCAATAGCTCAGGATAGCGATTGAAAAAATCAGGATTATCCAGCAGATACTCGCGAATAATCAACTCATCAAAGGGCACATTCGTCTGCGGCATCAAAGGCTCTGTCATAACTGAATTTGTCCATCATAAACGTGTTGCGCTGGGCCCGTCATCCACAAAGGTTTCCCCTCGCCTTCCCAGTTGATGGTTAAAGTACCGCCGGGTAAATCCACCCGCACTTGCTGGCCGAGCTTCCCTTGCACTTGACCTACAACCACGGCCGCACACGCGCCAGTGCCACAGGCCAAAGTTTCGGCCGCACCACGTTCATACACCCGCAGCTTAATGTGGCCCGAATCCACTACTTGCATAAATCCCACATTCACACCACGGGGAAAGCGCTCATGCTTAGTGAGCATGGCACCAATTTCAGCAACAGCGGCGCTCGCCACATCTTCAACGTCGAGCACACAATGGGGATTGCCCATAGAAGCCGCGCCACATAAAAAGGTTTGCAGCGGTGTTTGCAGTAAATAGGTTTTTTCGGCTTTCTTGGCTTTAAAGGGGATCAGACTTGGTTCAAGAATAGGCACGCCCATATTCACGGTAACTGTGCCATCTCGCTCTAAACGCAGAGTCATCTTACCTGATGAAGTGCTAACACGAATTTTACTCTTATTTGTCAGGCCTTTATTACGCACAAAACGGGCGAAACAGCGGGCGCCATTGCCGCATTGTTCGACTTCAGTGCCATCGGCATTGAAGATGCGATAATGAAAATCTAAATCGGGATCATAGGGCGGCTCAACTAAGAGTAGTTGGTCGAAACCTATGCCAAAGTTACGGTCGGCTAAACGGCGGATCTGCTCAGGCGAAAAGAACACGTTCTGCGTGACCCCATCGACCACCATAAAATCGTTGCCCAGTCCGTGCATCTTAGTGAATTGGATCAAGATACTTATCCTTTAAGCCGAGGCGCCGCTCATTAAGTATGAAACCAAGCGCCTGAATCAATATAATTTTTCTAGTTTACGGCAGGAGTTGCTCACCTTGCCAGAGCTGAGACAATTTTTCTCGCTCACGCACTAAGAAAGCGTGCTCACCATCGACCATGACTTCGGCCGCACGAGGACGCGTGTTGTAGTTAGAGGCCATCGCAAAACCATAGGCACCACTCGAACGCACAGCCAGTAAATCCCCAGCCACTAAAGCCAGCTTGCGATCTTTACCTAAAAAGTCACCGGTTTCGCACACTGGACCAACAATATCAAACTCATAGGCCTCAGAGTCCCTTGGCAGGACTGGGATAATATTTTGCCATGCGCTGTAAAGTGCTGGGCGAATTAAGTCATTCATCGCGCCATCGACAATCGCAAAACGCTTGTCGCTGTTTTCTTTCAGATACAGCACCTGAGTAACAAAAATCCCCGCATTAGCGGCAATCGCACGGCCCGGTTCGAAGATTAGCTTAAGTTGACGGTCGCCCATACGCGCCAATATGGCGGCAGCATACACATCAGGATGCGGCGGAGTTTCAGCATCATAGGTCACACCTAAACCGCCACCCACATCAAAATGCTCAATGACGATACCTTGTTCAGCCAGACGATCGATCAACGCTAGCATACGATCCATTGCATCGAGGAAAGGTTGAATTTCGGTTAATTGCGAGCCGATATGGCAATCGACACCTTTCACTTTTAAATGTGGCAAAGCATGGGCACGGGCGAAGACGGTTTCGGCCTCATCCATAGCGATACCGAATTTATTTTCTTTAAGACCAGTCGAAATATAGGGGTGAGTCCCCGCATCCACATCGGGATTGACTCGCAAGGAAACTGGCGCCACTTTACCTAAACGACCTGCGACCAAATTTAACTGCTCAAGCTCGGTGCTCGACTCGACGTTAAAGCAGTAAATGCCCAGATTAAGTGCCTGTTCCATTTCGGCCGCAGTTTTACCCACGCCTGAGAACACCACTTTGGCGGGATCGCCGCCCGCTTCAATCACTCTTGCTAACTCACCACCCGAAACGATATCAAAACCACTGCCTAAACGTGCCAGCACATTCAGTACGGCCAAGTTCGAATTAGCTTTAACCGCGTAACAAATCAAATGTGGATGATCTGCCACGGCGTTATTAAAGGCATGCCAATGGCGCTCTAGCGTGGCGCGGGAATAGATATACAGCGGCGTACCATAGGTTTGAGCTAAGTCGGCGACCTGGCAGCCTTCGGCGTGCAGGGCATTTTGTTGGTAGAGAAAGTGATCCAATGTCTGATTCCTTACTGCGCTTTATCGCTGCGATAGTGATGATAGTTATAGCTGCTATTATTGTTGTGTTTTTTGTACTTCGATGGCTCGAATTTCGGTTTTAATCTCTTCTACTTCAGGCTCTGGTTTAGATGCCTCAACCTTTTTAGGCTGATTCACCTCTGTGGCCGGAGATCGATAGAGAGGGCCCTTCTGGCCGCATGCAGTAATGAATAGGCTACCAAGCAATAACAATAAAAACAGTCTCATTTTTCTCAACATCTGTGCATCTGGTGACTAATGGCCTTATAATCGCACCCATCTTGACGAAAGCAAAGGACAGAAATGCATGGCCATGACAGATACAGAATTTCACCAGCTCGCCGATGACATGTTCCAAGCCATAGAAAATGCGATTGAAACTGCGATTGATGAGCAAGATGCCGATCTTGATATCGATGCCAGTGGCAACGTATTGCAATTAGAATTTGTTGATGGCTCTAAGATAGTGATCAACAAGCAAGAACCTTTGCATGAGATTTGGGTCGCCACACGCTTTGGTGGATATCACTTTGGTTTTGTTGAAGGTAAATGGATGGACGGACGAAATGGCGGCGAATTTATGCCATTCGTGCAAGAGTCTATCGAGCGCCAAGGCGGCATTAAGCTTAGCTTCTAATCTAAGCCTGTCGTAGTGCAAAACCGTAATAGTACAAAACAATAATGGGAGCCTTGGCTCCCATTATTTATGTTAAAAACCAGCTAAAACTCAGTGTCTTGATCGCTAACATCGATACCGAAAGGCGCCACCGTTAACTCTCCGGCTACCCGCACTAAATGGAAAAATTGCGGAATATTAAACCGGGCCCGTGAAGCATAATGCTCATCGAACACATAGTGATGACTCACTTTATTTACCAACTCGGCCATGTTTGATCCCGCCTGCACGTAATGGCTTAGTTGATTTTCCTCATCGAGGATAAATACATCCAAGTTATCGACCCGTTGGCGTAGAAAATACTGAATCGCGCCTTTAGCCGCATAGTTCTGCACCACTTTCGGCATACTCGAAAAGGGATCATCACCTAATTCAGGCCGCGGCAATAATACAAGATGACTGCGGGATAACTGTTGATAAAATGACTTGGCATCGCTCAAGTCCTGATAAGCCATACCTAAAGGATTAAAAAAGATCCCATAGCGAGTACGACTTATCTGCAGTGGCTGCACTAAGGTGCTGGATTGCTGCACTTGTTGGCACAAACGCATGGTTTGTTTTAGTAGATTTTTCACTGCTAATTTAAGCTGTGGGCGTAACTTCTGTGAACAGCTGATCACATCCATATCCACAGGTAAACTGGCTCGTCTTAGCCCCGGCGTCACAAAGGCTAAGGCTTGCAATACCGCGGTATCGCCTTCGAAGCGATGACACTGCCATTCACCCCAACTATTCAAGCAAATTGCATCTAACGCACCAAGCATATTGGCTTTTTTACGCCCGAGTGAGAACACGTTCGCATTCATCACATCGACCATCATTTCCTGTCCTTGCCATTCAATGGTGGGATCGCAATCCAGATTGAGCACGAAAATCAGCTTACGAAAATGCCATGGCTGGCATAAGTCACGTTTAGATACACGCCAATCGTGGTCGATAAAATTCAGTAACCGCTTAGAAGCTTCGGTAAGCCGTTTCGACTTTGCCTTACTCTGACCATATTCATGCCATTGAGTACTCGGCGTCGAGATCCCATTTAAACATGCCCAAATCATTAAGGCTGAAGGGGTTTTTCCCTTGCATATTGCAGACTCGCCTAACAAATTTTGTGGCTGAGGCCCTTGTCGATACAAATAATATTGACGCTCGCGGGAGCTTGAGACCATAGTCACTTCGGACTCAGCGACTGAAGCACTCCACAGCAGATTCAGCTTAGCGATTTGGTCTTCATCTTGACTAAAATAGGTATGCAACTTGCGAGTCAGCATTCCCAAATCTTCGATCCGCAAGCCTTCATTTAACTCATGTGTCGATGCGAAGCGTAATAAGGTTTGGTAGCTCGCTAATAACAGTTCATTCAGTTGCTCATTAAACCAATTGAGCTGGCCACTATGCCAATGTTCACAATTGTCTAAAGTGCTAATCAGACTATCTGGCCATTGCCAATCCTGCACCAGCTTTTGCAATTTAGGATAACGCCAATCTTTGCCCTCTTGGGTTCGACTCAAGTGCACGCCACATTTTAAATAGAAGCAGCGCCGCACTATCTCTAGTCGGCGAGTATCATTCTGCTTAAGTAAATAGGTTTCGATAATCTCATAGATAGAGTAATAGGCATCATTCGACGTCGAAAAATCACCTGCAAGCGTTTTCTGCCATAAGTGATCACAAAGCAGAGTTGAATGGGGATAATCACTGGCATAAGCCTCGAGTAGCAATACTTTAATCAGCGCCTTATGGGGCTTTTCTAAGCCCTTGTAGAGCTGCCATAACGAAGCACCAAAGTACTCACTCGCAGGTAATTCATGTACATCGCCTAGGGACAAGAGCGCAGGATTGAGTTTAGCGTCTGGCCACCATGCAATCGTTTTACCCGCCAAACGAATTTGACTGCGATAAAACTCTTCAAGTAATAGCCAATGCTGCATACTACCGCTATGCTCATGGGCCATTGCGGATTGACATCCACGAACGGCTTTACCGCCACAAAACTGCTGCGGATGAACTAAGTAAAAATTCACCTCAAACTGATACTCGGCAAACCAAGCAGTCAATCGAGTCGCTTTAATCTTGATTAGCGCCAAATCCTCAGCACACAGATCGGCCCTATGTACTAACCAAACATCGACATCGCTCTTGGCATTTTGGCCAAAACTGCCAGTACTCCCCATCGCATAAACACCTTCAAAGGCATTGATATCCGCTTCTTGAGTAGTAAAAGGCAGCGAGAACACATCGCAGGCCTGGGACTCAGTCTCACCAACCTGATACTCGTTGATTCCACAGGGCGTATTGGCGGCATGATAGCCAGGATACTGAACACCGTTCTGGTGAATTAAAAAAGGGATCAAATGGAATAAGTGTTTTTGTAGCGGCGATAGCAAAGCTAGGGCGCGTGCAATACGTACCTTATTAAGTCTTTCTGCTATATCAGGAAACTGTATTTGCCGATCCATTCAAAAACACAACACTTAAGCACTTATGGGAAATGTGCTCATATTAACACTTTTACAAACTCGAGCAACTAAACGTGAAGCCCGTCACACTTTCACGGTATCTAGAACATCGCCAACTTCAAAGAATCGATACGGCTTCCTTACATAAACGATTTGCCAATGTTAGCATTGGCGCAACTAAGATCTTTGATGGAAACTAGGCATGTCTGAGAACCGCATACGTATCGCAACCCGCAAGAGTCCGCTGGCCATGTGGCAAGCTGAATTTGTTAAAGCCGAATTAGAACGCATTCACCCCGGTATTGTGGTGGAATTGCTGCCAATGAGCACTAAGGGCGACGTTATCTTAGATACGCCGCTAGCCAAAGTGGGCGGTAAAGGGTTGTTCGTCAAAGAGCTTGAAGTCGCCATGTTAGACGATCTTGCCGATATCGCTGTACACTCAATGAAAGACGTGCCAGTCGATTTCCCCGAAGGTTTAGGCCTTGAAGTTATTTGCGAGCGTGAAGATCCCCGCGATGCCTTTGTATCGAATTTATATAAATCGATCAGCGAATTACCATTAGGCGCAACTGTGGGCACCTCGAGCCTACGTCGTCAATGCCAACTGCGCGCATCACGCCCTGACCTTATTATCAAAGATTTACGCGGTAACGTAGGCACTCGTTTAGCCAAACTTGATAACGGCGAATACGATGCCATTATTCTTGCCGCTGCAGGCTTAATTCGCCTGAAATTGTCTGAGCGTATTGCCAGCTTTATTTCTGCCGAAGAGTCCTTGCCCGCCAACGGCCAAGGCGCTGTGGGTATCGAATGTCGCACCAACGACGCACGCGTTAAGGCACTACTGGCACCATTAGAACATTTAGAAACGCGCTACCGTGTGATTGCCGAGCGCGCGATGAACACGCGCCTAGAAGGTGGATGCCAAGTGCCGATTGGCGCATTTGCCGAAATCAATGGTGATGAGATGACATTACGCGGCCTAGTCGGTAACCCTGATGGTAGTGAAATCATCGAAGGCGTGATCACAGGTCCAAAAACCGACGCCACGCAATTAGGGGTTGCCCTTGCCGAAGAGCTATTGAGCAAAGGCGCAAAAAGCATACTCGACGCTGTTTACGCTAAAGCATAAGTCGATGAAAGTCTTACTGACGCGCCCAGAAGGGCGCAATCAGTCCATGATCGATGCCTTGAATCAACAAGGCATTAGCCATTGGGTTACACCTCTGCTGTGTGTCGAAGCAACGCCGCCCATCACAACGAATAACTCGCACCCACTGGCACACGCCGATATGATTATCTGTATCAGCGCCAATGCAGTCAGCTTTGCCGACTATGCCTTAACAACCGCTCATTCTCGAATAAAAGGCTGGCCTCAAGCTCAATATTTCGCCGTTGGTCATGCGACTTGGGAAGCATTAAATCAGCTCGGCATTGAAGCCCTCGAAGCCCCAGATGATTGTCAGCAGACCGAAGGTCTACTCACGCTCGCGCCTTTGCAAGATATTAAAGGTAAGCAGATTACGATCATACGTGGCGTTGGTGGCCGTGAAGCCTTAGCTGAACGACTGGCTGAGCGCGGGGCAACAGTGCGCTATTGGGAAGTATATCAACGGGCTTGTCCACCACTCAATGGACAACAGATCGCACAACAATGGCAAGAGTTTGGCATCGACACTATTGTCGTCACCAGCGGTGAAGTACTGGATAACCTGATTAATCTAGTGCCAAAAGAGTTATTTGCATGGCTGTGCTCATGTCATATCATAGTCCCAAGTAACCGAGTAGAAGCTCAAGCTCACGCCTTTGGTATAACCCAAGTCACCAATGCCAATGCCGCCAACAGCAAAGCCGTGCTAAACGCCCTTAAACTCTAAGCGCTATTTAGCCCGATTTAACTCGAATTTCGGCAGTAGCATGTTTTCAAGGACTGTTAAATGGATAACAACAAGCACGACGCAAAGAGCCCTGAATTACAGGCTACCTCTATTATTGAACCATCAATAACGACTGATGACACGCCCGTAACTTCAGCGCCATCTTCTGAATCCCAAACAGCCAAAGCCACACCTTCAAGCACGCCGAGTCAAACGCCAGCATCCAATAGAAGCTCGTGGGCGATTCGCTTTGGGGTGTTATTAGCGCTGGGTTTAACCGCTTGCACCCTTGGCGGCGGTTTTATGTTATACCAACAGATGCAACAGCAACTGCTGGCGCAGGATGCGAAAAATATCGCCCTGCAGGACCAATTACAGCAAGCCCTGCTACAACCCAATCAACGTATTGGCCAGCTTGAACAGCAACAACTGAATGATGCTAAGACCTATCAAGAATTAACAAAATTGGCAGAAGACCAAAATCAACTGCAGGACAGGATCAATAAACTCGCCCAACGCAGCCCAACGCATTGGATGGCGTCAGAAGCCGAATATCTAGTAAACATGGCGGGCCGTAAACTTTGGTTAGAAAAAGATCCCCGCACCGCCACCGATCTATTAAAGTCGGCGGATGAAACCATCGCCGCCATGAACAATCCCGCTTTGCTACCTATTCGTAAAGCTCTGGCAAAAGATATCGCCGCGACTGCAAGTATTAAAACCACAGATATTGATGGTAGTGTATTAGCACTCGATGCCTTAATTGAGCAACTCGATAAGCTGCCACTTAATCGCACCGATGCAGAAACCGATGCCCCTGAAGATACAAACATTACTGGCGATTTAAATGACTGGCAGAGCAACTTAGGGAAGACGTGGAAAGCGTTAACCCAAGACTTTATCACCATACGCCATAGAACCGCCGATGCACCCGCTTTACTTGCTCCTGAGCAACAGTGGTATCTGGTTGAAAACATTCGTCATAAACTGCTGCAATCTCAACTTGCGTTATACCGCTACGACAGAGCCGCTTATCACCAATCATTAATGATGGTGCGTAAGTGGATCCAAACCTATTTTGATACTCAAGATCACAGCACTGCTGAAGCCATCGCCAAAATCGATAAATTGGCGACATTAGAACTTGATCCTATTACTCTGAAATCCTTTGCCGCAAAACCTCTGCTATTACAGCTGACAAGCTATGGTGAGCTGACCTCATCAGAGGATGTGCCATTATGATCAAGATATTAATTTTCTTAGGGATAATACTCATAGGGCTCTGCATTAGCCCTTGGTTGGTGGGCAACACAGGTTATGTATACATTGCGGCAGGTGACTACCAGATTGAGACCAGTTTAGTCTTTGGGATCATTGCCTTAATTGTATTTTATGCCATGTTCCAAGTACTAGAATGGTTGGTGATTAGCGCCATTAATCTCATGCTGCGTAGCCGTTTTATTCCTCGCCACTGGCGCCGTCGCTCCGCGAAAAAGCATACCTTAATGGGTGCACTGGCTCTGGCAGAAGAAGATTGGCCAGCAGCGGAACGCGCTATGATAAAAGGCGCCGATAATGGCGAACTCCCTGCACTTAATTTACTTGCAGCAGCTCGTGCTGCCCAGTACCAACAGAAAATAGCAGAGCGTGATCAATATCTTGACCGTGCTGCAACACAACCGCTGGCCGCGAATGCCGTCGCAACCACGCGTACTCGATATCTGTTAAAACAAGGAGAGTTAGCTTTAGCCCGCACCGAGCTCGATAAATTAGCCCCCACAAGTAAGAGCAAAGCACCGGTACTCAAACTCGCCCTCGAGTTATATCGAGCGCAAGAGGATTGGGATGCGCTCAAGCTATTATTACCTATTTTGAAGAAACGCCAGATCCAAGATGACACCCAGCTAAATGAACTCAATGTAATCACTCACTGCGCTTTACTCAAAGCCGCAACCATTAAAGGCGAAGAGGCCTTAGAACAATGCTGGCAGTGGTTATCTCGCAGTGAGCG
This sequence comes from Shewanella sp. SM29, assembly GCF_025654245.1. Taxonomy (NCBI): domain Bacteria; kingdom Pseudomonadati; phylum Pseudomonadota; class Gammaproteobacteria; order Alteromonadales; family Shewanellaceae; genus Shewanella; species Shewanella sp. SM29. The sequence goes on from NZ_JAKKRN010000050.1 coordinate 15,724, forward strand.
CAATCAGTCTGAGTTTTTGGCGATTTATGCTGTGGGTTTATGCCGCTTTAATCGCAAAGAGCAAGCGCTGAAGCTACTCTCGAAAAAATTACGCACTTCTCCTGAATCAGCGCTTTTAGAAGTCATTCCAGAAATAACGACAGCCCAAGATACAGAAATCCGTAAGCAGTTACTCAAGCATGAAATCACCCATGAGAATAATGCCGACTACCAGATGTGCTTAGCTAAACTTTATCAGCAAACACGGGATATGAAAGAAGCCAGAACCTGCTGGCAAAATGTTTGCCGACTCGAACCCACAAAAGCCTCTTGGTTGGCGCTTGCACGGATTCAAGAACAGTTAGGTGAACAAGGTAACGCAAATCAAAGTTATCGTCAGGCAGTTAATCTGTAGTTCTACAATGCCTGCAACCTAGTCGCCGTGATTTGAGTAACGAAAGATCACGGCACTTGCCAATGCTGGCATATTAAAACCCACTGAACTTGCAAAAATGTTAAAAACTAGATCGTGTCGCTTCTTTTCCGTAAAAACCACTCTCCCAATCCAGATTAATTTCTTATAACTATGCTTAATCTTAGAGTTAAAAAGTACTAAATACGGCTCTTTTTATAGATATAACTACTACATCTAGTTACAGGTCTAAAAATTGTCACTTTTGCGCATTAAGATCCGTAAAACCGCATAAGAGCAGGCAACACAAGCGCGTCAAAAAATTGACTTAAGTCGTTTCGTTAGCTAAAATTCCACCACTTGTATCACAGTGCGACATATTTGTTGGACTTGTGCGTCTATGGATTAACACACTTTGGCTGTTGGGAGCTTACTATGGGATCGGTAATTACATCAAAGAAAGGTTTGCTTAAGTTAGTAAAAGGGCAAATCAATGTCGAAGTTGATGGTTCAAATCAACCCGCTAAGGATGGCGAACAACTCCCTAAAGGTGCTGTGCTCCATATTGGCGAAAACGCAACCTATGAAATTACCTTCGATGATGGCACTAAGCTATCAAATGAAGTCGCGCCCAGCGAAACTACTGCAGCAGCCTCTGGCACGGCTAACGAAGCAGCCCTAGATGAAATTCAAGCATTACAAGATCTTATTGCATCCGGTGAAGACCCAACTCAGAACCTACCAGAAACCGCAGCAGGTAACACACCAGGCAGTGATGGTAACTCGGGCTATGTCACTCTAGCCCGTAGCGGCACAGAAACCATTGCAGCTTCAGGCTACTCAACAAGCGGCCAAGCACTGACTGGAACGACGGTTAATATTCCACAATTCACCATTGCAGCAGACTCACCTTCAGCACTAGCTAATGACAGCAACACTTCCAATGAAGATACTGTAGCGACTGGCAATGTGCTCGATAACGACACTGATGTGGATTCCACTCTAAGTGTTGTGAGCTTCGAAATCAGCGGTACCACCTATGCAGCAGGCACAGAAGTGACTCTCGAAGGTGGTGTTTTAGTTTTAAATACCGACGGCTCTTACACCTTCACGCCGAATGAAAACTGGAATGGCCAAGTACCTGTCATTACCTACACAACCAACACGGGCTCAACTGCAACGCTAACCATTAATATCAGCCCTGTCGATGATCCTTCCATCCTTGCAAATGACAGCGCCACAGTTGCAGAAGACACTGCAGCAACTGGCAATGTGCTTGATAATGATTCCGATATCGACAGCACCCTTTCCGTTGTCAGCTTCACTGTGAATGGCGATACCGTTACCGCAGGCACCACTGTTTCCCTAGAAGGTGGCAGCTTAGTCATCAATGCCGATGGTTCTTACACCTTCACGCCGAATGCAAACTGGAATGGCCAAGTACCTGTCATTACCTACACCACTAACACTGGTTCAACGGCCACATTAACCATTAATGTTACCCCTGTTGATGATGCCTCTGCGTTAGCCAACGATACTAATACCGTTGATGAAGATACCGTTGCCACCGGTAACGTGCTCACCAATGACAGCGATGTGGATAACACCTTATCGGTCGTTAGCTTCACCGTGAACGGCGATACAGTGGCCGCAGGCACCACAGTTGAACTTGAAGGCGGCGACTTAGTCATCAATGCCGATGGCTCTTACACCTTCACACCCAATGCCAACTGGAATGGCCAAGTACCAGTCATTACCTACACAACTAACACTGGTTCAACGGCAACGCTAACCATTAATGTTAATCCTGTCGACGATCCCGCTGACATCACGGTCGGTAACGGCGACAGCGATGCTGGCACCGTCACCGAAGACGGCGATTCCGACACCCTGCCAGGCACAGTACAAACGGTGGCCGGCACCTTAACCGTCACCGACGTCGACAACGGCGAAGCGGTATTCCAAGTGCAAACCAATGTCGCCGATGGCAACTACGGTTTCTTCAGCATTGATGCCGACGGTAACTGGACCTACACCTTAAACAACAGCCACAGCGACGTGCAGTCACTCAAGGCGGGTGAAACCCTGACCCGTGACATCACGGTCACCAGTGCCGATGGCACCGCCAGCCACACCGTGA
>NZ_JAKKRN010000006.1:0-188333 GCF_025654245.1 Shewanella sp. SM29
GCCCGGTAGCTAGCCCGGTAGCTACGTTCGGAATCGATAACCGCTGAAAGCATCTAAGCGGGAAGCGAGCCCTAAGATGAGTCATCCCTAGGAATTTAATTCCTCTAAAGAGCCGTTCGAGACTAGGACGTTGATAGGCATGGTGTGTAAGCGTTGTGAGGCGTTGAGCTAACATGTACTAATGACTCGAGAGGCTTAACCATACAACCCAGATGGGTTTTATACACAGCCTTAGACAGAATATCGACACTTGATGAAGTGGTCATAAAATGCTCCTGCATTTATGACATCAAGTACATCCTTGTACTTGTTGAACTCAAACAAAGCAAATCAGCTTTCCGAATTATTATTAGCGTGAGCCAGCGATGGACACGGTAATAAACAGAATTTGCTTGGTGACAATAGCCTTGTGGAACCACCTGATCCCATCCCGAACTCAGAAGTGAAACGCAAACGCGCCGATGGTAGTGTGGGGTCTCCCCATGTGAGAGTAGGTCATCGCCAAGCGCCTAATTATCTCATTGAGATGTAACCAAGCCAGCTGAATAAGCTGGCTTTTTTGCGTCTGCAATTTGTAAAATCGTCATTTAAAGACCAATGCTATATAGCATTATTCTATTCATTTTAGTTTTGGTTCTTCTGCTAGTTCTTTACATTTTTTCCTTCCTTTATTTCAGACTTTTATACTCTAAGTTGATTATTTACATGAAGATCTCGCTTAGTTTGATAAGTCCTTTTGCTTAGTGGTTCGTTTCCCGTTAGCATACAAAAATATTAATTTTTTTGTTAACGGCCATCTGTTGCCTATGCTTCGTAAGCTTTCGCTCGCGGTACTGCTTCCTCTTTGTATGCTGACCCTATATTTAGTGTTGGTCATAGGCGAGTACCTGTTCGAAAGTGACCAAGTTAGGGCTGAACTTGCGCAGCGACAATCGGCTTTGATAAATCAACAGTTGTTCCGCATGCAGAATGTGGTTCAATCGGCGCAAGCTTTACAGGATGTAGAGCGGATTGAGCAGGAGGTTTCCTTAGCTGCGCTGGATATGGGCACTATGGTGTATATCTTGGTTGATGCTGAAAGCCGTATTCGTTTTGCTAATCATACTGTGTGGCGTGATAGCAATGCGACTCAAGTCATCGATGGTTATGATGTAGACCTTCACCGCTCTGTGGTTCAAGCTTTTCTTCCGCAGATCCTCGTTAATCTCGACCGTTTAACTATTCAAGCATATTATCCCGTTCTTCCCCAGTATGGTGGGGCTGTTGATTTGATTTATCTTGAAGCCGATTTAGCGCCTTTAGTTGCCGAAGCTTCCGCTAAGTTACAACAACGTTTTATGCGGGTTTGGGGGCTGGGTGGATTATTACTCATTGGTTTTACCTTCATTCTCTATTTCCTATTGATCCGTCCATTCCAAATATTAAGCGAGGCCGCTAAACAGGTAGGGACTTCTTCCTTTTCGACATCGATACCTTGGAGTTCATCTGAAGTTTTATCTTTGCAAGCCAGTTTGCAGCAGGCACATGAGCGTTTAAGTCGGGCAGTTAAACAGCTCAATGACAGTGAATTGCGTTGGTTATTTGCTGTGGAAGGTTCGCGTAACGGTATTTGGGATTGGGATATTAGTACTGGGGAGGTTTTTCTTTCTGATCGCTGGAAAGAGATGATTGGTTATGAGCCTGATGAATTGGCTGGAGTATTCCAGACATGGGAGACGCGGCTACATCCCGATGATAAGCAGATTGTGTTAGATGCTTTGCAGGAATACGTTAGCGGAAAGAGTAAAGAATTTGAAAGTGTTCACCGCTTACGCCATAGAGATGGCCATTATGTGTGGGTATTAGACCGCGGTATGTTAGTTGATTGGGATCCCCAAGGGCGCCCGACTCGCATGATAGGCATTCATATGGATGTGTCAGAAAGCGCGAAGAACCATGCTGCAATTACTGAGCTTGTAGATCAATCTGTTGTCGGTCGCAAGATGTTGCCCGATGTCTTTATGGTGCGTTTATCTCAATTTTTAACCCAAGGTAATAGTTCGGGGCAATGGGGGGCATTGCTGCTCGTTGAGGTGGATCGCTTAGGATTGGTCGCCACTTTACATTCCCATGAATTAGAGCGCTTGTTAACGCAAATCGCGGCCCGTTTATCGAGTTATTTCACTGAAAATATAACGGTCGGTCGATTAGAGTCTGGTAATTTCGTTTTGCTTGCTAAAGATTTAGCGGCAGATGCGTCAGCCGCTGCTCGTCGTGCTTTAGCCCTTGCGAGTGAGTTAAGGCAAGTGATTGCTCGACCATTCCATTACGGTCATCATCACTTTGAGCTGAGCGCGTGTGTGGGGATCTGTTTACTCGATAGTATAGAAACCTTAGATCCTGCTTTAGTCATGCGTCGTGCCGAGTTGGCAACGTTAAGCGCTAAGCAAGCAGGTCAAGCTGGGTGCGCTTTTTACCATGCTGAAATGGACTTTCGCCAGAGCCGTGATGAGCTGTTGCAACAGGAATTACAAACCGCATTACAACAAGATAGCTTAACGTTAATGTTCCAGCCTGTGATCAATGCGACCAGTGAACTTGTCTCGGCTGAAGTGCTCACGCGTTGGTATCGTGCTGATGGAGAGTTTATTCCGCCAGCTGAATTTGTGGCGTTAGCAGAACAAGGGGGAATTATTGCTGAGCTTGATCTTTGGGTGGCAAAGCGGGTGTGTCTGTTTATTCAGAAATCGCGGGCTCAAGGAAGGAGTTTGCCTCCTTTGACTCTCAATATCAGTGCATTCTCATTTGGTCAGGCTGATTTTGTTGATGCATTCGTTGGGTTAGTTAAGGAGCATGGTATTGTGGCTAATCAACTGGGTATTGAGCTCAATGAGGCCGCATTGTTAATGCAACCACAGTTTGTCGATGAGCGTGTCTCTAAGTTAGTTGAAGCAGGTGTAGGCATCATCCTCGATCATTTCGGTTCGGGTTTGAGTGCCTTGAGCTGCTTAGCTAATCAGCCATTAGTTGCGGTTAAATTGGATATGAGTTGTATCGATTCATTAACCACAATGCCAACAAAAGTGAATGTACTTATTACCTCTGCGCGGCAATTCAATTTGAGCGTTGTCGCCAAAGGTGTCGAATCATCCCAACAATATCAAGCTTTTGTTGAACTAGGCTGTGATGGCTATCAGGGCTATTTATTCAGTCGAGCTTTAAACCAAGCGGACTTTATCCAGCTTGTTTGTCCTCGTCCTTTATTGCGTAGCGTTTAAAGAAGTCGAGAGCATAGTTTAAGGCTTGGTTTCGGCAGGCGTCTTTTTCCATAAAAATCTCATGGGCAGCCCCAGCGATTACTTTCAATTGGCAATGGGTACTCACGGCGAGATTCTGGGCCGCATTATCAACAATCTTATCTTCACTCGCTTGCAGTATCAGTATCGGAGTGCGAATTTGTGCCGTTGCCAGTACGCAAGTATCTGCCGCATCTAAAGATTCAGTCAACCAACGGTTAGTGGGTGAACCGAGTTGTAACTTAGGAGCAGCATCATACAATTCTCGGTAGGCTTGGTATCGGCTTTGGCTGTGAGTTAGCTCATTCCCTTTGAATGGAACAGGTTTATAGTTTTGTCCTGCAAGTACATAATTAGGCTCGCCGCCATTGAGTGTGGTATCGAGTTTACTGGCTAACCAGCGTACGAACGCTTTTGGCATAGGTAATTTAATGCCATACATGGGTGCGGAAAATGCCGCGGCGGTAAAAATATCGGGATGCTGTTTGAGATACAAAGTGCCAATCGCGCCACCCATTGAATGGCCAAGTAGCATGAGTTGTTTGTCGTTTTGTGGTAACACTATCTTCTGCATAAATAGTGCAAAATCATCAATATAATCATTGAATCTTCGCACATGGCCCATGTGTGGATTGATTGTCATACGATCCGATAGCCCTTGGCCACGGTGATCTATGGCATAAACAGAGTAACCTTGTTGGTATAAGTCGAAGACCAATTCTTGATACTTTAAATAGGACTCGACTCGGCCACTGCTGAGAACGATTGCGGTATGCGCTTGGGGATGTTTGACCATCATATAGGCCAGCGTGACGCCGTCGGCAGAGGCTAGCGTGTCTTGAACAACGCTTTGCCAGAAGGCTTGCTGCTCTGAGGTATTTAAATCGTGTTCAGTCGAAAATGTCGCTTTGGCTTGGCTCATACTCAGTCGCAAATCATTTGGCTTGAATGGTTTGTTAGAGTGTAACAGACAACCATGGGAGTCTGAAAATACCGACTCCCATGAATTTCATTAACTTAGCGTGTCGCCTTTTTCGCTTCAATAAAATCATTGATTTGCTGTTCGAGGATCGACATAGGCACAGAGCCATTTTCGAGCACAGCATCGTGGAAGGCACGAATATCAAATTTGTCGCCGAGTTCCTGTTCTGCCTTGGCACGTAATCGTTTGATTGTTAACTCACCAATTTTGTAGGACAAGGCTTGTCCTGGCCACGAAATATAGCGGTCAATTTCGGTAGTGACATTGTGCAGTGATAGTGCGGTATTGCTGGCCATAAAGTCGATGGCTTGTTGACGACTCCACCCTTGGGCATGCATGCCTGTGTCTACGACTAAACGCGCCGCCCGCCACATTTCATAGGTTAGGCGGCCAAAGTTACTGTATGGATCTTGGTAGAAACCCGCTTCTAAACCTAAATATTCGCAATATAGCCCCCATCCTTCACCAAAGGCAGAGATATAGCCATAACGACGGAAATCTGGGAGTGAGGTTAGCTCAGAGTTGAGTGAAATTTGCAGATGATGACCGGGTACGGCTTCGTGCAAGGTTAAGGCTTCTAGCTCGTAGAGTGGGCGCTTATCCAATGCATAAGTGTTGACCCAGTAGTAACCGGGTTCATCATCGCTGTTCGATCCTGAATATCGCCCTGTGGTGTATTTCGGTGCAATTTCGGCGGGCACTGGTGCTATACCATAGGGCTGGCGTGGGAGTTTGCCGAAGTACTTAGGCAGCATGGCATCGGCTTTTTTGGCAATAAATGCCGCTTCTTTGAGTAACTGATCGGCACTGGTGGTGTAGAACTGGGGATCGGTCCGCAGGAAATGTAAGAAGTCGGCAAAGCTGCCTTTAAAGCCAACGGACTTGATGATTTGCTCCATTTCTTGGCGGATACGTTGTACTTCTTTTAAGCCCAGTTCATGCACTTGCGTCGACGTCATATTCAAGGTCGTATAGTAACGTACCCGATTCTCATAAAACTCAGCACCGTTAGGTAAGCTACTGGCTGCGATATTTTCCCGTGCATTGGGAATGTACTCTTTAGTCATGAAATCATAGAAGTTTTGATATAGCGGTAGGACTTTTTGCTCGACTAAAGCGCGACCTTCTTGGGTTAGCTGAGTTTTTTGTGCCTCACTGAAATAGTTGGGATATTGCGTAAAAGGTTTGAAATAACTGCTCTTTTCAACAGGGACGATATAAGCGCTGATACTGTCTTCAAAGCCATTGAGTGTCACTTTTGGCGGCGTTATTCCCTCGGCTAATCCTTGTTTTAGCCAGTGGGTTTGCTGGGCGAAATAGGTCGGGAGTGCATTGAGTTTGGCGATATAGTTGCGGTAATCCTCAAGGGTGTTGAATCTTCCCTGTGCGATTGACGTGATATAAGCGTGGAAGCCGCTTTCCGCCGTAATGGGCAGGTAATAATCCTTGAAACGATATAGGTCGATATCGTTTTGGATCTGATCTTCCAGTATTTGAGCGTTAATCTTATCTTCTTTACTCAAACTGCTGCGGTCGAGTGCTTTGAGCTGCGCTAGTACTGCGATTTGACCTTGATTAAGCTTAGCGAGCGCGGCTGGCGAGAGATCCGTTAATTTTCCTGCGGCACTGGCATCGTCCATGCTGTAAGCCATTTCAGGATTCGCACTGAGCTGTAATTGCCAGCTTTGGTCGATAATCGCTTGCAGCGCGGGAGCGATTGGCTCAACTTGCGACTGTGCTGCTGATATTGTCTGTGACGATGGGGTTTGAATATTTTTTGTGGTTTGAGTGGCACTGCAGGCGCCTAATGCGCATATCAATAAACTGGGGGTTAAGAGTTTATGCATGTTAGATCTCTGATATTTTCGTTGTTATTGAAGTCATTATGCCTGATGAATGCGGCCGTTCCTTGTATGGATATTAAGCAGAATTGTGACTGAATGTGAATTTAAATGCGTTTAGCGCATAAATGCCCCCGAAAATGCGTGTTAAACTTAGTGTCCGCCCGCGACCAAATAACAAAAGCATTGGCTGGGTAGTTCAAATAGGGGTTAAATATGATTGATACATCCATTCCATTGGTGGATCTGCATCGTCACCTAGACGGTAATGTGCGGGTAAATACCATTTGGGAACTAGGACACCAACACGGCATTGCGCTACCTGCCGATTCTTTAGAGACGCTCGCACCTTTTGTGCAAATTCAGGGGAAAGAAACTAGCTTAGTCGCCTTCTTAAAGAAGCTCGATTGGATGGTTGCCGTACTCGCAGATTTGGATGCAGTTAAACGCGTCGCCTATGAAAACGTTGCCGATGCGGCGTTATCTGGCTTAGATTACGCTGAGTTACGTTTTAGTCCTTACTATATGGCGATGAACCATAAGTTACCGATTGAAGGCGTAGTTGAGGCGGTAGTTGACGGCGTTAAAGCGGGCTTAAAAGACTATAACGTGAAGATCAATTTGATTGGCATTATGTCACGTTCATTTGGTCAAGCTGCTTGTACTCAAGAACTTGAAGGCTTACTCGCCCATAAACAACATCTCGTGGCTATGGACTTAGCCGGTGATGAATTAGGCTTCCCTGGCGAGTTATTTAACGATCACTTTAAACGTGTTCGTGATGCTGGCCTTGCGATTACGGCTCACGCCGGTGAAGCTGCGGGTTCACAAAGTATGTGGCAAGCGATTCAAGAACTTGGCGCAACTCGAATTGGTCATGGGGTGAACGCGATTCACGATCCTAAGCTGATGGAATATCTTGCTAAGCACCGTATTGGCATCGAATCTTGCCCAACCAGTAACTTGCATACTTCTACTGTGGCTTCTTACGCTGAGCATCCATTCAGAACCTTTATGGATGCAGGCGTGTTGATAAGCCTAAATACCGATGATCCCGGTGTGAGCGCTATCGATATTAAGCATGAGTATCGTATCGCCAAATCTGAACTCAAGTTAACCGATGCTGAGTTAGCGCAGGTGCAACGTAACGGCGTTGAAATGGCATTTTTATCGGACAGTGAGCGCAAAGCACTTTATGCCGCTAAGGCATAAGTCGATTCTGAGTCGTTACTAAAAATTGCAATGAATAAAAAATCCGACTCTAGAGTCGGATTTTTTGTGAGCGTTTGCGAGTGCAGCAATAAGCGTTTAGATCACGCGTGAGAACTGTTGCTGACGCGCTTTTTGACGATAGTAAAGATCGAAGCACATACAGATATTGCGGATCAATAAACGGCCAGTAGGGCTGATAGTGATCTGTCTGTCGACGATTTCAACTAACTTATCATCGATAAATGTCTGCATTAACTTAAGATCTTCCGCGAAATAGGTTTCGAAGTTAATCCCCAGTTTCTCATCAATTTTCGCCATATCCAGTTCGAAGTGGCAAATCAGCTGTTTAATCACTACACGGCGGATTTCATCGTCACGGTTTAGGCTGCAACCTTTCCACAAAGCATGGCCTTCCTTATCTATGGCCTCATAGTAAGGGCGGATATCTTTCTGGTTTTGCGCATAGCAATCGCCAATCTGACTGATGGACGATACGCCAAGACCTAACAAATCACATTCTTCTTGGGTTGTATAACCTTGGAAGTTGCGGTGCAGTCTGCCTTCGCGCTGTAACTTGGCTAACTCGTCATCGGGTTTAGCAAAGTGGTCCATACCGATATATTGGTAGCCTGCGCCAGTTAAGGTCTCGATAGTTTGGTGCAGCATTTCGAGTTTTTGTTTTGGCGAAGGTAAATGCTCGTCTTTGATCTTACGTTGAGCGGCAAAGCGCGCAGGTAAGTGAGCATAGTTAAATACCGACAGACGGTCAGGCGATAAATCTAAAACGCGCTGCATAGTGACGGCAAAGGTTTCTGGCGTTTGGTGTGGCAAACCATAGATTAAATCTATGTTGGTCGACACAAAACCCATGGCTTTCGCTTTGGCCATTAAGTCGAAGATAAATTGCTCGTCTTGTTCGCGATTAACGGCAATTTGCACTTCTTTATTGAAATCTTGTACGCCGATGGAGATCCGGTTAAAGCCCGCTTCTTTCAACGTGTCGAGCATTGACAGTTCTATCTCGCGAGGATCGACTTCAATTGAAAACTCACCTTCATCCGCAAAGTTAAAGTTGGCTTTAATCAATGATGTCAGCTTTAAAATTTGCTCTGGATTTAAGAAAGTGGGTGTACCGCCGCCCCAATGCATTTGGGTCACACTGTAATGTTTGAACAGGGGGGCACGTTTAATAATTTCTTGGCTTAAATATTCAATGTACTGATCGGCTTTGTGTTGGTGGCGGGTGATGACTTTATTACAGCCGCAGTAATAACAAAGCTTGGCGCAGAACGGGATATGAATATACAGCGACAGTTTATCGCTTTTGCTATTTTCAATGGCCGTCAGCAGGTTTTGTTCGGTGAATGTGTCATCGAACTCTAATGCCGTTGGGTAAGAGGTATAACGGGGACCGCTGTAGTTATATTTTTCGATCATCGACTGATCCCAGCTAATCTGAGTGGGCTGCTTCAAGGCGTGTCCTCCGTGGGTAAATTAGCAACAAGCGAAGTATGCAAGGTTCTTAAGTAAATAACCTTGATCTAGGTTGTAAAAATGACGTCTGTCTTTTTAGAAGTTACGCAATATCTATCAAAAAAGTACGCTTGTCTGTCGATATTTGGCGATTTTGTGCGCAGGCTCACGGGAGTAAGGAGGGTAAGATTGGTGCAGGTTTTATCGAGATAACCTCAAAACCACAATATAAGTGGTCTTGAGGTATAGCAATGGGCTGGTTTAATGCATCGCTTTGGCTTGGTAATCCGCCAGTTTTTTCGCATCATCACTGATGCCTTGCTCTAATGCGGCTTCGGACTTCATTCTGATCAAGTCTAACTTCATTCTTTCTTGCTTAGGCAAGGCTTGACGAGCATCCATGATGGGATGATTTTTAATTAACTCAAAGTGTTTGAATAATGAAGGGTAATCGGGAGCCACACGCTCACTTAATGACAGGATTTCAAATAATCGCCCAATCCTGACCACGCCTTCAGAGATCTCACAGCGGTCTTCAATCATGGCGGTGGCGATATAGCGGATATCATCTAAAACTTGGGCACGTTTTGCGTTCGCAGTCACTTCACGCTCGGCTTGTTCAGCCTGCTGACGCTTTTTTTGCTGCTTGAGTTTTAGGATTAAGAAGGTGGCGTAGCTACTTAGCGCTACTATGATGATAAAACCGAGAATAATGATAGTCGTAGACACAGAGACTCCTTATATGAATGGCATAAGGAGCCACAGCTAAAAACTGAGTTCCCTATGCCTTAGCACTGAGAGGTTAGAACTTGTCTTGATAATCTTTTAGTAAGTCAGCGCCTGATTCGAACTTGTCGAACAACTCATCGTCAGACAAAGACTTAGCAGGTGATGAAGGTGTGTCATCATCCATATCGTCGCTAATGCCCAGTTTAATCATCAGAGCTTCAATCTTATTTAGCTGTTGATCTAACCACTTTTGGTCAACCTCGTTGAGGTCGCGGCCTTCTTCAAGCATATCTAACAGCTGATTTAGTCTTGGATCTTCTTCCAATTTCAGCAGTTTTTGCTCGTCAGTCAGCTTAGCTTGTTTCACTTTTGGCTGAGCGGCTTTATCTGTTACCACTGCCGCAGGAATTGCTAAAGCCACAGGCTTTTTACTGCCATGACGCGGGTCTTTTTTCTTAGCGGCCTGCTGTTGCGGCGCTTGCGCTAAAATTAAGCTTTCGTTATGACGACTACCTGATTTATTGCCAGAATCTTTACGTTTGCCAGTCGCTACAGCGCGATCTTGCTTCTTCACTCTTGGCTGTAACTTAGGGCTGTTCTCGCCGCCCTTGCGTGTTTTCTTGCTACGAGACATGGTCTTCTCAATTATTTACAACGTATGGCCTTGCAGACTAAGGGTGAGCTTGTCTACAAGGTGCGAAATTAGGCCGAGTGTTATACCAGATTATGATGTTTTTTGCATCAAAACGAGGTCCTTTGCGGCAAATAATAGTTCAAAATCGCTATTGTTTGCGAGGTACTCGAAGGTTTGTCGCTGATAAAAGCTCACATGGGTGAGGTTGTTCTTATAATGCCACTTAGCAAAACCATCTAATTCAGTCAGTAATGGTGTGCTTATCGCTAACCAACCACCAGAATGCAGTAGCCGAGAGAGCAAAGTCCACTCTTTTATAGGGTTTTGAAAATGCTCAAACACCCGATAACAGCAGATAAAATCATACTCTAGCTTTAACACATCATGATTCGGGGCAAAAAAGGGATCATATTGATTTAACTTGTGGCCCGCATTTTCTATGGTCGTCAGGCTCTCATCATCGAGTATGCGACCAAAATTCAATCCTAATAAACTGCCCGCTTGTTGCTGCTCTAATTGCGCTAACAGCGGCAAAATAAATTGCGATAACTGTTTTTGCTTCGACGCTATGCGTGAACGACCGTATCTTTGCTTCTCTGCCGCGGGGGGTAAATGGCTATTCGCATCCGCAAAGGTTAACTCACATGTCTTGCAAACATAAAAACTCCGCTTTTTATCTTGATGAAGGAGTCGTGTCTGACTGTTATGACAAAGAGGGCATCTGGGCATTGAGTCTGCTGAAGTGGTTATTAAGGCTTTGATTGTACCAATTATATTGGTTGAGTGCACATTTTAGACACTAATGGGGTGTTACAAAAGAAAAAAGGCGGCAGTTAAACTGCCGCCTTACAAAGGGTGCTTTAGCACCTTATCCTGATTCCAAGTATCCATACTTGCTATGCGACTTTCCCGGTCGGTATCCTTCTTTTTTTTACTGCTTTCCCTGCATTATTTTTGTTAATGGTCTTCCAGACACTTTATTTTTTTCTGTCGCCATCCTGACTACAGTTTCCGTAGATGGTCTCGCAACACATCTTTTAAAGCATCGTCATCATTGACGTCGAGTTAACCATCCATGTTACTTAAGTACCTTCCTGTGATAACAAGCATCCAGCCAGTGCATCCTAAGCTTATCGCTTCCTTTGCTACAGTTTACATCATGTAAACTATGTCCTGATGGGGCAAGTTACCCTTAGCGTAAGGTGTTTTGCTAGAAGCAAATTGGCGTTATCGGCCATCCCTTACAAAATTGTGCTGACCTGGATTTCAAGTGGAAATCACGACTCTTGTTATTATTAGAGAGTGGTCTTAAGTATATTATTGTTATTGAGTATCTTTATTCTTATATCTTAAACGTTAATTATACCGAAACCTGTAAGTTATTATTAATCTTTTTGTACAAACAGATGGGTTTATCTCGGTACGGGGCTTATTAAACCGAAATCTGTGATCTATGTCAAGCACGAATCTTTGCAGTTTACGTCCACGTCAACTTTGTGGTGTAAAAAAAGGGTGACAATACACCCTTCTTTTCACTCGCGAAGATTACTTCAGGCTAGAAAGATACTTTGATAGCGCGTCGATATCGCTATCATTTAGTTTTTTAGCCACATCTTGCATCATGCCATTCAAGTCATTATGGCGGCCAGCTTCACGGAATTTTGTCAGCTGGATCTTGATGTAGTTTGCGTGTTGGCCTGCCAACGTTGGAAAACCTGCAAGCTCAGCGCCTTTACCATCTGGGCCATGACATGCCATACAAGCGGTAATGCCACGAGAAACATCACCACCCTTGTAAAGTTTAGCACCTAACTCAGGAACATCTTTTGCTTCAGCCACTTGGATTGCTTGGCTAGAAAAATATGCGCTAATGTCGAGAATATCCTGATCGCTTAGAGGCATTGCCATGCCACTCATGATAGGATCCATACGCCCATCTTTACCGCCAGTTTGTGCTGCGCTACGGAAATCATGTAGTTGCTTTTGGAGGTAAGTGGCGTGTTGTCCCGCAATTTTGGGGTACATATCGATCATACTGTTACCGTCCATACCGTGACAGGCCGAACAGACAATGATTTTCGTTTTTCCCGCTTCAGCATTACCTTCAGCAATCGCAGGTGAAGATATGGCGGCAATTACAACAGACAGCGCAAGAGCTAGCTTTTTCATGGCGTTCCAACTTCTGGTTAAATTATTATCCTGAGCTTACTAGGGTGACCCGCAAGCGTGGTAAAATATGATTAATGTGATCGGAGTAATATTTTACACGAAAACGTGGGAAAGTAAGTAATTCTTCATAAATTATGGTATTGCGTAGAAAAATTTCGGAGTAAATAGTGACTGAATCTCGTATAGATTTTCGTAGGGCAAAGTTTTTAATCAGTGCACCTGACATTGCACATTTGGATCAATATCTGCCCGGCGATGTTGGAGTTGAGATTGCATTTGCTGGCCGCTCTAATGCTGGAAAGTCTAGTGCACTCAATGCATTAACTGAGCAAAAAAGTTTAGCAAGAACCAGTAAAACACCGGGCCGTACTCAACTAATTAACGTATTTGAGTTAGATGCTCAGCGTCGTTTAGTTGACTTGCCTGGTTATGGCTTTGCGCAAGTCCCACTTGCGTTGAAAAATAAATGGCAGCAAGCATTGGGTGAATATTTGCAAAAACGCGCTTGTTTAAGTGGCGTGGTTGTCTTGATGGATATTCGTCATCCATTAAAAGATCTCGATATGCAGATGATTGAATGGGCAGTTGCTAGTGAAATTCCGGTATTAGCTTTGCTAACGAAGTCAGACAAATTAGCTCAAAGCGCTAAGATGAAAACCGTAAATGAAGTGCGTCTTGCACTAAGTGAGTTTGGCGACTGGGTGCAAGTTGAACCCTTCTCATCACTCAAAGGTACCGGTAAGCCTAAAGTGTTGGCAATTCTTAATGAATGGTGTCATCCACAGTGGCTGACTGATGAGTTAGATGCAGCGAATAACGCTGAATAATATCGCCTGTTTTGGTGTACATGGTAGAATTTGACTGTGTATACCTCCTCTTTGTTTTTACTGCAATTTTTTCTCTTTTGTTCAGTCTCATTCCCATCGGTTATTCGTTAATCTCAGGCAAAAAAATAGCCGATGATATTATCATCGGCCAAAAATATTAGCTCTTTTGGGGAGAAGCTAAATTCAACAAGACTCAAGCACCATCAAATTAGCTTCAATGGTTCTCAATGAAACTAGCATACAGCCAATTCACTCCTTATTAAAGTAAATACTCTAAAATTTACTTAAAGTCTGAAAAAAGAGCAAAAAAAAGCCTCAGCAAACAAGTTGCTGAGGCGCCAGAATTTGGCTCATCACTATAAGTGAAATAAAGGTCTGAAAGATAGAACATCTTAACCTCTGTACCCTACGCAGAGAATATTACTCTATTTATCTTTAAATGGAAAACAGTTTTTTCAAAAAAGAGGTAATTATGTGCGCTTGATCTCAGGTTGTGAGTGAAAAAGCATCTCAAACTGATCCTAAAATTTCAGTGAAAATGGTTAATTGGCTGATTTAAAGAGAAAACTCGAAATTTATATACAAAAGTGATCAATATTTGAGATTTGATTTTTTACTCTAATCCTGACCTAAGATTTTGGTGTACGCGTGAGAGAACAACTGTTATGGCATTCTTGAGCATATATGGCTGACTTGAATGCAGTTTCAATTCGAGTAAATCACACCTTTTAATATCCATCTGCTGTGGCAGTGTATCGATGAACTCTACTGCCAAATGTATCAGGTAAAGATTGTTTGGCTGTGAGTGAATCATTTTCTGCCGATGAAGTTTGTCTAACTTAACGAGCTTATTTGTATTGTGAAAGGGTTATTTATGCTGAGTGATGAAAAGGACTCTGTATTGATGTTCTTAGAGGCGATTAAGACTGGAGAGAGCTAATCTGAGCTCAAAATATTGAAGTCAGATTAGCTTTATTTTCAGTTAAATCATATTGATAGTGTTCTTCTGGATATTACTGAGATTAGTGGGCTTCATCCCAGTTATCACCAATGCCTGCTTCGGCAAGCAGTTCAACATCGAGATTAGCTGCTTGCGCCATCAAGGTGCAGATTGTCTTTTTAAGTGCCTCTGCTTTATCCGCATCGACTTCAAACACTAATTCATCGTGAACCTGCATGATCATAGTGATTTCGCCTTGGGTTTCTGTTTTGCCCCACTGGGCAATATTGATCATGGCCTTTTTGATGATGTCAGCAGCCGTACCTTGCATTGGCGCGTTAATCGCAGCACGTTCAGCACCTTGGCGGCGCATCGCATTACGATCACGGATTTCGGGCAAGTAGAGGCGACGACCAAACAGAGTCGACACATAACCTAAGTCAGCAGCACCCGCGCGCGTTTCTTCCATATAACGTAATACGCCAGGATAACGGGCAAAGTAGGTATCGATATAGGTTTGTGCTTCATGGCGTGGGATATCAAGCTGACGCGCCAAACCAAAGGCTGACATGCCATAAATTAAGCCGAAGTTAACCGCTTTGGCACGGCGGCGTTGTTCTGTGGTTACTTCATCAAAGTCGGTACCAAATACTTCTGCAGCAGTGGCTCTATGAATGTCTTTGCCCTCGGCGAAGGCTTTGAGTAAGCCTGCATCTTGGGATAAATGGGCCATGATCCGTAGTTCGATTTGCGAGTAGTCGGCGGCCAAAATTTTACGGCCTGCTGGGGCGATAAAGGCTTGGCGAATACGGCGACCTTCTTCGGTGCGAATCGGAATATTTTGCAGGTTAGGTTCGCTTGACGATAAGCGACCTGTTGCCGCATTAGCTTGATGATAGCTAGTGTGTACGCGACCCGTTTTGGCGTTGACCATCAGTGGCAGCTTATCGGTGTAAGTACTCTTTAACTTAGATAGGCTTCGATGCTCGAGGATCACTTTTGGCAGTGGGAAATCTAAGGCTAATTCGACTAATACTTCTTCCGCGGTCGATGGCGCACCCTTTGGGGTCTTTTTGGTGATCGGATAACCTAGCTTTTCATAAAACAATACTTGCAGCTGCTTAGGTGAACCAAGATTGAATTTTTCACCAGCAATGTCGTAGGCTTTTTCTTCTAAGGTATCGATTTTACGCGCCAGTTCATCGCTCTGTTGGCCAAGTAACATACTGTCGATTAATACCCCTTGACGTTCAATGTCCGACAATACTTGGATTAGCGGTAATTCGACTCCGGTAAACATGGCGGCAAGTTCGGCTTCTTTCTCGAGTCTTGGCCATAAATGTTGGTGTAAACGCAGTGTGATGTCGGCATCTTCGGCCGCATAAGGCGCAGCCGTTTCCAGTGGAATTTGGTTGAAGGTCAGCTGTTTTGCACCTTTACCGGCGATTTCTTCAAAGCTGATATTCTTATGGCCTAAGTACTTGAGCGCTAAACCATCCATATCATGGCGCGAAGCCACTGAGTTGAAAACATAGGATTCGAGCATAGTGTCGAAAGCGACGCCCTGTAGTTTGATCCCTGCATTGGCTAAGATACTGATGTCGTACTTAAGATTTTGACCGACTTTCTTGATCTTTGGATCCTCAAGCAGCGGACGCAGTTTTTCTAACGCGACCGTTTTATCGATTTGAGTCGGTGCACCAACGTAATCGTGGGTCAAAGGAAGATAAGCGGCTTTTCCTGTCTCAACGGCGAAGGAAATCCCGACTAATTCGGCCACCATGTAATCTAAGCTGGTGGTCTCAGTATCGATTGCCATTAAGTCGGCTTGTTTAAGCTTAGCAATCCAAGTGTCTAATTCGGCTTCGGTGAGAATGCAGTCGTACTGTGTTTCAATCGCTTCGACTGGAGATGAGTCTTCTTGCGTTTCTGTGGATGCCGCATCAATTGAGGTATTTGCCGTCATTTTATTATCTAAGACTTCAGCTAACCAACGTTTAAACTCCATCTCGCCGTAGCATTTGATCAGTTCATCTTTGTCTGCTGGCATGAGAGTGAGTTCGTGCCAATCTTGCTCAAGTTCGACATCGGTTTTGATGGTGGCGAGTTCGTAAGAAAGCTTGAGCATGTCGGCATTTTCAATGATTTTCGCCGCCATGGTTTTAGAACCTCTAAAGCCGAGCTCGGCGACTTTTTCGGGTTCCGCTAATAAGTTACTCACACTGCCGGCTCCCGTGAGCATAGCGAGCGCCGTTTTCTCACCTACGCCGGGTAAGCCTGGAATGTTGTCGGCCTTGTCGCCCATCAGCGCGAGTAAATCTATGATACGGTCTGGACCGACACCAAATTTGGTGACGACTTCTTCTGGGCCCATTATGGTGTCTGTCATGGTGTTGATGAGCGTAACGTTCTCATCCACTAACTGGGCCATGTCTTTATCGCCTGTGCTGATAAGCACGGCACGGTTTTCTAAGCTGGCTTGGCGGGCAATAGTACCGATCACGTCATCGGCTTCGACGCCGGAAATCGAAATCAGTGGTAAACCTAGTGCGCGAATAATGCGATGCAAGGGTTCGATTTGCGAACGTAGATCATCAGGCATAGGTGGGCGCTGTGCTTTGTATTCGCTGTACATGTCATTGCGGAAGGTTTTTCCCTTGGCATCGAACACGACTGCGATATGGCTTGGTTGATAACGGGTCAACAAGCTGCGCAACATATTCACTACGCCATAAACGGCACCCGTTGCTTCGCCCTTTGAGTTTGTCAGGTGAGGAGGCGCATAATAAGCGCGATACAAATAAGAAGATCCATCCACAAGCACAAGTGGGTTTTTAGCGACGGTTGGCATAGGTATTTTTCGTTTATCGATGACTTAGATGGCGCTAAGCATGCCACAGAAGCACTATTTCAGCCATGGCAAAATGACTCCCAGCCTGTGGATAAGTCTGTGAGTGAAAAAGTCAACTGAGAATAATGGCGATGATTACGGCTTAGTGCGATTTTTTTAAGTTGTTGTTTTTTATATTTATAAAAGATTTGTGTGAGTTCAATACTGTTTCTTAAAAAATCTTCCCAATTTGTGGATTTTTTATTGACTCCGTAAAATACATCTAAGGATTGGCTTAATTTTCGGCACTCGTCAGATTCGACGAATTAAGTTAGCACGATTTTTAATCAGATCAACTAGTTTGTTTATGGTTTGTTAAAACTTAATGACATAAGAAGGATATTTTTAATGAAAAAAGTCGCAGTGTTACTGAGTGGATGTGGTGTTTTCGATGGAACTGAGATACATGAATCGGTTTTAACGCTTTTATGCTTATCCCGATCAGGGGCTCACTACCAGTGTTTTGCACCAGATATCAAACAGATGCATGTAGTAGATCATCTCACTGGTGAGGTCGATGCTGCTGCAAGTCGTAACGTGCTGGTGGAGTCGGCACGTATCGCCCGTGGCGAAGTCAAAGCGACCACAGAATTAGATATCGCCGAATTTGATGCCTTGATCATTCCCGGTGGCTTTGGTGCGGCGAAAAATCTGTGTAACTTTGCGACGAATGGCAGTGAGTGTGAAGTGGAACCGCTGGTGACTGATTTTATCAATGAGTTCATTCTGGCGAAAAAGCCCGTTGGTTTTATCTGTATTGCTCCTATGATGATCCCGCGTTTATATCCCCAGGGTGTAAAAGGCACTATCGGTAATGATAGCGATACTGTCGCAGCGTTTAATTTGATGGGCGGTGAGCATCAAGTTGCGACAGTACATGAGATAGTCGTGGATGAAGCGAATCGCATTGTCAGCACTCCCGCTTATATGTTGGCTGGTAATATTGCTGAGGCGCATTCAGGCATCGAGAAGCTAGTCGTTAAGCTACTAGAAATGACTGATCAGAGTTAGTTTGAGCGGTTTGTAGAGGAGTGAAGCGAGTCATTGAACCAAGATAAATTTCAGGATTTATCTTGGTTCACAATATTAGATTGAGCTCGAGGATTTGCGGCTATCAAATAAACCTTGGGCTAAACCTATGAGTAAGCCGCCAATGTGGGCACCATTAGCAACCGAAACCCCTAGAATGTCTGTGAATCCCAATGCCAACCATATCATCATAAAGCCCATATATGATGGTGGGAAATCTATTCCAACTGCGGGTTTACGTATACCCATGATCCAAGTGTAACCGACGACGGCGTACACTACGCCGGACAAGCCGCCGAAGTTAGGTCCACTGATATAGTATTGGATGACGTTTGGCAGTGTGCCCGCCACTAACAGTAAAATCAGCAGGGGAGCCGTGCCGATACGGGTTTCGATTTTGCCACCTAAATACCACCACCACAGTAAGTTAAAGATGACGTGCATGGCGGAAAAATGCAGCAGGCTCGGGGTAAAAACACGCCAGAATTGGCTGAACTCTGAATGAGGTACTGCCCCAAAATAGGACAGTGCTTCGTAGGTTTGGTTGGCGAATCCTAAGTTCATCGCCGCAAAAATGAGTACGCAAACCGCAAAAACGATCAACGTGACTGGGCCTGCGCCGGTAATGAATTGGGTGAACAACTGCAGCGAAGGGGCACCATAATCGAGTTTGGTTTGGGTATCGCCGTGTTCCCACGAGGCTTGCAGATATTTATTGTCGTAAGGGTGAGCAATAAAGTGGGCAAACTCTTTGCGTGCTTGCTCTACATCTTTGTCATGGATAACCAGAATGGCAACACCCTGAACCAGCGGCTCAATTTGGCAGTCAATGTCTTCCCCTTTGAGGTAATCGACAAATGCCTGCGCGGCTCTGCTGTTGGGGAGTCTGCCAATTTCTATCATGCATTCGCCTCATGCCAGGCGCTATAGCCGCCGTCTAGGCTGTAAACGTCATCAAAACCTTGTTCGCATAAATATTGCGCCGCATTTTGGCTGCTCATGCCGTGGTAACAAACCACCACGAGTGGGCTATCCATATCGGCTTGGCTAATAAATTGCGCTAGGTTTTCGTTATTCAGGTTAGTTGCACCTGCAATATGGCCGTTGGTGAAGCTATTGCCATCGCGGATATCGACGATTTGCACTGGCTGTGCTTCGGTCATTTGCAGCAATTGATTAACGCTTAAGTGTTTAAAGGAAGACATAATAAAACCTGACAAAGCTAAGAGATGGAAATCAAGATGGGATAAGTGTGCAACAAGGGGCTGCGAGTGTACAGCCCCTATCTAGGTAATGCTCTGCAGGATTAATCCCAGCTGAGGATCACTTTACCCGATTGGCCCGAGCCCATAGCGTCGAAACCTTGTTGGAAATCATCAATCTTGAAGTGGTGAGTGATGATAGGTGAAATATCTAAGCCTGATTGGATAAGACTGGCCATCTTGTACCAAGTTTCGAACATTTCACGGCCGTAGATGCCTTTAATGACCAAACCTTTGAAGATCACTTTGCTCCAGTCGATGGCCATTTCACCACTTGGAATACCGAGCATAGCGACTTTGCCGCCGTGGTTCATGGTATCTAACATGGCGTGGAAGGCCGATGGTACGCCAGACATTTCTAATCCAACGTCGAAACCTTCGGTCATGCCCAGTTCTTTCATCACGTCTTTTAGGTTTTCTTTTGACACGTTCACAGCGCGCGTGGCGCCCATTTTACGGGCCAGTTCTAAGCGGTATTCGTTGACGTCGGTGATCACCACATGGCGAGCACCTACGTGACGACATACTGCGGCCGCCATTATGCCGATGGGACCTGCGCCGGTGATCAACACGTCTTCACCGACTAAATCGAAGGATAATGCTGTGTGCACAGCGTTACCAAACGGGTCAAAGATTGAGGCTAAATCATCGCTGATATCATCAGGGATTTTAAAGGCGTTAAAGGCGGGGATAACTAAGTATTCTGCAAATGAACCTTCACGATTGACACCCACGCCAGAGGTGTTACGGCATAAATGGGTGCGGCCTGCGCGGCAGTTACGGCAGTGGCCACAGGTAATATGACCTTCGCCAGACACGCGGTCTCCAATCTTAAAACCACGAACTTCTTGGCCGATATCAACCACTTCACCTACATATTCATGACCAACAACCATAGGGACTGGAATGGTTTTTTGTGACCATTCGTCCCAGTTGTAGATGTGCATGTCGGTGCCACAAATCGCCGTTTTTTTAATTTTGATCAGCAGATCGTTGTGGCCCATCACTGGCTTAGGCGCATCGACTAACCAAATACCTTTTTCGGCTTTTAACTTGCTTAGTGCTTTCATTGTCTTAAGTCCTAAATAATGCCCATTTCTTTGGCAATACGGGTAAAGGCGGTGATCGCTTTGTCGAGTTGCTCACGAGTATGTGCCGCTGACATTTGCGTACGGATACGGGCTTGTCCCTTAGGAACCACAGGGAACGAGAAGCCAATAACATAAATATGTTCTGCTAATAAGCGGTTAGCAAAGTCGCCCGCCAGTTTAGCATCACCAATCATCACTGGGATAATCGCGTGGTCTGCGCCGCCTAAGGTAAAGCCAGCTGCTGACATTTGCTCACGGAAATAACGGCTGTTTTCCCATACGGCTTCGCGCAGGGCTTGGCCTGATTTGAGCATTTCTAACACATGGATAGATGCCGTCACGATTGATGGTGCTAATGAGTTAGAGAACAGGTAAGGACGTGAACGCTGGCGTAACCAGTCGATGACTTCTTTTTTACCCGAAGTGAAACCGCCCGATGCGCCGCCTAAGGCTTTGCCTAAGGTGCCTGTGATGATGTCGACTCTGTCCATCACATTGCAATATTCGTGGGTGCCACGGCCGTTTGCGCCGATAAAACCTACCGCGTGAGAGTCATCGACCATCACTAGTGCGCCGTATTTATCGGCTAAATCACATACGCCTTGCAGGTTAGCAATCACGCCGTCCATCGAGAATACGCCGTCGGTGGCGATCAAGATGTTACGTGCGCCAGCTTCTTTCGCGGCGATCAGCTGAGTTTCTAAATCGGCCATGTCGTTGTTGGCATAACGGAAACGCTTCGCTTTACATAAACGTACACCGTCGATGATAGAAGCATGGTTGAGCGCATCGGAGATGATGGCGTCTTCTGCATCTAACAAGGTTTCGAACAGACCAGCGTTTGCATCGAAACAAGAAGAGTACAGAATGGTGTCTTCAGTGCCGAGGAATTCGCTCAGGCTAGCTTCTAGCTTTTTATGTATGTCTTGGGTACCGCAAATAAAACGTACTGATGCCATACCAAAGCCGTGGCTGTCTAAACCCTGTTGGGCGGCTTTAATCAGTTCGGGATGATTGGCTAGGCCTAAGTAATTGTTAGCACAAAAGTTAACAACTTCTTGGTGATTAACTTGAATGGCAGTCTGTTGTGGTGAGGCAATAACACGCTCGCTTTTATATAAGCCTTCGGCTTTGATGTCTGCAAGCTGTTGATTAATCTGTGCGTAGAATGAGGTAGAGGCCACCTGATATCTCCTTAGTTAACTTTATTCTGATTTTGGGAGTGGCGGCATTCTAACTCTAAACCTAATCGGCCTACAGCCTTTTTTTCATGCAGGTTCGCAAGATAAACTAGTTTAGGGCTAAAGTGGTTTTTACATTATAAAAACTAATGTGCAACATAAGTTTGCCACTGTTTGACTGAGTATTCTTTTAAGCGTTGTAGAGCGAAAACGGGTTCGCACTCAGTACTATAATTGCTTTGAGTTTAGTTCCGAATGCGAGTTCCCAACATAGGCGTTTGGGATGATGTTATAGGGATTCTTGACTCGCTAGCGCGTGGTAATGTTGCTCTAGGCGAGTAAAAGTCGCAACGGAAGTCGGGGTTGCATAGGCTTTGAAAATCATCAACACCCTTAACACGCCTTCATAGAGAGTGGCTTTAGTGATGGTCGACGTGCTGGACTGAGTGAGTTGGTAGCCAATCCAAAAGCTGACGATCATCTTAATGGTATCCGCCAGTTGGGTGATTTTGTCGGTATCGACACTTAAAAAACCATCTTGTTTGAGTTTATGCAGTACATGGCTCGAGCGCGTTAATACCTGTTGTTGGGCGTGTAGATAACGCTGTTTCAACTCTTCATCACGGGCGAGAATATCGGCGAGATTGGCATACATGAAACGGAACTGCCAAAGGGTGTAAAACATGGCATCGAAGTAGCCAATTAACAGTTCGACGTCGACTTGCCTATCTTCATAGGGTTGAAAACCGGATTCGAGGTGGTTTTCATACAAGCTGAAAATAGAGCGGATAATGTCTTCTTTATTGCGGAAGTGATAATAAAGATTCCCGGGACTCATATTTAAATGAGCGGCAATATGATTAGTCGTGATGCTTCTTTCACCGTGCTCATTGAATAGTTCTAAGCTGGCATAGATTATTTTGTCGCGGGTTTTCATAAGTTATCCAAATTGCTAGTGAACGCTACATCATAGATCAAAGAAAGCTAACCAACGACCGCCAAACTGCTGGTAAATTATCCCTAATTTAAGTTTCTATACATCCTCGTATTTTCGCTGAACGAACAAAAATTCAATACGATGGCTATTATGCTAACATTGCCGCCATTCATCAGGCAAAACCCATAAGTATGTTTTTAATGAATCGTTTTCTTTATTCCGCGATCTTATATTTATTATCCCCCTTGCTGATAGGGTATTTAGCCTTTCGAGCCATCAAGAGTCCGGATTACCGTGGGCGGTGGGGGGAGCGTTTTGGCTTAACTCGACTCAAATCGACAGATTTATTGATCCATTCTGTGTCTATGGGCGAAACGCTCGCAGCAATCCCATTGATCCGCTTGATTCAGCAATCCCATCCCGAGCTGAGTATGACGGTTACTACAACTAGCCCAACGGGCTCCGCCGAAGTGAAAAAAGCCCTCGGTGACTCAGTGCAGCATTGCTATTTGCCCTTTGACTTACCTTGGTGTGTGGGGCGTTTCTTGCGCCAAGTGTCACCTAAATCCTGCATCATTATGGAAACCGAGCTGTGGCCTAACTTAGTTGCCTTAGCAGCCAAGCGAGGTGTGCGCTTGATGTTGGCCAATGCTCGCCTATCGGCCAAGTCGGCGGCGCAATATGCTAAGCGTTCTAAACTCAGTCGGCCTATGTTGCAACGACTCGATGTTATTGCGGTGCAGACTCAAGTGGAAGCCCAGCGTTTTATCGAGTTAGGTGTATCGCAGGACAGAGTGACAGTATGCGGTAGCTTGAAGTTTGATCTCAGTATTACGCCAGAACGTTTGGCCCATGCCAAGCAGCTGCGTCAGGCTTGGGGACGAGAAGTTTCGCCTATTTGGGTGGCGGGTAGTGTGCATCCTGGGGAATTTGCCGCCATGCTCATAGCCCATAGACAATTATTGGCTCAGTGGCCCGATGCCTTGCTGATCATAGCGCCGCGTCATCCAGAGCAGTTTAATGCCGTCGCCGATGTTGTCGCGGGCCAAGGTTTTGAATGGGCTCGTCGTAGTGACAATAAAAATGTGACGGCCACGACTCAAGTGCTGGTAGGCGATACCATGGGTGAACTTCTGACCTTTTATGGCGCGGCGGATCAGGCCTTTGTCGGTGGCACGCTGATCAATAATGGTGGCCATAATCCCTTGGAGCCTGTTGCTATGGGCGTGCCTGTTATGGTGGGGCCGAACCATTGGGACTTTGCCCAAATTACGCAGATGTTGGCGGATGCTGGTGGGTTAAGGGTTGTCGCTTCGGCGGATGAACTTGCCGCTAACTTGATTGAGTATTTTGCTAAACCTGAGTTACGCCTGCAGGCGGTGAACGCGGGATTGGCTGTGGTTGAGGCTAATCGTGGTGCCTTGCAACGACAATTTCTTCTCGCGCAATCTTTAATAACCGCTTAATTCAACTGGATAATTTTTTTAGTGGTTCAGGCGCTTTGCATCGCCGCTTGATAGCCCTGCATCAGTGATGACCAGTTATCAGCGGTGAAGGCAAGGTTTGGTAACTTGCCTTGTTCTTTATTGAAGGAACGTAAAAGTCTATCTAGATTCGATTGCTGCCATTGCGGGCTCGGTGTTTTTAACTCGCCGCGGTCGAAATCGATAAGATAAAACCGTTCTGGCGTTAAGGGTTCAGTTTGCGCGGGCTGGAACAGAATATTCTTGGCATTAAGGTCGGCGTGGTACACACCACGCTGGTGGAATTGGGCGATAGTTGCTCCCAATGCTTGCCATTGCTCAGTGCTCATGACCCCTTTGCCGAGTTTAGCGACTAAATCTTCGGCGCCTTCGACCCGTTCGATAATGATATCGGCGCGGTAAAATAATCCATCGCGCACTATGTTGGCGGCAATCGGTTTAGGTACAGCAAAATCTTCGCGATACAAAATGTCTAATAAGCGTAACTCACCCATGGCGCGGGTATTTTCGAGGCCAGTATAAACGTAAGCATCTTTGCTGAATTTCTCCATTAAGCCGCCACGCCAATAATGACGCAATACCCAATGACTGTGCTCAAATGCCACAAACCAAGTGGTGTAGCGGCCTTTGGATGAACCTACGACAGCATTTTTAGCCCGCCAAAAATCCACCGAGAACCACGCGGGATCGATATCTGTTGGCGTATCTTGGCAAACTGCCATGTGACCTTGGGCGGTTTTTATGAGCTGTATCTGAGCATTCATCGGAGATTTGTTGACTTAAGCGTGGCACCTAGGGCCATTCTACATTAAGATCCTTAGCTTGCGCCAAATAACCTTAAGAGCTTTTAGCTTCAATCCCAATGAGTTTAAATCCCAATACCATGAATTCTCTTTGTTTGCTTCGCTTATCCGCTATCGGTGACGTCTGTCATGCCGTGGCTATGGTGCAGGCGATTCAGCGACAATATCCCGAGCTCAAAATCACATGGGTGATCGGTAAACTCGAATATCAATTGTTGAAGCATTTACCCGGCATTGAGTTTGTTATTTTCGATAAATCTCAAGGATGGCGCAGTTATTTTAATTTGCGTAAGGCCTTAAAAGGCCGACGTTTTGACGTGCTGCTGCATATGCAAGTTGCGCTACGTGCAACCTTGGCTTCATTAGCCATTTCGGCAAAGGTGCGCATAGGCTTTGATGGTGCCCGCGCTAAAGAAGGTCAGTGGCTAGTGACAAATCACAGGGTGGAGCCCTTGGCAAATCCCCATGTGCTCGAAGGATTTATGGGATTCGCTAAGGTGATTGGCGTTAACGATCTCACTCCTCAATGGCATATTCCTGTGCCAATTGCGGATACTGAATTTGCCCAGACGCAGATTAAAGACAATGAAAAAGTCTTTATCATTTGCGCTGCAGCCAGTAAGGCTGAACGTAACTGGTTACCAGAGCGCTATGCCGCCGTTGCGAGCCATGCGATTGCGAAAGGATTTAGAGTCATGCTTTGCGGTGGCCCAACTCAACTTGAGAAGGATTTAGCAGAGCAAATTTTGCAGGCTTGTCCCTCTAAAATCGATAATTTAGTGGGCAAAACCAGTCTGACGCAATTATTGGCCCTGCTAAAACGCGCAAGCTTAGTGTTAGCTCCGGATACTGGCCCTGCGCATATGGCGGTGACCCAAGGTACTCCGGTGATCGGTTTATATGCCCATTCCAATCCTGGGCGCACAGGTCCTTACCTATCGCAGCAATATGTGGTGAGTGCCTATGATAAGGCCATGAGATCGCAACATAGTGGACAAATTAAGTGGGGAACTCGCGCCAAAGGCGAGCATTTGATGTCTTTGATCAGTGTTGAAGCTGTGATTGAGAAGTTTGATCTGGTGGTTCAGCAGACACTCAGTTAAGGCTTGTTAGTATCAGCATTCTTGTTCAGCACTCTTGATGTATCGCTGCGTTAGCGGTTTGTATTCAGAATATCGTTTAGGAGATAAATCATGCGGATAGCCATTGCCATTGACAGTTTAGCGGGTGGCGGAGCCGAAAAGGTCATGATTACCTTAGCCAAGCAATTTATTCGCTTAGGGCATGAGCCGCATTTTTTAGTTATGGAAGATAATCGCTATTATGAAATCCCAGATGACTTACCCATTCATCAATGTTTTGCCCCTAAGGATAAAGATTTCGACCATTTTGGGCGATTGAATGCTTCGGTTAACAAACTCAGCGCAAAAATCGCGGAAATTGAATCTCAAGTGGGCAAGTTTGATTTGTTTTTATCAAATTTAGATAAAACCAATTTAATGATGACCAAAACTGGTGTTTCACCGCTTTATGTCATAGTCCATTCTTCTGTAGAAGAAGAGTTGAGCCGCCAATTTAAACTGGGACCGTTTGCTTATTTCAAGAAGCTAAAATCCAAAAAATCGCTCAATGGCCAGCATTTGATTACTGTCTCAAATGGCATAGCAAAGGAGATTAAAGATAAAGGTCGTTTGCATCCAGCATCGATGCAGACTATCTATAATCCATTTGAATTTAACGAAATCACATCTCAATCACAGCAAGATAATCCGCAAATCCCTCAGGGAGATTATCTTATTCATGTCGGTCGTTTTGCTAAGCAAAAGCGCCATGATGTGTTGTTTGAAGCCCTCAAGCTCACGCAAAATCAACTTCCTGTCGTGCTCTTGTGTCATAACCACAAAAAAGCGATAAAAGCAGCGAAAAAGTTTGGTATTGAAAAGCGATTAATTATTCCCGGTTTTCAAAGTAATCCTTTTCCATGGATTAAGCAGGCTAAGGCATTAGTGCTCAGCTCTGATTTTGAAGGTTTACCGACAGTCTTGATTGAATCTTTAGCTTGTGGGACTCCTGTTGTGAGCACTGATTGCCCACATGGACCCAGTGAGATTTTAACGGGGAATTTAGTGCCTTATCTCGTGCCGCGTCGTGATCCCAAAGCGTTAGCTAAAATGATAGACGAGGTTGTTAGCTTGCCGCCATCCCTCGAGCAGGTTGAGATTTTGGCCAAAGTCGATGCGACCTTAATTGCCGAACAATATTTAGCGTTGGCAAAATAATTTATTCGTTTGTGTTTTAGGAGCATGCTTGTGGAAGAAGCCAAACAAGCCAAAAGACGTTATTTATTTTACATAGCGCAAAACTATTCCTATGCGATGTTAAGGCCACTTCAACAAGTCATTTTGGAAAGAGGTGATGAGGTTAGCTGGTTCTTAGAGGGAAATGAGGTCGATCCTAAGTTTTTAAAAACCGATGAACTGCGCTTGCAGAGCATCGATGCTGTGAAAGCGTGGAAACCAGATGCGGTATTCGTCCCTGGGAACGTTGTCCCTCGTTTTATTCCTGGGGTTAAAGTGGGCGTATTCCATGGATTTAATGCGGGTAAAATGAATCATAAGGGCCGAGAAGATCACTTCGAAATCAGAGATTGTTTTGATTTGTATTGTACCCAAGGCCCTGCGACGACTCTGCCCTTTCTGAAACTAGAGAAAAAGTTTGGTACTTTTACTGTAGTTGAAACGGGATGGCCTGCGCTCGACCCCCTATTTCTTGAGAATAAAGATAATCCCTATATCAAAGCTGATGACCCAAGGCCAGTAGCACTCTTTTGCTCAACATTTTCCCCAAGTTTGACCTGCGCACCTGTAGTATTTGAGCAGATTAAAGCCCTGTCGCAAAAGAGCCAATGGCGCTGGTTAGTGCAATTTCATCCAAAGATGAATCCTAAGATTGTTGAGCAGTACAAGGCTTTAGAAAACGAGAATTTACAGTTTGTTGAAACTGATAATGTGATCCCTTTGCTGCAGGTGGGGGATGTGATGTTGTGTGACACTTCATCGATTCTGTTGATGTTTTTAATGCAGCGAAAACCAGTGGTGACCTTTAAAAATCAGTCACCGAAAGATCATTTAATCGATATCAGTCGGGTTGAGGATATTGAATCTGCATTAACGCGAGCACTGAGTCGTCCTGATGATTTGATGGCGCACATCCATGATTATTGCAATCAAATTCACCCTACGGGCGATGGTCAATCTAGCCAGCGAGTTTTAGCCGCAACAGATGCTTTGATTGATAAAGGCACTGATTGGCTAAAACCTAAACCATTGAACTTGTTGCGCCATTTTAAGATGCGGCGCAAGCTAGGTTATTGGAAGTTGTTTTAGCTAGTTGTCGTTACTTATGGGCCGATATTTCAATATCGGCCCATTTTGTTAGCCTTGCAGTTTCATTTCTTCAACCAGTTTAAAGATGATTTCTTGCATATTTTTCTGGAAATCTTCAATACTGTGGTTGGCTTTGATGTAGTTAACTGCCTTAACCGCGAGTTCTTGTCTTAGTTGTTCGTTTTCCATTAGATGGCGTATACCATTGACAAATAAATCGACTTTATCAAAACCATCTCCGAGCACTGTACCTGTAAATACGCCAAATTGACTCGTCAGCTCGTCGGGGTCACGGCAACTGACGAGAAGGGTGCCATAAGATAACGCTTCTAAAAAAGAAATAGGTAGAGCTTCGTGAATTGAAGTGTTGACTAAAATTTTAGCATCTTTGATTAGCTGGTTTTTTCGATCGCCTTCTACATGCCCTACAAAATGTAGGTTGGGAATATTTAGGTAGTCATTCATGATGGACTGATTTTTCTTTGACTGCCTAAATGACTGACCTAGCATGAAAAATTCATATTCAGGCATCAGTTTAGCTATCTCGCAAAACAACCAACCACGTTTGACTGACTCAATTCGTCCCAGAAAGATAATGTGATTTTTCTTCGGGTGTGCTTCTACATCGAAATTATGATCGATCTCGATAGGATTGGGTAAATATTTGATTTCTGTTTTATCATCGAGATTGTAGAGATCTCTGGCTTTACGATCTAAAAAGCGTGCCTGAGAAATAAATGAGACTTTCCCTGCCGCCCAAAGGTCATGAACAAACTGATAAATATTACTGTCCCAATAACTTTTCTCAGGGAAAAGTTTTACGGTATTAATTTCATCCCATTCATAATCAGGTCTTGGATCTTGAACCCAAAATAGGAGTTTTTTATCAATATTGGGGATGGTTTTTAGAATGCGATATGAGTGGGTTGTCATTTCTATTGACAGAAATATATCGTAATTCTTCTTTTTCAGAAACCTAATGTTAAGGAAATCCATAAACTTAGCAGCTAAGCGATAAACTTTAATACCATCGATCATATAACGACGAGGTATTAATCTTTGTTTGCTGCAGTCTTTCTTAATGAGCACTTCTACTTCAATATTTTCGTTGGGTAAGTGTTTGGCGATTAAGTGGCGTGCTAGAAAACCGTATCCACCATACACTGTGCCTGTACCACCAAAGTACTCATCAACTAATAAAGCCACTTTAAGCTTACTCATTACTACCCCAAAAAATCATTTATTGCTAATTCTACTTAGGCAGAATTATTTGATGGGAAGTATTTTGATATTTTTCAAATAGACTATCAATGAATTTATTTATTCATAAATACAGAATGGTTAACCTTATAATAAACTGTTTTATCGATGTTCAATAATAGTAATTATACAGGCTAAATGTATTGTATTTCTGTGTGTTATCACTCTTTGTTTGATGCATTTGTTAATGCATTGTGTTTTCAGGGGCTAATTCAAATGAGCTGTCATACTGTATCAGAGTGTAACAGGTGTTGGAGGTTAAGTAGAAACTCTACTTATATTCAATAGAGTTTCTACTTTTTACCGTATAAAGATATTTATTCGGCTAAGTTCAAATATTGCTTTGCAATATTTTGACTATCTACGGCTTTAAGAATAGCAAGGTCTTCAAGCGATGGAGGCGATGCCAGACATTCCAGAGCCTTTTGTGCCAACAATGCAGGTTGGCGAACGGGAACCAAATATTTAGCTAAATGTCCGGTAAGGATTTCATTCGGGCCGTGAGGGCAGTCAGTGCTTACGACGGGGGTGCCACAGGCCAATGACTCAATGACTACCGTTGGTAAGCCTTCAAAATCTGAGCTCAGTAGCATTAATTCTGCGTTGGCAATCCAAGCATAGGGATTATGTTGAAAACCGGGCGTGATAATTCGGTGCTCAACACCGTATTTTTTGGCTAATTTACGCGCTTTATTTGGTCGATTACAGAGAAGCACGAGTTTAGGTGCTGTCGGCATATCCCTCAATGCTTTGAAGAGAATGTCATGGCGCTTTTGACGAGTGACTCTACCCACATGGATCATATAAGGCTCATTGGGAATTTCGGCGATGACTTCTTGAGTCTTAATTTTTATTTCTTCTAAGCGAAAAGGGTTGTAGATGGTTTGCACGCTCTGGGGTTTTAACCAAGAAGTGGTTCTGAGTTCGTCGGCAATACCATTTGAGACTGTGATGATTTTTTTGCCGATCAGGGCCTTGGCTTTTTTCCATCTGCGCCAGAAGTGTACTGGACCGCGTTTTAACTCCATCAATAACTCTTGTTTTAACGCACAATGACAGAAGTAGTAGCAAGGATCGAAATGACAGCCGGAAACAACAACATCGCAGTCAGTTGAATTACTTAGAAAGAGTGAAAACTTGCCCGTTTTTTCGGCGGCGCTCACTTTAGCTTTGAGTTGTTGTATCTGCTCCTGTAGCGAAGGTTTTTGACCCGCTTCAAACAGATAATGAATGGTCACATTTTGCGGAGGTATAAAATCGCCTTCCCTGTGAAACACAAACAAATGCACATCTTGTCCTGCTTCCTGTAACACTTCTGCCTGCGACAAGGCGACTTTCACTGTGCCGTTGGAGAAAAAGTTATGGCAAAAAATCGCGATTTTCTTCATATATGCTCTTCTGCGTGTCTTCAAACGTCGTTTTTAAACCTAACACTGCTCAGTGTATATCGTTAAATAGGGGAGCAACATTGTATGTGGTCGGTTTTAATTTCGTGCAACATTATACCTGTTCGTGCCTTTACATGGGCTTAATCAATAGCGTTCTTGCTTATTTTGAAGCTTTTTATCGGTATTTAAAGTCGTTTTTGCTGCGATTATTCACTCGCTTGGCTAAAACGAGTAGACTGGCGAGCAATGATTTTTGGCATCCATGTGAGTTGAGTCAGCAAAGTGCATACTAGAGCAATTTACCCAGGGACATTTGATCCTATCACCAATGGTCATGCCGACTTGATTGAGCGTGCGGCTAAACTGTTTAAACATGTGGTGATTGGCATTGCGGCTAATCCTTCCAAGCAGCCTAGATTCACCCTTGAAGAGCGAGTTGAATTGGTCAATCGGGTAACTGCTCATTTGGATAATGTCGAGGTGGTGGGGTTTTCGGGGTTGCTAGTGGATTTTGCCAAGGAGCAAAAGGCAAGTGTACTTGTGCGTGGCTTACGCGCGGTATCCGACTTTGAATATGAATTCCAATTAGCAAATATGAATCGCAGATTGAGCCCTGATCTGGAAAGCGTGTTTTTAACGCCCGCTGAGGAGAATTCTTTTATCTCTTCAACCTTAGTAAAGGAAGTCGCTTTGCATGGTGGCGATGTGAGCCAGTTTGTTCACCCTGAAGTAACGGCTGCATTGGCGGCAAAGCTTAAGTTGGTTAAACCTTAGATTTTACCTGCGAACTAGATAGTTTTTACGTAGGAGTTTTGTGTTAACTTTGAGGCATTGTTGCCTTGTGATGATACTTAAAAGGATGTTATGAAGGCTTTTTTTTCCCCCACGATCCTTGCTACTAGCATTGCCTCTGGCCTATTTTTTTCTTCAATGCTTGCTGCTGCACCTTGGGTCGATGCCTCTGATATATATCTTAGAGCTGACATTCAAGCACTTGCTGATGCGGGTGTTATCACTGTGCCAGTGAATACTTATCCATTGATGTGGTCAGGCATTGGTGGTGATTTAGCGAAAATTGAGCCTGAGCTGCTTTCTCCTTCTTTAGTACAAGCCTTTGCACGGGTTAATTTTTATTATCAAAATGCTGTCGATAATCGTGGTAATGCACGGATAAAAGTATCGGCAGCATCTGATCCTGCTCGCTTTCAACATTATGGTTCTGACTATCGCGAGAAAGGTGAAGTGCTGGGCTCCTACGAGTATTTAGGATCGCGTGTTGCTTATAAGGCGACTGTGGCAGAAACCTATGATCCGCAAGATAATAAAAATTTCCGCCTTGATGAGTCTTATTTTGCCATCATTTTTGGCAATTGGATCGCAACCTTAGGCGCGGTTGAGCAGTGGTGGGGACCGGGGTTTGACTCGGCTCTACATCGTTCTAATAACGCCCGCCCTATGTCATCGTTAACCTTGAGCCGTAACAATGCCGCGGCTTTTGAAACACCTTGGTTATCTTGGATTGGCCCTTGGACCTTTAAAACCGGATTTAGCTTAACTGAAGTGGATCGTGCTGTGCCTAAGACGGCGGAGTGGGATATGCGCTTAAGTGCAAGACCGATTAAACAGTTAGAAGTGGGATTGTCTTGGTCGACCTTATTTTGTGGTGAGGGCCAAGATTGTAACTTTGACTCTTGGTGGGATTCGGTTGCGAGTAATGCTGTTTGTATCGATGGTACAAATGATTGTGCGCCGAATGAGCGCCGCGATGCAGGCCACAGAACTCAAAGTATTGATATGCGTTATGCCGATACTTTGCAGGATATCCCCGTTGGATTATATCTCGAACATAGTTGTGAAAATGGTAGTGACTGCGGCTCACTTTGGGGTATTGATACCCATTTTGGCACATCGGGTAAGCAGTTTAAGTTGTTCATGGAATATTCGGACACCTATGTAAAATGCGATGGTGATAGTGCCAATTGTTTCTATGAGGATCCTGTCTATCTGAGTGGTGCTCGCTACTATGGTCGTGCTTTGGGTTCTACCTATGATAGTGATGCACAAGTGTTTGTGGTTGGATTAGTTGGCCAGTTTAATAACAGCCGTGGTTTTACCTCGTTGCTGCGTTATGCGAAGCTGAATAAAGATGGCTCCAATGTAGCGAACACTTGGGCACCACAACCGCCAAAAGAAGATTTATTGATGCTGGAGCTTTCTTACCGTATGCCTGTGTGGAAAGGTATGTGGAGCTTAGGTGGAACAGTATCGAGATCGGAGTTTGAAGTTCAAGAAAATGATACCAATGCCACGCTATTTAGCAGTTTTGAGTATCGTTTTTGACAGATATAATTGATTGAATAACGAAAAATGCCAAGCACTTGCTTGGCATTTTGGCTTATAAATAACGCAATATTAGCGTGTTTGGCAAATGCCACAAAATACTGTGGTGCGCTGGCCTAAACGGATTTCACTCAGCAAGTTACCGCAGCTTGTGCAGGTTTCACCGCCGCGACCATAGACATGCAGTTTTTGGGCGAAGTAGCCCGGCTTGCCATCGGCATTGGTGAAGTCTTTCAGCGTGGTGCCACCCTGTTTAATGGCGTGGGCTAAGATTTGCTTCACTTCTGCAACTAAAACGGTCAAACGCTCGATATCGATTTTACCTGCTTCGGCCTCTGGATGAATGCCCGCCGCAAACAAGGCTTCATTGGCGTAAATATTGCCTACACCCACTACGATATGATTATCCATCAGGCAGAGTTTGATCGCTTTTTTCTTGCCCGTTAAAGCTGCTGCTAATTGTTTGACATTAAAAGCATTAGTCAGTGGCTCTGGCCCCAGTTTGGCGAGTAATGGATGCGCTTCTTCTGGGAGTTCACACCATAGCCAAGCACCGAATCGTCTCGGATCGTTAAAACGTAAAATGCGGCCGTTGGCGAGCACTAAGTCGATATGGTCATGCTTTTCCACTGGCGTGTCGTGGGGCAAAATCCGTAAACTCCCTGACATACCCAAATGCACTATGCTGGTGCCCGCGTCAGTGTCGATTAACAGATACTTAGCACGGCGTCGCACTTGGCGTATAACTTGGCCGATAATCTGTTTGGCTATGTCAGGCACAGGCCAGCGCAACGAGCCATTGCGGATCACAAGATCAACTACGGTTTGCTCGACAAGGTAGGGGGCAATACCCTGACGGGTGACTTCAACTTCTGGTAATTCCGGCATGGATTCTTTCTTATCTTAAGTAAAATGGGGCGGTATTAAGCTGCTGGTTTCGCATCGAGGATCGGTTGCAGTTTAGCTCGTAAACTCGGTGGTACTAAATACCAATTACCTGCGGGAGACTTTAAGGCGCCTTCATTGGGAAAATAGGTCCACAGTTGAGCATCGCGGATATCTGCAATCTGGATGACTAATTCTTGTGGATTATCTGTGGTTTCTGGCGTGGCGGTTAAGGGGGATACCCGTATGGTTTGCCACGCCTTTGCCCACTCATCACAGTTGAGGACTGTAGTGTCGCACTCCCATTGTGATGCTTGCTTGTGCAGCCATAACCCGTCGAGTTGCAGTTGTGAAAGCGGTGCATTATCGTCAAACAGTCGCTGAGCATCACTCGGAACATTATTGGTTTTGTTATCCATAAAAGTCAGCACGGCGACCATAAAGGCGCAGGCGACTATGATGATGTTATTCCATTGCTTACGAGTTAATGCCATAGAAATGTGTAACGCTAAGTATGGGGTGATGCTTCGAGTTTATCACGGCCAAATTGAGATGCTAGCCCTTAAGCGATGGAGTGGTGATGCTTAACCGCCAGTGGCGTTCATAAAGCGTAGGATTTGTACCTCATTATTGCCAAAGTCGTGTTGCTTAGGCTTGAGATTAATTCCCGCGAGAATAGCGACTTTTAATCTTTCAATATCAGCCGGAAATTCCCGGACTATGCTTTTGAGATCAACGGCATGTTCATTGCCTAAACACAGCAATAATTGGCCTTCGACTGTGACGCGCACGCGATTACATTCGTGGCAGAAGTTGTGGCTGTGGGGCGAGATAAAGCCGATATGGATTGGGCTGTCAGCCATAGTGTAATAACGTGCTGGGCCGCCGGTACGTTTGTTGGAAAGCTGTAGCGGATAGTGACTATTGATGATGGCTTTTACTTCATCGCTGCTGCAATGACGGGCGCGTTTCCGCTCATCCATTTCGCCAAGCGGCATTTCTTCGATAAAGGCGATGTCTAAGTTACGGCCACGGCAGAAATTAACTAAATCAATAACTTCATTATCGTTCTGCTGTTTTAAAATCACCGCATTAATCTTGATACGTTCAAATCCCGCCGCAATAGCCGCATCAATACCATCGATGACTCTGTCTAATTTGCCGTTACGCGTTAGCTGAGTAAACAGTGTGGGGTTTAAGGTATCTAGGCTGATATTGAGGCGCTTTAATCCTGCATCAAACATGGGTTTAGCGAATTTTGTCAGCCTTGAACCATTAGTTGTCATGGATAAATCCGTCAGCCCAGGCAGTTTACCAAGCAGACCCACTAGCTGGTCGCAATCAGTGCGAACTAAGGGCTCACCGCCGGTCAGGCGAATTTTAGTCACACCAAGCTCGGTAAAGGCTTGGGCAATCCAAGCTAATTCTTCGAGGTGGAGTACGTGGTCCTTTGGCAGAAAACAGGGATCTTCCGTCATGCAATAAACACAGCGAAAGTCGCAGCGGTCGGTGACCGAGAGCCGTAAATATTCGACCTTACGGCCAAAGGAATCCACAATTAGACTCATAAAAACTCACTGGATCCTAAAGCAGATCCGCAAAGGGTTGAATAAATACTGTTTCACCTGCATTCACGGCTTCTGCATCATCCCCTATGATGATGAGGCAATTCCCTTTAACCATTGAACTTAACATTCCGGAACCTTGGTTGCCCGTACTACTCACGTGTAGGCGTCCATCTTTACCAAGCTGATAAATCCCGCGAATAAATTCGGTGCGGCCTTGACGGCTTCGTAGAGTTTCATCACTTATTGCAGGGAATAGCTGCGCTTGCCAGTTCACTTCACCTGCTAATTTTCGTAAAGCGGGCTGCACAAATTGCAGGAAAGACACCATGACTGCCACAGGGTTGCCAGGTAGTCCGAAGAATAAGCTATCACCGATTTTACCAAAGGCGAGTGGCCGACCCGGACGCATGTTAATGCGCCAGAAATCAATTTTGCCGAGGCGTGCAAGCACGGTTTTAATGTAGTCCGCATCGCCGACAGACACGCCACCCGAGCTAATGACGACATCGGCAAGGTTGGCGGCTTTAGCGAGAGTTGCTTCAAGGGCGGCTTCAGAATCTTCGATAATGCCTAAATCGATAACGTCACAACCGAGACGTTTTGCCATCGCTTTGATGGTAAAGCGGTTTGAGTCATAAATGCAGTTAGCTTTGAGCACTTCGCCGGGCTGGCTCACTTCATCGCCGGTAGAGAATACTGCAACAGTTGGGCGGCGATATACACTCACGTGATTGAGCCCGAGTGAGGCCAGTAAACCTTGTTCGGCGGCGCTTAGGCGAGTGGCTTTTGCAAGTGCGACTTGGCCTTGAGCAATATCTTCTCCAGCGAGGCGAACGTGTTGGCCAGAAAGAATGCGGCCTTCAAAGCTGACAATGCCATCGACTTCCTTGGCAAGCTCTCGGGGCTGCACTGTATCGGCACCCGCGGGCACTGTTGCGCCCGTCATGATACGCACGGTTTCGCCGACCATAAGCGTGCCCGAATATTGATGACCGGCAAGAACCTCTCCCACCAATTTTAAGGTGGCAGGCATTGGGTCTTGATAGACAAAGGCGTAGCCATCCATTGCCGAATTGGTTTGTTGTGGCACGTCGACGGGAGAAATGCTGTCGCTGGCCAGTACGCGGTTATCTAAAGCGTCTAAGTCAATCTCTTCGACTTCAGCCACGGGTGATACATGGGATAAAATCTGCGCTAAACCTTGGCTGACGCTGAGGTTTTTATTGTCGCCTATGGTGCAAGCATCCACTGCCGAAATGGGGTATTGGAGTGGCGCTTCCCAGTTTTGGGTGTACTCCATCACAAAATCGGCAATCTGGCTGACATTGTTGAGATCGAGTCGGCGCAGCTCATTTGGAATTGCGTCGTTTGGCAACTGAGTGTCGTCGCAACAGGCGATGGCGAGGATATTCTCATCTTGGGTGTAGATAAAAGGTTTGCCGTGGGCGGCGCGGTGCAATTCAATTTTAGGTAATGCGAGCTTTTTAAAGCCCTCGACTAGGACGATATCGACTTTGTCGGCTTCGATTTGCTTGAGTAAATGGACTAACTCAGGATCGCCATCGCGCGCGTCTTCTGTCATCAGCGCCCAGCGTACATGGGAAGCGACCAGCATTTGTCGTGCGCCCGCTTTACGCATTTCGTAACTGTCTTTGCCGGGAATATCTACGTCGAAATTATGGTGGGCATGTTTGATTACGGCTAAGCGCAGGCCACGTTGATTTAATTCGGGGATCAATTGCTTGAGTAAGGTGGTTTTCCCCGTGCCACTGTAGGCACAAAATCCGAGAACGGGAATAGCGAGCGGATTGACGAAGGGGTTACTCATTTGCACCTCTAATTTGGGTTATTGGAGCCTTTTTAGCTATTGGGTGATTTCTATCGCTAGTCGTTGTTTTTGTTCTGGCGTATTTACATTCACAAAAGCATTGGGCTGGTCGGCGAATGACGCTACGACGAAGTGATGTTTGATATACCAAAAGTCCACTTTACGCTCTCCCGCCTCAAGAAACGCTTTCATCGAGTCACGTAAGCTAGGTTTTAAGAGTAAAACAACGGGTTGTTCATACTCACCGTCACTGGCGACAGCAATCTCGGCTTTTTCTGCTTCAATTGCTGCCAACATACGCGGAACAAGGTCAAGTGGCAGGAGTGGGCAGTCGCAGGGCACTACTAATAAGTAGTCTGCATCTGTTTGGCCCATAGCGGTGATCATACCCGCTAAAGGTCCGAGGAAACCACTATGCTCGTCACTTATTACCTTAAAACCGAACTCAGCATAACGTGTTTGGTTACGATTTGCGTTGATCAGGATCTCCTTAACCTGAGGTTTTATTCTATCTATTGTGTGCTTAATCATGGCTTCGCCGTTTAATTCGACAAGACCTTTATCGTCGCCACCCATGCGACGGGCCATACCACCGGCGAGAATAACGGCATCAATTTGCGATGACATACAAAGGCTCCTGTGCTGGCAAAGATTCAGGCTGTTGATAAGAGGTCATCACGCGCTCACCTTCTATGTGCCACTGTTGTTCGCAGATGGTGGTTAGCGCGCAATTCTGATGGCTACTCAGTAACATTCCTGTGCCTTCGTGTTTGAGTTGTTGGATCATTTTTAATACTAGCTCTTGGGAATCCTTGTCCATATTGGAGGTGGGTTCATCGAGCATTAATAGTTTAGGTTGTAGGATCCAAGCGCGCGCAATCGCGAGGCGCTGTCTTTCGCCGCCAGAGAGATTACTGGCCCTTTCGTGCAGCAGCGACCCTAGCTGCGCCATCTCAATCGCTTGAGTAATCCGCTGTTTCGCTTTGGCTTTTGTTTCTGAGCTGAAATTCAGACCATAGGTGAGATTATATTCTACTGTGCCGTCGAACAAATAAGGATGTTGGTGCAGATAAACAGCCTTACCTAACAATGGATTGCGTCGCCACCAAGCATTTTTGGCAAAACCGACAGCCTCAATATGGCCTTTGGTTGGTGGCATTAAGCCCGCCAGAATTTTCATCAAGGTTGATTTGCCTGTGCCATTGTCGCCTTGCAGATAAATCACATCTCCTTGGCAGAGCGATAATACGTCGGCTTTGAATAACAGGCGCGCGCCAAAGGACATTTCTACGTCACGGGCGATCAGTTTGACCTTAGTCATTGCTTAATGGCTCCTTGGCATGGCTTTGCCGCGTAAACTACCTAAGGCAAAGTTGAGGATCAAGGCCAAGATTAGCAGCACTAGCCCGAGGGCGATAGCTTGGGCGAAGTCACCTTTGCTAGTTTCAAGTGCGATTGCGGTAGGAATATTACGGGTCACGTTTAAAATATTGCCGCCGACCATCATAGAGCAGCCGACTTCGGTCAGAATGCGACTAAACGCTGCGACAATCGCAAGCAGTAAGGGCATGCGCAGTTCTCGGCAGACTGTCCACACTGCACGGCACCAAGAGGCGCCTAAGGTGCGTGAGGTTTCCCAAGCTCTGCGATCAACGCTAGTGAATGCGGCTTGGCTCATTGCAATTAGTACGGGGGCACAGATGAACATTTGCCCGAGAATCATTCCTTCTTGGGTAAATAACCATTTTAGATCGCCCAGAGGACCGTTGCGTGTTAGCAGTAAATACACGAGTAGACCGATAACCACTGTGGGGATTGATTGCAGAGTTTGAACTAAGTTAGTGACTATCCATTTGCCGCGAAATGGCGCAAACGCCAATACAAAGCCGAGCACCATGGAAGGAACAAGCGTGATCAGCAGTGCCGCGAAAGAAACCGAAAACGAGATCGAAATGATGGACCAAACGTCAGGGTCTAAAGAAAACAGCAGGCTTAACGCCTGCTGTAATAGTGCTAGCCAGCCGTCGTTCATTCGCTATAAGTTGCCTTGAACAATTGCTCGCCTTCAACTTTGAAGCTGTTGATCATGCTTTGACCTTCTTTGCTGATCAACCAGTCGCTGAATGCTTTAGCGCCTTTGTGGTTCAGATCTGGGTATTTAGTAGGGTTGATGAGAATAACTTGGTATGGGTTGGCTAAGGTTTTACCACCATCGAAATCAACGGCAAGATCGAGCTTAGTTTTATAAGCCACGAAAGTACCACGGTCAGACAGAGTGTAACCCTGCATTTCGTTTGCCATCAGCAGGGTTTTACCCATGCCTTGACCGACTGAAGTATAACCTTTGAAGTTAGGAGTAACATTTGCCGCTTTCCATACTTCTAACTCTTTGATGTGAGTGCCTGAATTGTCACCACGAGAGATAAAAGGTACGCCTGATTTTGCCATTTTAACGAAAGCTTCTTCGGCCGTTTTGCTGTCACGGATTTTGGCTGGGTCGTTTTTAGGGCCAAGTACTACGAAATCATTTTCCATAATGCCGCGGGGCTCAACACCAAAACCATCGGCGACGAATTTAGCTTCGGCGCTAGGCGCGTGAGTCATGACTAAATCCACGTCACCTTGCTCACCTAGTTTCAGGGCTTTACCTGTACCAGTGGCGATGACTTGAACCTTGTAGCCTGATGCACTTTCGAACTTAGGTAACAGTTCTTTCAATAGGCCTGAGTTTTCTGTGCTGGTGGTGGTGGCTAACTTGATAATTTCAGTCGAGTGAGCGGGTAAAACAGTGAACATACTGGCTGCAACAACCAGTCCCAGTAATGACTTCATATGAGATTTCATGTTTAGCATGGGTACTCCTTGGCGGAAAATAGGATTCCAACTCAAATGCCTACTGAGTGGAAGGTCTCGAAAATTGTAATACGTTCGGTTGAAAGCAAATTAGATGCCAAGCTGAGAATGCGGTTATTTTCTTCACAGCTTAACCTAATTTGTGAGCTTGATCCCAAGCCTAACAAATACTCCACAGACAAATTGTCTCAGGACAAACTTCTGATGGTTCATAGTGACCTATTCATCTATTTTCAGTGCTAGAATTGGTCGCAAATGAGTCAAAATGTCCAGAAGCAGACAATATGAGCCAGATAGATAATAACCTCAAGCATCTTCCATCGGCAGTATCGGTACTGATTGTTGATGATGAACCCGGAATGCGGAGTTTTTTAAATAAGGCACTCTCGAAGAAATTTGCCTTAGTCGAAACGGCGGGCAGTATCGAAGATGCGGAGCAGCTGCGTAGCCGTTGCCATTTCGATTTGCTTATCGTTGACATTCGTCTACCTGGTCGTTCGGGTATCGAATGGCATGAAGCGTTGGATGAGCAGGGGCGTCGTTCGGACATCATATTTATGACTGGCTATGCTGACATGGAAGTCGCGATTACTGCGCTACGCGCGGGTGCTTCTGACTTCATCATGAAACCTTTCCACCTCGAACAGATGATGACAGCGGTCGATCGCTGTATCGAACGTCGCTTGCTTAAACGTGAAAACTTGATGCTGCGTCGTGAGGTTTCAATCGGTTATTCATCGACCATTATTGGCAGCAGTGAAGCCATGAAGTCGGTGAAACATATCATCGAACGTGTGGCGCCGACCAATGCCGTCGTCTTGATCCAAGGTGAGTCGGGCACGGGTAAGGAATTAGTCGCACGGCAATTGCATTTGCTTAGTGGACGTCAGGGACCTTTTGTCCCAGTTAACTGTGGCTCTATCGCCCCTGAACTGCTCGAAAGTGAATTGTTTGGCCATACCGCCGGTGCCTTTACGGGTGCGAAAGGCAATCGTGAAGGTTTATTCAGTTTTGCTTCTGGCGGGACGATTTTTCTCGATGAAATTGGCGAAATGCCACTGAAAATGCAAACGGCTTTACTTCGAGTGTTAGAGCAAAAAGCGATTCGTCCTGTAGGCAGCGAGAAAGAAGTTAACATTGATGTGCGAGTGATCGCGGCCACTAACCGTACTCTGATTGATGAAGTGGATGCAGGGAATTTCCGTCGAGACTTATATTATCGGCTGAATGTGCTCGATATTTTAATCCCGCCATTACGTGATAGACCCGAAGATGTCGTGGAGTTAACCCATCATTTCACTCGCCAACTTGCCGCTGAATTAGGGGTAAGAGAAGTCGTATGGAGCCATGAAGATATGGTGAAACTACAGCAACACGAGTGGCCTGGTAACATTCGTGAACTGCGCAACATGATTGAGCGTTGTATTTTGCTGGGCAAACCGCCAGCGGAATATTGGAAGCAACAGCTGAAGAGTGAGTCTTTATCCACATCGGGTTATCCATTGGATTGGCCATTGAAAGACGTGGAAAAACACCATGTGACCAGTGTTGTGGACTTACATTCTGGCAATAAGTCTGCCGCGGCGAGGGATTTAGGCGTATCGCGCAAAACCTTAGATCGCAAGTATAAAGAGTGGTTTGATTTTAGTGGCGAACAGGAGTCATAGAGTGTCATTCTTCACTCACTTTTTTGGTGTCAGTTGGCAGCAAATGCAGGCCAAGGTGCGCTATCGCATATTAATCCTGACGTTACTGCCCATTCTACTGACACTGGTGAGTTTAGTGTTTATCACTATTTACTGGAACATCAGTTATACAGGTAAGCAGCTGTTTATGAAGGTTAAAGCTGACTTATCTGTTGCCGAAAACACTTTGCAGCAAGTGCAAGTACGCCAAGAAAAACAACTTGAACGTGTGGTGACCTCTTGGACTTTTCAAAATGACTTTAGGCCACTTTTCAGTGGTAAAGAATTAAGTGGCGAAGTCAGCTACCGAGCCAGTATTGATGCTTTTCTCCTTGAACAGAAAAAACAGCTAAATCTCGATTATCTGCGTTTAGTCAGTGTTGCCGAAGCGGCCGCAGA
Source organism: Shewanella sp. SM29 (assembly GCF_025654245.1). NCBI lineage: Bacteria > Pseudomonadati > Pseudomonadota > Gammaproteobacteria > Alteromonadales > Shewanellaceae > Shewanella > Shewanella sp. SM29. Next base: position 42,352 of record NZ_JAKKRN010000006.1, read on the forward strand.
CCCCGATTTACGCCAAATCCTTCCTAAGTTAGACGGTTTATTACCTTACTCCGGCTTGATGGTGCTGCCGCCCGAGCGTTTAGCACGTATCGACCCCGAATTGGCTATCACTGCGAGCATTCCGATAGTTGCAACCTTGCGGGCGCAGAGCCCCGTTAAAACCGTTGAAGAACGTGGTTTATTGAGCCGTAGCCTATTGCCCGTCCCTGATATGGAAGGCAAAGTGGCTTGGTATCTCGATGGTGGGATCTTGTTTAATCGCGATACTCGAATTGTCGACCACATTCGTGATCTGGTATACGACAAAGGCACCTTGCCCGAGCGTTCCATCGGTACTGTGACCATCTTCCTAGATAACATCCGTATTTCCACCAACGTGCCGCTGCATTTTTATCCCACAGGCAATGAGACGCTGGGCCGCGCGCTTGGCAGTTTAGTGTCGGAGGAAGTGAAAGACAAAGTGTTAACTCAAGGCGAGCAGTGGGTCGATCGCGCTTTCGTATTTAACGATTGGTTTATTTCCGCTTATGCCCCCTTGGAAGATGTTCGCGGCCAACGTGTCGGTATGATCTATACCGGCTTTTCTGAATCGCCATTTATCCATAATTATTTACTCAATATCATAGAGCTAGGCACGATTCTAATGTTAGTGCTGTTGGTCTCTGGCCTGCTGGTTTATCGCGGCGCCTATAGTTTATTGCAGCCCATTGAACGTATTCACCATGTTGTACAAGCAGTGCAGTCGGGGCGCAATATTCGTATCGGCGCCTTAGGATTAGATAGGGATAATGAGTTATCGAACTTAGCCGAGCAATTTGACAGTATGCTTGACTTGCTACAGCGTCGAAATGCCCAAATTCAAGCGGCGGCAGAACAGCTTGAAATGAAGGTTGAAGAGCGTACTCGTAGCCTGCAGGATAAAACCTTAGAGCTGCAACGTAACGTGGCATTACTAAACGAAACGCGTCAACAGCTCGTCACTAACGAGAAGCTCACAGCTCTTGGCGAATTGACCGCAGGTATCGCCCATGAAATCAATAATCCGACGGCCGTTATCCTCGGCAATATGGAATTACTGCGCTACGAGCTTGGCGATAATGCAGAAGTAGTGAAAGAAGAAATTGATCTAGTCATTCAACAGGTTGGGCGGATCAGCACTATCATCCGTAGCCTGTTGCAATACAGCCGACCAGGCGAATTCAACGCACCACTAGAAATGCATCCGATGACTCCTATTATCGAAGAAATGTTGGTGTTGGTGCGACATTCGATTCAAAAACAAGAAGTCGTGTTGATCACTGAGTTAAACGCCAGTTGTCCAGTACAGGTTAATCGTCCGCAGTTGCTGCAAGTCTTGATTAATCTTGTCGTGAATGCGGCGCATGCGATGGACGGTAAAGGACGTATTTGGGTGCGAACCTATGACTGGGTGCAACAAGATATGCCGATTGGCGTCAAAATCGAAGTGGAAGATGAAGGCTCAGGGATAGCGCCAGAGCAGCTTGGACGGATTTTCGACCCTTTTTATACCACACGTAAGGATGGCACTGGTTTAGGTCTTTCGCTCAGTTACGGCATTATCAAGCGGATTGGTGGCATGATAGAAGTGAGTTCAACTTTGGGTAAAGGGTCTTTATTTACCATAGGTTTGTATCATGAAGCGAAGGAAGATCAGCAAAATAATCCCTACGATGGCTTACACTTTGCGGGTAACTACAGCGATATGTCTGCAGATTAGTCTTATCCCGTTAGATAGACATTGTGTTGTATTTGGCTGATTAGGTTTGAATTAAAATATGTCGAGCGATTGCTAGCTTTGTATTATGTGGCTTTGCATCACTGATTTTTAGGCAAAAAAAAGCCGGATGATGAGTCCGGCCACAAAGAGTGTGTGTGAGCAATGTCGTGCTTGCAAACTCAGGAGATCCATAACAACGTCGATTACCAGTCATCGTTGTTAAAGATGAGTTTTGGAATGCACGTTAACGATAATCATTCTCAATTGTGTTTGCAAGCTATTTATTGCAAAAAGTGCACATCTTTACAAATATCGTTTTGCCCTCATCCATTAACGGTTTAGATCGACTTGCACAGATACAGTTTATGATCGACTAAGCTTTTAGGATCGGCTGTTAGTTCAGTAATTAAATATTGATTACTGATCAATAAATTAAGCATCGCAGGAAAACGATTCATCGTTTTCACCTGAATATGATTATAGCCATGGCGGCGTGCCCAAGTTTCTTGATATTCGAGTAGACTCTGCGCTAAGCCTAAACGTCTAAAGTCGGATGCAACGCCACCTAACCAGCTATAAAATATAGCCTCTTCTTGCTCATAACCCAGTTTAAACCCTGCCAATTCACCTTCTACATATGCGACTAAGATCAAACATGTCTTGCCCTGTAAGCGCTGGTCCAACACTTCGTTTGTGAGTGGGTGATCGAGCTCTGGGATTTGTTGGCTAAGTTGGATAAGCTGAACGGCTAACTCGGGAGTCAAACTTGACTCTGCTTTAATTTCAATAGAATACATAGTTTACTCTCATAAAAAATAAGCCCCACTCGCGCGTTAACAGGAGCAGGGCTGAGCTATTAACTGGTTAAATTATAACAGGTCTGGCCAGTTGGGTTGATCAGGAAATTGATTCTTGCGGATTGGCTCGCAAAATCTTGTCCTGTAAGACTTTTAGCAAAACACCGTATGCCGGTAGGAAAAGGCCTAAGCTCACGATTAGCTTAAAGCCGTAATCGACTGTAGCGATTTCGGGCCAATTGGCTGCCATAAAGCTATCGGAAGAGGCGTAAAAGGCGATACTGAAAAAGACTAAAGTATCGACCAGATTTCCGACTAAGGTTGAGGCGGCTGGGGCGACCCACCAAGAGCGACTGGCTCGAATACGGGCAAAAACCTTAATATCCATCAACTGACCAATCAAATAAGCCGCGAAGCTGGCAAAGGCAATTCGGAACACAAAGGTATTCCACTGTGCAAGTGAATCAGTACCTTGAAAGCTGCCTTGATGGAACATCACTCCCATCACGTAGGAAATCATCAAAGCGGGAATCATAGCTTTGAGTATGATGCTGCGTGCGGCTTGTTGGCCAAAAATACGGACAGTGAGATCTGTGGCTAAGTACACGAACGGAAAGCTGAATGCCCCCCAAGTTGTGTGGTAGCCAAACAGTTGAAATGGCAATTGTACTAAGTAGTTGCTGACGCAAATAATCAGTATGTGGAATCCTACTAATAGGAATAAAGCGCGGCGAAGCTGCGCTGTGGTTAACATTAACATATGTGGCCTTTTTAGTTGTGTAGGGCGGGGTGAGGGAACCCGCTAATATTCAATTTATTATGTTTACGACTTTATTGCCGATGACAGCGTGCTGAAATCGGGTCGCCATTATAGTGGTCGAGTTTTAAGATGCAAGTCTGCTGTTTAAATGTGCACATAGAATGAAAACTCTTCTACACTTTGAATACGTCGAAGGAGGATAGCCATGAGACGATTTTTTGCTACTTTTTGCTACTTTTTGCTTATTTTTAGCTGTGTTACCTGTATCTGTTTCCGCCGCTCAGCCGATAGTGGTCAATGTCGCAACGTCAACTTGGGAGGGATTTGCCAATCGTGATAAAACGGGTTACTACTTCGAGTTACTTCAGCGGATTTTCCCTGAGCCAGAATGGCAACTCAATGTGCAGTTTATGCCTTTTGCCCGCAGTTTATATCTTGTTGAGCACAATCGTACCGATATCACGCTCAGCGTTTACAAGGGTGATATTAAAAAGGGGCTATTAACAGAGAATATGGTTGAAGTGGACTCTATCGATGTGGCTGTTACTGCCGAGGCAGCAGCAGGCTGGACCGGTATTGAAAGCCTATCCCACAAGAAGGTTCAGGCCATGCTGGCCTACAGATACAATATGCTGACACCTGTGCCTATGTATTACGAAGAAAGTAGCGATATGTTGACTATGCTCAATAGCTTAAATGCTGGACGTATAGATGCCGTGCTAGATTACAAACCTAATTTACTTACGTTTGTTCCTAAATTAAAGGCGCCACAAAATTTTGTGATTATTCAAGGTGTACTCAAGGCCGAAACCTATTTTGTTTTCGCTAACACCGAGAAAGGCCAGATGTTGAAACAACATTTTGACCTTGCACATAAGCGCTTAATCGATTCGGGTGAACAGGACAGGCTTTACCTTGAAACGATTGAAAAACGAAGGGCTGACGGCGCTGAATAGTCTTAATGTTTACTAGGCTTATTACATTTCGAATAAAATCGACATTATGGTTGCGAGTTTATTTTCAAGCTCTTGCCACTCAGCTTCGGGCTCAGAACCTGCAATAATTCCCGCCCCCGCAAATAGGTTAATCCGACCTGGTTCGATCAGCGCACTGCGGATCGCTACCGAAAACTCACTCTCATATTTATTGAAATAGCCGCAGGCACCGGCGTACCAACCACGAATATAACCTTCACGTTGACGAATAAAGTTTAGCGCTGAATACCGCGGCAAGCCGCCAACTGCAGGAGTAGGATGCAGGGCTTGCAACAGTTGAAAATCATTTACGCCCGGCTTTAATTCGGCTCGAATTGCACGGTGTAAATGTTGAATATGGTTCAGTTTAAAAATAGTCGCTAATTCATCGGCGCCAACATAATTGCTCAGCGGCGTGAGCATATTCACTATGTGACTGCGAACAAGTTGGTTTTCAACGCTATTTTTGTTGTCTTCTAATAAAGCGTTCGCCAGCGCAACATCTTCTTCTTGATTGAGACCGCGTACCGTTGTACCAGCAAGTGCCTCGGTAAATAGCTCCTGCTGACGGCGGCGGAATAAACGCTCTGGTGAGCAAGAGATAAAAGTGCGATCTGGGCTAAATTGAAAGCCAAACTGGAAACTATTGGGATTACGGCCCTGCCAGCAAGCCAACACCATCCAAGGATCGATAGGTTCGTTGACTTCAAGTTGCGTTAAGCGGGATAACACGACTTTTGGGGTATCTTGATTGAACTTAGGATCTACCACTTGCTCGACTAATGTCTTCCAACGTTCAAAATCAGGTTTGTCACTGCGCCCAAGTGGAACGATCTTTTTAGGTGGCGAGAGTGGCTTAGCAGGCATGACGGCTTCGATAGCGCCGATGGCCTTATCTATCTCGCTATGGTGATCATTATCAGCAAAATTAAGATTCACTAATAGGCTAAATTTGTTCCCACTGCGTCTAAATTCAATGCGCGGCAGGATAAAGCGGCTATTACCGAACTCAGGCCAAGACTCTATAGTGCGATCGAAGGCAACACCGCCATAGTAGCGAATATTCTGATTCGTCGATAAGGCTCGCTGCTCTTGGTAGGCCATGGCCAGTTGCTGATCATTGATTCCGGTTTCAAATCTAAAGTCTTTGCACGCCCCTATCGCCGCGACTTCTTCGATTCTGTCGCGCCCATGCCAGTAGATGCGCGGAAATTGCGTCTGCGATGCCAACCATGAAATTAAAGGCATAGCGACAGTGTTTAGTGACAACTGCACTATCGGTTCCGTCGGTGGAACTTGCTTTAATTGAATGAGTTTGTCGATGAGAGACTTAAGGTCTTCAGACAGGGCATGAACGGGCAAATAGAACTCCAAAGATAACGGATGAAGGCGAAAGCTGAAGGTCACTCTGTCAGCGTCAGTAAATTCGACTCAGGTTAATATCCTCTTTTACAAGCCATTTACCTGTAGTGATTTTAGTCTGTAAATAAGAATCTTTCGCTCAAATTAAAGGCCACGGTCGAGTGTGTCAAGATGTAAGGCCCTATCGTGTGACTTTCGCCATAGTCTCATTTTACGCTGATAAAAAATGTGACTTGAGTGGGTCTTTTTGTCGGGCAAGTCACCCTCGGTGGACATTTTGTCTCTTAGTCGTTAAATGTACTTTCCCTTTGTCGTAATTAGTCGATCTAGGTTGGTTTTTAAACGTTTTTCGGTTGAGACAGAATAATCGCGGTCCACAATAGCTGGCACATCTTAAATTTTCTACGTGACAAGTTAGATGTCTATTAACGTATGACTCGCCGTGGGAATGAAAAGACGACTAGGGTGAAGCCTTGTCATAGGCTGTTCGTTAGATCTTTATAGGCAGATATAGCATGAAACTCTTAGATCTCGAAGGCGTTAGCTTCAACTATGGCAGCCAGTTACCGACGGTATTGCAGGAAATTAACTTGGCGATTGGTACCGGCCAATGCCATTGCGTGAGCGGTCCTACGGGATCAGGAAAATCGAGTCTGCTAAATCTACTGGCGGGCGTGTTAAATCGCCCGCATGAAGGTGATATCTGGCGTTATCCTCAATTGGTTACGGGTCTGGTAATGCAAGACCCACAAACTCAGCTACTAAGGCAAACCGTTGGTGCCGAGGTGGCTTTCGCCTTAGAAACCCTCGGTATTCCCGCCGAGCAAATGCTACCTAAAGTGCAATTAGCACTGCGGCGCGTGGGCTTGTATCTGCGCCTCGATACCCAAGTCAGCACGCTTTCCCTCGGTCAAAAATATCGCTTAATGATCGCCGCCCAACTAGTGTCAGAGCCGCATTTACTGCTGCTCGATGAACCTTGGGCACAACTCGATGATCACGGTGTGAGTGAGCTGCTGGTCGTGCTTCGTAATCTTATCCAAGATGGTATGGCGCTAGTATTAGTTGAGCATAACGCCTCGGCATTCGCCGAGATTATTCAGCATTATTGGCAGTTAGAGGCTGGCAAGTTGTCCGAAGGCATCTATACAGTGAGCGATGCGCCACAAATTGAAGCGCCTGCGTGGCGACATCAAGCTAAATTTGAGCATTTAGGCAAAGTCTTGGTCAGCGCCGAAGCCTTTGATTTTGGGTTCGATGCTTGTCCCATGTTATTTGCGTGTCCGCAAGGATTCCAATTACAGGCGGGGGAGATAGTGACCTTAGTGGGCGACAACGGCTCTGGTAAAACGAGTCTATTGAAAACCATAGCGGGCGTGCACAGTTTAAGGCAGCGTCTTCCCCTTAAAGTGCTAGGGCGAAGGCCTAAATTGGGGATTTATGGCACTGAATTGGGACTGTTGATGCAAAGGCCGAGTCGACAATTATTCGAGTCTAACGTGCTAGCCGAAATGCAGTTTAGCCTTAGGCGCTTTGAACTCCCCAAAGAGCGAGCGGTGCAAATGTTGGACGAGTTGGATTTATTTAGCTTAGCCCATCTGTCGCCCCACAAATTATCCTACGGCCAACAGCACTTGATTGCCTTAGCGTCACTCGCCTGTCTACGCCCTAAGGTGCTGCTTTTGGACGATCCATTGGCGGGGATGGATAAGCATTACTATGGCAAAGTGTGGTACTTGCTAAAGCGGTTAAGCTCCCAAGGTTGCGCTATTTTGCTCAGTACTCACAGAAGCATTGAACACAGTGCAGTGTCACGGCAACTGAGTTTACGTAATGGTTTATTGGTGGAAGAGTCAACTGAAATGGCTGAGCGTTATGTGGGGTAGTTGTGAGCTTTTCGCGCGTGAGGGGCGCAGGTTTTGAATGCCTAGCCCTTAGGCATTTGTTGAAATAATGAGAGATTGAAATGGGTCTAATCTACACCTTAAGCTCTGATTTCATCGTATCTTGTTTAAGCCCCTTTATTTACCAAGAAAGTCTATGGTGATTTTCTAATCCTCGTCTTAGAATGCCCCTCACGTCTGTTCTATAATAATCAAAAATAACAACAGAACATTTGAGCGTAAGTCGCTTTAATGTCGTATGGTTAAGTTGATATTTTATTCAGGCACATCATCCTTGGGGTTGTAGATATGAGTGAGTCGGCAGAATCAGTTGAACTTATCAAATTACCTGTGTCGCAATTGACATTAGGTATGTTTGTCAGTGCCATAGACAAAAATGATAAAGGTCAACTTGCTATTGCAAATGCAGGACAAATTAAACACAAGGATGCGATTTTAAAACTGGCCAAAAGCGGTATTAAATTTGTTTGGGTAGACGCCGAGCGTTCGGCTGAACATTGTGGGTTAAAGAAAAAAATCACTAACGATAATCAAACCGACAATAAAAAAGCACTCATTAGCCGCGATAAGCAACAAGCTCAAGCTAAAGTCATGCTTACCGAGGCGAAAGACCTCATTCGTAAAGTCTTATCTGAGACCTTCGAAGGTAAAGCCATCGAAGTTGCCCCCTTCGAAGCGTTAGCCGATACCATGATAGAGTCAGTGATGTTGGATGCTGATGCGCTTAAATGTATGTCTGCACTCCGTTCAAAAGATGCCTATCTACTTGAACATTCAGTGAATGTCGCCTTTCTACTGGTTACCTTTGGTAAATACTTAAAGCTAGATCGTGTCATGCTACGGGAAATGGCGGTCGGGGGTATTTTGCATGATATTGGCAAGATTAAAGTCGACAATAAAGTGCTGCACAAGCCGGGCAAACTGACGCCGGAAGAGTTCGAACATATGAAGCTGCATCAAGTGTATGCGCTTGAAATTATGAACGAAACTACTGGTCTGTCGCAGATCAGTAAAGATATCTGCTTAATGCACCATGAAAAATTAGATGGCAGAGGTTATCCAAGGGGTTTGAAGGGTGATGAAATCCCCCGCCATGGCCGTATGAGTTGTATAGTCGATATCTTCGATGCTTTAACAGCGACGCGATGTTATAAAGAGGCTATGAGCCCTGCCGCGGCCTTTAAAATTTTACTCAGTCTGACGCCATTCCATTTGGATCAAGAATTGGTCTATGAGTTTATTCGTTGTATTGGTGTTTACCCTGTGGGTTCCTTAGTTGAATTGTCGGATGGTCGTGTTGGTATTGTTTGGGCCTCGAAAGATAGGGATGCGCTACATCCAATCGTAAAGTGTTTTTATTCTTTAAAAGTAAAACGTTACACTGATGTCGCTATGGTGGATTTATTAAAATCTGAACTTTATATTGAACGCGGTGTGTCACCGAGTACATTAGATATCGATCCGACTCCTTTCTATTAATCCTCAAATCCTACCTTAAATGCCGGTCATCTGAGTCGATGGCTGGTGTGAATGATTGCAGAGCCTGAGCTAAAAACCGTAAACTGAAAGTATTTCTCTGGTCGAGCAATGCTATGAACAGTGCTATGAAATCTCTATTTCCTATTTTTATCATTATCTTATCCTTGGCTTTGTTAATCCCTGGGGTGACTCAACCTATTTTGAGTATCAGCGGCAGTATCGATAAGGCCAAGCTGGCGGAACAAGGCATAGAGCAAGTTGCCCAAAGCTTTGATGAGGACTCTGGGCGTGGCAGTGCCCGCGGTATGTTAAGCATGGTCAGTGGTTTGCTTGGGTTTAATAGCCTTAAAGGTGAAGTCCAAGTGTTGCAGAAGACTCGTAGTATTTGGGGAACAGTGACCGAGCTTTATCACTCTGGTAATGGACTCGTCGCGGGATTAGTCATGTTATTCAGCGTGGTGGTGCCAGCCTTGAAGTTGAGCTTAATGTTGGCACAGCAATGTGTTAGCTCGATTGGGCTGAAACTGCGGATTAATGCCCTCGTTAATGCGCTCGCCAAGTGGTCGATGGTCGATGTGTTTGTGGTGGCGCTGATCATTACGTTTATGGCGGGAAATGCTTCTGGCGGCATGGGGGAAATGTTAAAAACTCAGGCGCAATTTGAAAACGGTTTTTATTTCTTTACCGCTTACTGCATTTTATCGATCCTGAGTGGGTTTTTAGTGCGTCGCCCAACGCCAATTCTTTAGCTATTTTAAAGGCATACTGACTTTAGTGACAAAGTGAGTATGCCTTGCTCAGTGAGATCAACATCAATCTAGATTAAGACAGAGTACCATTTTGATAGATGGGCATAATCCAATAGCGACAGGGATTATGTTTGCAGACCAACGCCAGCGCCGCGAGCAGCGCCGCTTGTTGCGCAGCGGGGTGCATGATTTCGAATTTACAAAACTCCCGATAACCTTCCACTTGTTCCTTGATATTAAAATGGCTGTGTTCACGGCTAAAACCACAAATATTCCCTAGGCTAAAACCCGACAGAAACTCCAACTCTATCAAGGTATCGACTATGTCGTCCTTAATATCATTTTGGGCGATCAGTACTAACAGTTGTTCTGTGCTCATTTACGTTTCTCCAGCCAAAAATACAGAATTGGCAGTAAATACAGTGTGGTAATGGTTGAAGTGAGCAGACCGCCAATCACCACAATCGCTAAAGGTTTTTGAATTTCAGCCCCAGGGCCCGAGGCAAACACCAGTGGCATAAGACCAAACATCGCCGTAGTCGCCGTCATCAAAATAGGGCGTAAACGCCGCGCCGCACCTTGTTCTACCCGTTCGCGCAGGTTGCTGAACATGTGCTTGGTTTGTTCGTAATAGCTGACCATCACCACGCCATTGAGCACAGCGACGCCGAGTAGGGCGATAAAGCCAACCGAGGCGGGCACTGATAAATATTCTCCTGACAAATACAGGCTAACTATGCCGCCCATCATAGCGAAGGGAACGTTAGCGAGGATTAAGCCCGCTTTGGCAAGCGAGCCAAATGTCGTGAATAAAATCAAAGTGATCAGTGCGATAGCAATGGGTATCACTAGTAGTAAATTGCTGGTGGCTCGCTGTTGGTTTTCAAACTCGCCACCAAAACTCACGCTATAACCGCTCGGAAGTTTGATTTCCTGCGCAATTTTAGCGTTGAGCTCTTCTACAAAACTCACGATATCGCGACCCTGCACGTTGGTGGTTATCACTGAAAAGCGATTCCCTTGCTCACGCTCGATAAGGATGGGGCCTTGCTTATAGCTTAAGGTGGCGACATCACTTAGGCGTTTTAAGGAGTGATCTGGCATCACCAGTAACTGATTTTTAAGCTCATTAATGCTGCTTAAGTGGCTCTGATTGTTAGCAATCAGCACGGGTGTGCGCTTCTTACCTTGCAGCACTTCGGTCACGATCACGCCTTCGAGCTGGCTTTTCAGGTAGCGAGCAAACTCCATGGTGCTCATGCCAAAGCCTCGGGCGAGCTCGTTATCTAAGGTGAGGTTGATAAAAGGACTGCCTTCGATCATCGCCATTTTCACATCGACGCTGCCGCTGGTGGCATTAACCAGCTGTTGGATTTGGCTCGTGAGCTGACCTAAGGTGTCGATATCGTTACCAAAGACCTTGATCGCTACGTCGCCAATGCTGCCGGTGAGCATTTCTGATACGCGCATTTGTATCGGTTGAGTGAAGTTAAAATTAACGCCGGGATAGTCCAATAACACAGTGCGGATCGCATCGATAAGCGCTTCTTTATTGGCAAAGCGCCATTCGCTGCGGGGCAAAAGTTCTAAGAACACATCGGTTTCATTGAGTCCCATGGGATCTAAGCCGATTTCATCCGCGCCAGTACGCGCCACCATCTGTTTGATTTCAGGAACTTTAGCCAGCAAGGTTTGCTGAATTTGCTTGTCGATGGCAATCGAAGCCTCGAGTGAAATCGATGGAGACTTCTCCAGCTGCAGAATAATGTCGCCCTCATCTAAGGTCGGCATAAAGGTTTTTCCCACTAACCCGAACAAGCCTAAGCTGACGATAAGCAAGCTAAAGGCGATCACTATAAAGCGTTTTTGATGGATAAACGTGCCCTTGAGGCTGCCCAGATAAAGCTGTTTAAGCTTTTCAATCGCCTTAGGTTCCTTGGCGGCTTTTTCGTTGACGAGGTAAGAGGCGATAACCGGAATAACAGTTAAGGACAACACCAGCGCCGACAGCATGGCAAACACGATAGTGACCGCAACTGGGGTGAAGAGTTTGCCTTCAAGCCCGCTCAAGGTCAGCAAGGGCGAGAACACTATCATGACGATCACAGTGCCCGACACCACGGGAATGGCAACGTCCTTGGTCGCGCGAAAAATCAAATGCAGCCGCGGTAATCTCTGCTTAGTGGCGATGAGGTTCACCATGTTTTCGACTACGACCACAGATGAATCCACCAACATGCCGATGGCGATAACTAGCCCGCCTAGGCTCATTAAGTTTGCGGAAAGATTAAAGTAATCCATCATCAAAAACGTCATCAACGCGGCAAGAGGCAGCGAGAGTGACACGACCAATGCGGCGCGCACGTTACCTAAAAATAGCGCCAGCAAGATGATCACTAGCACTACGGCTTCGAACAAGGCATTGGAGATAGTCTCTATCGCGGTATTGATCAGATTAGCGCGGTCGTAAAAGGTATTTATCTGGCTGCCTTCTGGCAAGGTTAGGCTGATTTGCTCGAGCTTTTCCTTAATGTTTTTGACCACTTGTGCGGTATTGGCGTCTTTGAGGGCGATGATTAAGGCTTCGGCGGTTTCGTTACCGTCTTTAGTGACTGCGCCATAACGGGCTAAGTGACCAATTTGAATATCGGCCAAATCCTGCAGTCGATACACTCTGGCATCATCGGCCTTGATCACCAATTGTTTGAGCTCGTCGATGTCATCGATGCGACCTTCGGCGCGCACTATGATGGTATCTGTGCCAATGGTGAGCTTGCCCGCACCTTCGTTGTGATTATTCTCAACGATCGCCTGTTGCAGCGCCGCAAAGCTCACGCCCGCAGCTGCCATCGCCGCAGGTTTAGGGGTCACACTAAAGCTTTTGGCATAGCCTCCGAGGATATTCACATCGGCGACACCCGCAACGGTACGCAGCAGCGGGCGGATTTCCCATTCGAGTAATTGGCGTCTTTCCATCAGCGAAAGATTGGGATTTTCGAGTGAAAACATAAATATTTCACTGAGTGGCGTACTCATTGGCGCTACGCCGCCGGTCACACCTTCAGGGAAACTGTCCCACACGGCGGCGATGCGTTCGCTCACTTGCTGGCGCGCCCAATAGATATCTGTGCCTTCGTCGAAATCTAGGGTGATATCGCTGATGGCGTATTTAGTGGTAGAGCGCAGAATCGATTGATGGGGAATGCCTAACAGTTCGGTTTCAATCGGCACGGTAATTTGCGCTTCGATTTCCTCCGGCGTCATGCCGGGCGCCTTGAGGATAATCTTCACTTGGGTGGGCGAAATATCGGGAAAGGCATCCAAGGGAATGGAAAACCAGGCTCGCGCTCCCGCTAACATGATGATCAGCGCCACAATCAGCACAAATAAGCGCTGCGTAAGCGAAAAGCGGATGACTGAGGTCAACATCTTATTCGCCTCCTAAGCCAAGCATTATGCCTTTGACTGCAGCAACTGACTGGGATAACACTTGGATTTGGCTCAGATCTTGATCGCTTTCAACGATATATTGCTCTGGGGTTGAGCCAAGAATATCGATTGTAATCGAGGTGAGCGTGTCTGCAGTTTTAGTGAAGACTTGGCTGTCTTGCTCCCAACTGAATACGCTATTTTTAGGCAATAAATACACCGCCTTTTGATACTCGGGTATCACAGTGATCTGTTGTCCTAACAGTAAGTTACACTCCTGCGGTACGGGTGATGACCAAGCGGTCACAAAGGCACCTTCGGCTATGGCCGACACGGACTCAATGGCGATATGACACTGATTGATATTCACCGCCGAAAGTGAGTGCGACTGACTCATAGGCACGCTGACCTTGACGCGAATGCTGTCGTTGGGCACCAGTGAAAATAACTGTGAACCCGCCATATAAGGCCCATTCACTTGATTGAGTTTAACGATCCCCGCCACTGGCGTGCCGACCACTAGGGAGTCTGTGGCGGCATCTGTGCTTTTGACTATCTCCATAAAATGCTGCATGTGCTCGTATTCGAGGTGAGTGCTGAAGTAGTCTTGGCTGATCTCACGCCACTTTTCGGCGCTGATACTGCCATTGTTTACTAAGGGTTTATTGCGCTCATAACGGCTCTTTGCCAGTTGGTATAAGCTGCTGGCGGCTTCGACTTGGGTGAGGTAGTGGAACACTTCCGGCCCAGTCAGTTTGACTATCGCTTGGCCCTTAGTAACCAGCTGGCCTTGGCCGACGAGGAAGCTTATCTGCTGGATATTCTCCGGCGTGCTGATCCAATAATCGTTACCTGGGAGGATTTCAACCTGCGCGGGCAACGGGCTGCCCTCATAGCTGGCGACTTTCTGTGGTTGCACGTAGCTCAGGTCTAGATTACCGAGGGAACTAATGGTTAGGGATTCAGCCTGCACTAAAGTGGCAACACTGGCGGATAGACAGAAAAGGCATGCGCTGTACTTGGCCATCATAATGAAATTCCTACGGCTTGCAGTTGTTGGGAGTGCAGTTGTTGCTGCGCGACTTGGTTCAATGCCAAGCGGGATTCGGTATCGAGGGCATCCATATAGCGGCGCAGCCAGACTTCGTAGCTAACTTGGTTTTGGTCTTTAACCTTGGCCAACTCCTCTGTGATGGTGCGGCTAAGGTGCAGAGCTTGGGTTAGCAATGTCTGTTGGTCGAGCAGATTTTGTTGCTGTTGCTCTAGCTTTTTAAGCTGAGTTGTCAGCTCGATATAGGTACGGTCGAGGTTGAGCGTGTGCTCGGTATTGGCTTGTTGCCATTGGGATAATTCGGTTTGCGATAGGGCTGAACCTAAGGTCAGTGGCACAGAAACGGCGATGCCAAGCTGTTGATCATCGACTTGATTATCGGCGGTATTTTTGGCCGTGAGTGAGACTGCCCAAGGATCGTTATTCCCTGCTTGCTGACTCTGGATGATCAACAGCTGTTGCTGCTTCTGCAGGCTCAATAGTTGCCATAATGGATGCTGCGCGAGCATGTCATTGGGTTGGTTGTTGGCAGAAAGTGGCCGCGCGGTTTCGGCTATGTTCTGCGGTATTTGCTCTTGTCCGGTGAGTTGTTGATAGAGGGCACGCGCCTCGGCCTGTTGCTGGTTAAGGTCGACCCGCTCCAGTGCAATATCTACCAGTTCGCGCTCTAACAAGAGTATGTGGGCAATCGGCAGTTCGCCCGCATCTGTGAGTTGCTTTTGCTGACTATGAAGCTTGTCGAGTAATTGGCTCTTGCGATCTAAGTGGGCCAGTTTCACTGCGGCAAGACGATGTTCCCACAGGCTTTGTCGCAATAATCCCGATAAATACAGGCCTTGCAGCGCGACTTGTTGCACCTGAATGCCTTGGGTGAGTTGCTTAATTTGCTTATCGCTGCTGTGCATAGCAGGGGATTTTATTGGCAAATTGAGTGAGAGTTCCTGCTCGTAGCTGTTACCATTATCTAGGCTACCTAAGTGACTCAGGCTAATGCTCGGCAGGCCATTGAGCCAAGATGAGCTGCTTAAGCTTATTTGTGATTGCGGTAACTGGCCGCCCGATTGAGATAGAGAATGTAATCTTGCTTGGCTGGTGGTGAGTGCTTGAGATAGCTCGGAATTAGCGGCGTGGCACAGGAAATTGCTGCTGACTAAGGTCGCCAACAGACATAACTTGATACAAGACGTACTGACAGACATAGGACGATTCTATGGTAATAAAGTGTGCTGTCAGTGTAGGGATTGGTGGGCGAAAGTCGTGGGGGACATGTATCATAAAACCGTCTATGGTACATATGTCCCATAAATTAATGGGTTGATTTTGCTTTTATTTAGGAGTTTTTCGATGAAGGATCTTGTCATTATTGGTCTGTTGGCCTTGATCATATGCTTTAAGCTTTTTGACATCACTTCCGACATTCAATTGGGCATTCCCCAATGGCATATTGTGCAGGAAGCCATGTTATTAGTGCTCACTGTGATTGGTGCCATGTACTTAAGTTATGACCTTATTCGTCGCTCCCGCGAAGTGAAAGCGTTGGCTAAACGGTTGGAGCATGCGGATAAAAAAATCGACAATATGTCGACGCAAATGCGCTCTGCCAGACAAGAATATAGCCAAGCGGTGTCGCAGCAATTCGAGACTTGGGGCTTTACTAAGAGTGAGCAGCAAGTGGCATTTTTATTACTTAAGGGCTTAAGCTTTAAAGAAATTGCCGAAGTGCGCCAGACTAAAGAAAAAACCGTCAGACAACAGGCATCGACCATTTACAGTAAAGCGGCAGTCGATGGACGCCATACTTTTTGCGCTTGGTTTATGGAAGATTTTATTCAAGAACATAATCAAGATCTTGCTGCGAATGAAGCAGCATCAAGCCCTAAGGCGGCTTAATCAACGCAGGATTGGCTTAGCTGTTATAGCTATTTGTTATTGAAAATCGATATTTGCTGAGTTTTTAGTTCTAAACAATAATGAGCATCCCCTAAGTTTGCAGGAAGATGCAATTGAAAAACTGGCTGATTATCGTGTTTTGCCTGATTGCCTTGGTCGCTTCGACGCAAACCACAGGACTCGTGCGCTCACTTATCGAATTCTCCGCCTTTGTTGGCGTCCTCTACTGGGCTTGGCGAATGAAGCCGACGGCAGAGTAGGCAGGCTTTTTTTAGCTAAATCTTAGTTATTGAAAATAAAGAATATACACTAAAGACGTGATACCAATTGCTGCCCACAGCATCACCCCAAGCAACAAAGGTTTGGGGCCACTCGCCCGCATTTTCTGCACTGTAATTCCTGCACCAATCAAAAACAAACACAGAACTAATGCCCGTTTCGACACCATAAATAAGGTGTCATAAACAGCGTGGAATTGTGGTAACCAATGGGCCACGGCAATGGCTAAACAATAAAAACCGATAAAATACGGCAGGTTAAGCTTGCGCTTATCGCCACCAAACAACATAGCGCTGACCAATGCGATCGGGATAATCCACAGGGCGCGGGCGAGTTTTATAGTGGTTGCGGTTTTTAAGGCTTCATCGCCGTAGGCCGAAGCCGCGCCGACAACCGATGAAGTATCGTGGATGGCGATAGCACTCCACACGCCAAAATCGTATTGGCTCATATTGAGCAAGTGGCCGAGTGCAGGGAATAAAAATAGCGCGACTGAATTGAGCACAAATACGCAGGCTAATGCAGTGGCGGTTTGATCGTTACGCGCATTGATGGCCGGAGCGACTGCGGCAATGGCGCTGCCACCGCAAATAGCGGTACCAGAGGCGATTAAGTGGCCCGTGACATGATCAAATTTCAGGGCGCGGGTGAGCATAAACCCTAAGCTGAGGGTGAAAAAGATTGAGCCAACAATCAGGCCGAAGTTGTGGGTGCTCGCCTCGATCGCCGCGTTTAAGTTAATCCCAAACCCTAAGCCAATGATCGAATAAGACAGGAGTTTTTTGGTGAGTGCGGCGATATTCCATTGCACTGGCACCCAACCAAGGCTGGCTAAGGTAAAACCGAGCACTAGCGCCATGGGCGATGAGATAAAAGGCGCGAGGCATAACAAACCCGCACAGATGAAAACGATGCGATGAGTCTTATTATTTTGCTGTGATGTCGATGAAGAATTCATAACGCCTTAGGCTCGAGCGATTCGGTTTATCGTTCCAACCACAGATCTTCACATTAAGCGACGGATACAAAATGGCGATCAATTGGATTGATCATGGAGACAGATGAAAGAGGGCATTATAGCTGGGTGTATGAGCCTCAATAAAATCAATTAAACTTATCTAGTCAGTCAGTTTTATTGACTATCAGAGGATTGTGCAAAGCAGGAGGGTAAATTGAAGAAGATGAACTGAGCTCAGTTCATCTTCTTAGCTAGATAATAAATAGCGAGGTTACAAAACGTGAAATTATAAATTTACGATACTTTTCAAGTTGTAATCGCTGCCATCCTTTGCGGTAAACAACTTATCTTGGGTGTCGTTGGCGCTGGACATACCCGCATGTAATAGGCTGAGCCAATGGCGCGATGCGGCAGAACGTGACTCTGGTGTTCCGACTACCATGTTTAATGACGTTCCGATTTGGATATCTTCCAGATTGGCAACGTCTCTCGCACCTATCATGCCACTGCGGTCGAAACTGAGTTCAACGTGGCAACCTAGGTCCTGTAACACTATGGCGCAAGGCGCATCTTTAGTGCCGTTAAAGGCCACAAACTGTTTTGGCTGACGTAAACCACTGTGGCTGCCGTCGGCAAAAAAGGCCAACAGGTGTTGGTAGTAAACCACATAGCTGCTCACATCTTGGTGTGAACCAGAGTTAAGTGGAAAGAGGCGGTCGAGGAATTGTTTCGCATTAGCGATCTTCTCGTGCTCGGCGACATTCACTTGGGCCACGGCTAGCACTTCTTCTGCGATGAGGCTGTTTAGATTCGGTTGGATCTGGTTGCTCTTGATTATTGACATATTCATCGCTTGTTCCTCTTACTCTTTCAATTTAAAAAAATTCAGGGTTTTGATTTAACTTTTGGCTTATCAAAGTTTGTCTTCAATTTGGTTTGTCCGCTTTGAGTGCTTAGCCACTTTTAGTGGGAGTGGTTAAGCATTTCTTGTACTGGAATGGCTTAGCTTGTTCGCATTAGCCTTTCCTTGATTGCTTGATTTGTAGTCTAGTCTTTTTTTGACTACAATTTCACAATAAAAATTTTACACTGTGAATTTTACAAAATGCGCAATGACCAGAGCTTGATGAGAAAATCACATTTCCTAGGCACAAAAATACGTAACCTACGGAAACGTAATAATTTAACTATGGAAGATTTGTCGGCACGATGCATTCGAGTCGACGCGGGAAGTGCGCCCTCTGTGTCATATTTGTCGATGATCGAGCGTGGTAAGCGTGTGCCGAGTGCAGGAATGCTGGCTGTGATCGCCGCGGTTTTTCAAAAAGACGCCGAATGGTTCTTAGACGATGTGCCCGAAGAAAACGCCATTACGCCAGACAAGGGCCGACGTGGTGGCATAAGCGGTATGGCACTCGAGCCCAGCTTTTTGTTTTCCAATGATATTTTACAAATAGCGATACCTGAGATGCTGTCGCAGACAGGGATCTCTGGTCGGCAGTTTGCCCATTTATTGATCCGCGCCCATCAAGAACATCATCAAAATCATTTCCCTGATCTTGAACGTGCCGCTGAAGACGTCGGCCTCAAACGTATGCCCTTATCTCTGGACGACATGCTGGATATCGCTAAGGGAATGGGATTGAAAATCAAGTGGATAGACAGTACGCCGCAGGAAGTTATCGATGAAATGGGCGTGAGTTCGCGTCAGTTGGTCACCTCATTTATTGAGCCGCCGAGCACGATTTATGTAAATAAAATCCTCAAAAATCGCCCCAACAGACTCAAATATGATTTAGCCGTGCACATAGGTCATTGCGTGTTGCACAACAAGGATGGCCTCA
The DNA here is from genome assembly GCF_025654245.1 of Shewanella sp. SM29. NCBI lineage: Bacteria > Pseudomonadati > Pseudomonadota > Gammaproteobacteria > Alteromonadales > Shewanellaceae > Shewanella > Shewanella sp. SM29. The sequence goes on from NZ_JAKKRN010000006.1 coordinate 61,566, forward strand.
AGAGTGTGATGATTTCAGGCCGCAAATTAGAAGTAGATGAAGAGGCGGGTATGCAGTCCAATACCTTGAACGCGCAGGATATCTTGCATGCGTGGCGCGATTTTGAATCGAGCTTCTTCGCCGGTGCGCTGCTGTGCCCTAAAGTGCCTTATCGCCAATTACTCGACCGCCACGGCTATGAGATTGAAGTACACAAGCAACTGCAAGTGTCAGCCTCAGTCGCCATGCGGCGTATGACAGTGGTATCTCCTTATCCTCATTGGCATTATTTCGACGCTTACGCGCCGGGCAAGCTCAAGGCGGTTTATCGCGGTAACGGGATTCCATTGCCTTGGGGCAATATGCGATTAGTGGAAGACCCTTGTCAGCATTGGGCCGTCTTTAGGATGATCAGCGAGCCGACGGTCGGCACTTCGGCACAGATTTCGATTTTAAACGTCGGCAACGAACCCCGTATTTACTGCTGCGAGTCGATTAAAGTCGAAGACTCGGCGGGCAATCCCCATGTTCTCTGTGCTGGCATAGATTTAAATCCGGCCATTGAAGCACAGGGTAAAGATGCTCTCTCAATCGCCCACGATTTGAAGAATGCCTGTGTCGCCAGTGGCGGTTCTGTCGCTATTCCCAAACACATTAAAAGCGATCTGGTGAGCGTTGCAAAAATCCTCAATATCAACTGGATAGAACGTGGGATTAAAAACGACGCCCGCCTTATTTGCTCCCGCGGCGCCGTATGCCCACGCCAACCCAGTTGCTATCAAGCAGGTAAGTCACAGTGTGATGGAGTTGCATAAAGGATGTCGTGGGAAGTTTTACAAAGTGGTTGCGATTAAGCACTCTCACTCCAGTGACTCGCCATAAACTCGTCCCTGAGGGCTCGACGGCGGCATCCATGCCGCCAACGGTCACTGCCATGAGAGTGCTTAATTTAGCCTGCATCCCTTCCTATTCATAGCAGCCTGTAATGATAATGTTGAGCATAATAAAGACGTTTAAAGTAATAGTTGTTTAAAAAATAACTACTTAACTGACTCAAATTCTTATAGCATAAAATGATAAATTGTAGGGATGTGGCCACAGTTATACTTAAAGATCAGTCAACACTTTCTTTGTATTTTGTGCACAGCGTAATCTATAAACTCTAGGGCTAACATGTTGCTTTAGCATGTTATTTATTTTTCAGATTGTTTCTTAACAAAATTTTTAGTTGGCATAATGGATATAAATCAAAGGAAAGAATTGTTAAGTAGAGCGTATGTTAGTGCGATTGCTGCTCAAATTGGTTTTAGATCAGCAATTCCTGATGTTGATGATGATAGTGTTGATTTAATTCTAAAAGGAAGAGGTTTTGCCTCTACTATTCGTAATCCTCAGCTAGAGATTCAATTAAAGTGCACAGCCTGTAATGACGGTTGCGAAGAATATTTTTCTTACAAACTTCCAATAAAAAACTACAACGATCTACGCGGGAATAATCTCTTGTGTCCTAGGCTTTTATTTGTTCTAGTTGTGCCGAATGAGACAGATGCATGGCTTTCATATGAACTTGATCACATGAAAATGAAACATTGTTGCTATTGGATTTCGCTGAGAGATTTGAAAGAAACTACCAATGGAACATCAGTTACAATTAAGATCCCAAGAGAAAATATCTTAACAGCTACTAGTATGTTTTTGTTGATGGAGTCGGCAAGTCATGAAGGTATTGCTGCATGAATATTTCTCAGTTAAAAAATATTACCCATAATATACCGCCTAAAAATTTAGAATGTTACTTACGGTCAAATGGATGGGTGCCAGATGGCGATGTTTTCGGTCAAGCTACAATTTGGCATCGAAGAGAAGAAGGTTTTTTTGACTTTGAGGTCATACAACCAACATCGATTAATATTAAGGGCTATCAACAGCGCATATTGGACGCGGTAAATTCGCTCTCAGAGTTTGAAAATAGATCTCCTTTAAAAATTATAAGAGCAATAGATAATTTTTTTTCTGATAGTGTGAAAATACGGGTTGTACATGCCGATGTAGAAGAAGGCACTATTCCTATCGATGATGGAGTTTTACTTATTGAAAAATCAAGAGACTTACTTGCAGCAACAACACTCTCTACATTTAGAAATAAAGCACATTTTACTGGTCAACGTAACACTGATGTTCAAAATTTTATAAAGCAACTGCGCTTAGGCCAAACAGAAGTTGGTAGTTTTGTCGTTAATTTAATAGCTCCTATTGTAGAGTCTTTTGATGCCCAATTAGATCAAGATAAAATATCAATTACTAGAGCTGTCACTAATAATTTGTCTCGTAGCTTGTTAGCTTTAGAGAATGGGATAAAATCTTATCAAAATACAGAAAGCGTATTTGAATTAGAATCAATTGTGGAAAGTGGTGTAAGTGCTAATTTATGTGATGCACTAGTTGGCTTAAGTGGTACTGCCAAAACTAGGTCATTCACAATAAGTATATATCTGGCTGGAGCTGAAGCCGATATCCAAAATATGCCAAAGCAATTTAACTTCTGTTCGGAACAGGTGCCTACACTAGAGCTCGCATCAGCATTTTATAAAGGGAATTATGTTATTAAAGCCTATGAAGCATTTGGCTTAGTTAGCAGAATGACACATTTACCTGATGATGATTTCGGCGAGATTACTGTTAGATCTCTTGTTCGAGGTGTCGAAAAAAATGTGGTTATGCAATTAGCTTTAAATGACTATTGGGACGCTGTGCATGCACATGAAAGAAAAGAGTTTGTGAGTTGTAAAGGCGCACTGCATGTAACCGCAAAGTCAGCAAAGATGCTTGATTCGCATAATTTTAAAGTAGTAGGTAGTCATTCTAACTCGGAGGATGAATGTAGGCTCTAATGTATTGTGATGTTTTTTAGTTAAGTGGAATAACGGATTATCATAGATATGAAGGGCTAACGAGATTAAGCACTCGCGTGTAAGTGACCGTTGGCGGCATGGATGCCGCCGTCGAGCCTATAGGGATATATTCACGGCGAGTCACTGGAATGAGAGTGCTTAATCATTAGTTATGTCGTCACTCATGTGTTTATCGCTTTAAAAAGAACTCATCTCACAATCCCTACTCTATGATTTTTATCAATTAGCCTCGCTCATAATCGATTTCATTCGGTATTTAATACAGCAAACCGAGCAAACATACTACGGCGCTGGTGGGCAATATGGGCTGTAACCAGCGTGGCTTGTAGCTGAGTAAAATCACTAGGATGATTGAACTTAAACACACCCAGCCGAGCAGTAATACGCTGGCATACGCTGGGCCGTAATGACGACTGGCAAGCCAATAGCACAGGACGAGCGTTACAGTACCAGCGGTGCGAAATCCGCGTGCCTGTGCATCGGTTAACGGGCGGTTACACACGGCTCGGTGGTGGCTAAAATAAGATAAGGCCAACAGCCCCATGGCGATAAAACAGGTTAACAATTCGACTGTGGCTGTCATAATTCAACTCCTAATTCTGTCGTCGCTTTGGTTACCCTTGTAGCCAGCACTTTTTTAGGGCTACGCAAGCGTTTGGCTGCCATGTAAAACAGCGCTGCAAGTGCGAGCATCATGAGATCAAATCCTGCGATAACATAGGCTTGGCGCTGTAGATTGCTTATCAGCTGATACTGCGAAGTCATGGCATTGAGCAGAGGTAGCAGGCCATAAAGCAAGGATGTGAGTAAAAAAAGTCGTTGCCATGTTTGTTTATCTCGTTTGAAGCAAGCGAGCAGTGCGACTAACGCCCAACTGATAAAGAAACAATGGATTTCCCAGTTCTCTCTATCTGCAAATGTGACGGGTAAGAGTCGATTGGCATAAAAATAACAGGCTAGCGCAATGGGCAGGCCAGCAAAGGTGGCGAGATTCAACATGTTCACTAGCGTGAGCCCGCTATGATTCTTATCTTTTTTAAGCTGCTTTTGTGCCAGTTTTTCGGCCCACATAATCGCGCCGCTGGCGATCATCACGCAGCCCGTTAATCCCGCCAGTAAATACAGTAAACGTAGGCCTTGGCCAGCAAAGCGACCACTGTGCAGGGCTATCATGGCACTTTGGGTTTGATTCGCTCCCGAAGTCACTGCCGACTGCGCCAACACAGCACCTGTCACAGTAGACAAGTGATACCAAGGCGCTTGCTGATTTAAGCTGTGCTCAGGGGCGATTTTGACTGTTACGCTGGCATTGCTGTCGTTGAGATTATCAAGCTGTAAGCCTTCAATTGGTGACTCACCGACGACACTGTGAATCGCACTGAGTAAACTCTGACTATCGAGCATAGTGGCTGGCGTGCCCGTGGCGGCGGGAGTTTGGTAAATGGGTTTCCATTGCGAATAAAAGGCTTGAGTTTCATCACCATATTGCGTGTTAAGTCCCCATGGCATATACATAAACATCAGGGTCACTAGGCCGGTGTAAGTGATCATAAGATGAAAGGGCAATGCGAGAACTGAGCTGGCGACATGGGCATCTAACCAAGAGCGCGGGCCTTTTCCGGGGCGAAAACTAAAGAAATCCTTAAAAATACGTTTGTGGATCACTATCCCGCTGATGATGGCGACTAGCATGAATATAGTGCAAAAGCCGACAATCCAACGCGCTGTGAGCACACTCATGTAGTACAAGTCGAAATGCAGTCGATAGAGAAAGTCGCCCCCTCGGCTTTCCCGTGCTTTAGGTAAGGCTTCACCTGTCGCAGGGTTAATAAAGCCTTGATGATAATCACCAAATCGCTGGCCTTCAGCGGCGGGATCGCTCCATGCATAGGTCAGTAATGGCACCCGTTGTGTGGGTAAGTAAATCCACCATGACTCAGCGTCAGGCGCTTGTTGTGCCAAGGACGTGAGGCCCTTGAGTATCAATTGTTGATTATCCGCATTGGCATCATATTGGCTGCCGTGGTTTTCGGGTTGCATCCACAGGTTGATTTCAGCACGGTAATAGGCCGCTGTTCCGGCGAAAAAAACCAGAAACAACACCCAGCATGTGAGCAATCCAACCCAAGTGTGTAGCCAAGTCATTGAACGAAAAAAGGAGTCTTTCATAATCCACTCCCTTGAGCACTTGTTGCATCAAACGCTTTAGCGGCGAGGTAAGCTAAATACAGCAGACCGCTAAGCGCGAATAAATCCAGCCAGTATCGCCATGTTGATTTAACGCTGAACACCCAAATCACGGCGCAGGTGTACACAGTAAATGACAGCATCATGGCGGTTAACACCCGATCAACCTGAGATAACGGCAGGATTTGCGCGAGCAAAATAGTCGCTACTGCACTTAACAAATAGCCGCCAAAGGTTGCTGCGAGGCAGCGATTGCCTATGTGCAGGCTATCGCTCCAGATGGCTGACGTTTTCCAGCGCATCAGTCTTTGTGTTAACGGCGGAGTCATGTTGGTTTTTTCAGTCATGATGGTGTGCCACTTCTGCTGAATTTCTCTTGTGGGTTCGGGATAGCACAGAGATTAACAGGGCGGGTAAAAAGGTTAAGCTGAGTAGCGTTGCCACGATGAGGCCTGCCAATACCACTATGCCAACGCCGCGGTAGAGTTCGCTGCCAGCACCGGGGAATAACACCAGCGGCAATAAGCCAAACAAGGTCGTCGCGGTAGACATTAGAATCGGTCTTAATCGACTGGCGACGGCAGATTTGACGGCATCAACGATACCAAACTGACCCGATTGCAGGTTTTTACGGCTCTGTTCCACGATCAAAATCGGGTTGTTAACGACAGTGCCGAGTAGGATTAAAAATCCAAGCATAGTAATCATATCAAAGGGTTGGTGCCAACCTTGGCCGCCAAGATACGCAAATAAGCTGCCAGTATAATTAAGCGCTTGTAAGCCGACTAAACCGCCCGCAAGTCCGAGCGGGATAGTGATCAGCACAAATAACGGATAACCCCAGTGATTAAAAATCGCGACTAATAACAAGTAGATGATCAACACGGCGACCAGAAAATTGCTGGAGAGTGCCGCTTTAGTCGCTTCGAGCTGATCGGCTGCGCCCGAAATGTCTAAACTGACATCTTTGCCGACAGCACCCTGTTGATAGAGGATGGGGACTAATTCTTCCCGCACCTTAGCCACAGCGGTTTCTAACGCAATGGAACGCGGCGGAATAATGTAAAGAGTCACGGTTCTGCGGCCATCGACGCGGCGTAAACTGTCGCTATCCATTTGCTCGCTAATGTCGGCCAAGGCTTGCAGTGGCAGTACATTGCCCTTAGGCGTGACTATCGGAGCGAGCGCTAATTGCGACAGACTCTGTTGATTGCCTGCCAGACTAAATAGAAAGATATCCACCTTGTTATCATTAAGGAAAAACTCGTCGACATAGGCGCCATCGCTCAGTGCCGAAACTGCATAGCCAAACTCGCTGCCGCTAAAATCTTGTTCTACAAGACGTTGCCAGCGAGGGGAGATCTGCCACAGCGGTTGATCTAGCGACAAGGTCGATGGGTCAGAATACAGCTGTGGTTCGGCAAATACTTTTTCCGCCGCTTGATACGCCGCTTCGGCAGCACGATAGAGGCTGGCTTGATTCGGGCCAGAAATATCCAAGGCGACAGCGCGGGTGCCACCATCGTTGCTGGAAATAATGGAACCCCGCGATGAATAGGCGCGCATGCCCGGATATTGCTCAAACAAGGCGGTGAGTGAACTCATCATGGCATCCATATCTTGGCTGCGAACGGGCTCGCTCATCACCCAAATACTGCCGACACCCACGCTGAGGGTATAGTATTTTAGCGGCGGGATCTTTTGCTCACCACGTTCAAAGGATGCCGCCTCGGCATTGACTCTCGCGGATAGCTGAGTCGTTAATTCTTCTGCAATTTTAGCCATTTCCGATAGGTTGTAACCCGGCGGCGCGACCATAGAAGTAAAGGCTTTTGGTTCTTCACCTTCGGGTAAATATTCGGCCGGGGGCATCAGCCAAGCAGCAAGCCCAATCGTCGAGACGAGTGACAGCACAATCACAAAGGTGCGGCGTCTTGCAGAGAGTACAAGTTGGCTAACTAAGCTCAATATGCGTGATGCTTTGGGGGGCTCACTTTGGTTTGTCTGCGCCGAGTGCATCTTACCGAAACCAAAACGGGCAATAGCGGCGGGTACGATGAACACCGCGACCAGCATAGAAGCGATAATGGATGAAGCGATGGCAATCGCGATATCCGAGTACAGTTGTCCCGCTTCTTGTTTGATAAATAGAATGGGTACAAACACTAGTACTGTGGTGAGCGTCGAGGCTAATACTGCGGGCCAGACATCGTAGATACCACTTATGGCTGCTTCGAGACGCTCTAATCCGCGTCTGCGCGCTTGTTCAATGCTTTCGAGCACCACAATGCTGTTATCGACCGTCATGCCGATGGCAAAGGCAACACCCGCCAGTGAAATGACATTAATAGTGCGATTAAACACCAGCAGCCCGACGAAGGCGGCTAAGGTACACAGCGGAATACCGATAACACCAATCAGGGTGGCTCGATTCGAGCGCAAGAAGAGGTACATGACCAAGGTTGCCAGTAAGGCACCTAGACCTAAATTGACCCACACATTTGCAACCGAATCTTGCACATAGCGCACATCATCACTGAATAACTCTAACTGCATGGCGTGCTGGGCGAGTTGATTTTGATTGATCTGCGCTATCACGGGCATCATGGCATCTTTGATGGCGATAACGTTAGAACCGACATCCCGTTTGACCGCTAAGCTGAGGGTGCGTTCTTGTTCGGCAAAGGACAGTTCTCGGATCTCGGCGTGGTCGAGTTTTATCTCGGCAACGTCTTGCAGCAGAATATTCGTATTACCTTGGCGTTTTAAAATCAGTTGCTTAAGTTGATTTAAATCCTCAAAACGGCCAATTACCCGCAGTAAATAACGTTTTTTACCACTGTCGATATCGCCCGCAGAAGTGTCCTTGTTGCGATCTCGAATGGCTTGGCGCACGTCCATAATGCTGATGCCGCGTTGGGCGAGTTTGGCGGGATCGAGCCGTATTTGGATTTGCCGTTCGGCGCCGCCTTGAATAGTGACGGAGGAAACGCCTTTGACGCGCTCCATTTGTGGGCGAATAAAGTCGTTAGCGAAATCGCGCATCATGTCTATGTCTAGATTCAGCGGGTTCCCCGCGACAGGCACGAGGCGGAAATACATGAAAGCGTTGTCTGAATATGAACTGCTGTAAAGCCTTGGTTGATCGACGTTTTCAGGGTAGGACGATACTTGGCTGAGCGCATTGCTAACACGAATAAGCGCATCGCTTATCTCTGTGCTTTGGGGGAATTCGAGTTCTATCCATGCCGAGCCCGTATCGGCCCAAGAGGTCATGCGTTGTAAGTTGGGCAGGGTGCGCAGGTAGCGTTCCTGCTCAAGCAGAATTTCTTTTTCGACGTCTTGCGGTGTCGCTCCCGGCCAACCTGTGGCCACGCTGATGGTGCGCACATCTAAGTCGGGGATCATTTGGATTGGGATACGCAGTGCTGCAGCCGTGCCCAATACGCAAAATATCAAGACGATGACCGACAGTAAGGTGCCATGTTTAATTCCAAACTTCAGCATCCCACTAACCTCCTACTGCAGAGTTGAGTACAGAGACTGGCTGTTGGTCTTGTAGGCTTTCGTTACCGCGGATCACTACGGGCGCGTCTTTAGGTAATGGGCTAAGGATTTCAATCCCGATGGCGCTCGTGTGGCCCACTTGAACGGTATGCCGTTGGGCTATGTTGTTTTGCACGGTAAAGACACTGAACTGGCCGTCGGGGTGACGGACTAGCGCATCTTGCGGCACGACAACACTGTGTTGCGCCCGCTGTAAGTGGAAGGTCGCAGTGGCCGATGTGCCGGGCATCAAAAGTCCACTCGCATCAGGAATGGTTAAGCGCACCAAGAAGCTGCGAGCATTGTGGTCGCTCACGGGGACGAGTGCATTCACATGGCCGATAAACTGCTGTTCAGGCAGCATATCTGCGGCAATATCGACTTGAGTTGCAGTGGCTATGTTTTGGAACATTTCCTGTGGGACTTGAATATCGAGCCAGAGCTGTTCTTGGGACACTAAAGTGAAGATTTCAGTGCCGACATTGACCCATTCACCGGTTTCAGTTTGTTTGCTTGAAATCACTCCCGCAAACGGCGCGATCAGTTGGTGGCGGGCGACCACCTCTTTTTGGTGTGCTAATGCCGCCGTTAAACTCTGCAGATTAGCTTCGGCTTCGGTTAACGCCGCTTGACGAATCGCGCGCTCAGTTTCGGGGAATAATTGCTGAGAACTGAGTGTTTGCGCTTCGGTGAGGAGTCGCTGCTTTTCTGCCAGCATGGTCTTAGCGGCCATTACATCGGCCTGACGCTGTGCTAATTGGTGTATGGCTAAGGTGTCATCGAGTGCGAGTAGAGGCTGGCCAGCGCGGACTTGCGAGCCCGCATCGACCAGTACTTTGGCAACTAAGCCATCGGTACGTGCAGATAAGCGGGCTACCCGTGCGGATTTAATGGAGCCACTGAGTGGCAAAAGTTCATTAGTACTGCCTGTTTGGGGCAAGGCGACTGTTACAGGTGCTGTGCTTGCGTGGACTGCAGAACACAGCATGTATAAACCTATCATTAAATAACGCACGTTAACTCCATCTCACTATTAAGATTATTACTGAGTGATAAAACTCGTAGTGGTGATGTGTAAAACGCTATCAACCTCGTTGCCTGCGAGTGTTTGTTTACCTTCTGTGGTGTGATTACTGACGAGTAAGTAGCGGCCCGCATCTGGGGTATCGAGGGCGAATTTACCTTGGGCATCGGTGGTGAAAGATTTACTCCAAAAACCGGGGCGATAAACTTGTACTGGATGATTCACCAGTGGTGCGCCTTTATAGCTAAGCACAAACTCGGGAACGCCTGACTTTACTGGCGTAAATTCAAAATCTTGCAGCGCTTTTGTGTGTTCTTGTCCCGTGCGGGCATAGAGTATTGCGGCCTGCAATCCGGTCTCGGTTTTCCATGGTTGCCACGCGGTATCGGCATAGAAACTGATGTCACTCTTGCTATCTTGGGTTTTGACCAGTAGATGATCGGCCTGCGCTGTGGCGGTTAACGGTGTCTTGGCATTGGCGGCGAAAATACGCGCCGCGCTTAACGATGCTAACTCTTCTGCCGAAGCCTGCTCTGAACCCGGTTCGCCAAATTGCACTTTAACCGAACCATCGTTATTACGCTCAAGCCATACTTCATGTGCTTGAGCCGAAAAAGCGATACCGCCGAGTAAAGTGAGTATTACAAGTGCTTGTTTCATTTGAACATCCTTAATGTTATTTCGGGTTAGGGCTATGTTTTAGAGCGTCCAACGTAGTGATAGTGTGGCATTACGTGGCTCGCCAAAGTCGGCGTAACCCCAGAGTGAACGGTTGTAGTTCTTGTCGAAAATATTGTTAATATTCAATTGCATAGAAATAGAAGGTGTGATTTGGTAGCCAAACATTAAGTCAACGAGTGAGTAGGCGGATTGTGTTTGGCGGTAAGCCACATTCGGCGCGCCACCGACACCCCAAATAGTGCCTTGATAGAAGGTGCTGCTCTGCCAGCGCCAGCTCGCACCTGCAGTAATGCCCGGTAGAATATCTTCAAAGTTATATTTAGTGGTGAGTTTGAAGATATCTTCGGGCAGATAAGTTTGACGACGTAGGCCATCTTTATCTTCTGCATTGTTGTGGGTATAACCACCGCTGATATCCCATAAGTCGGTAAGACGTCCGGCAATTTCTAACTCATAGCCCTTGGTGGTAATCCCATCCACACTTTCGTAGATAGAGTCGCCGGAAGGTAGTTGACCTTTACCTGCATACTCGGGTTCGTTGTCTTTATTGGTTTCGTAGATGGCGGCTGACATGTTTAGCGTGTCATCGAACAGCGCGACCTTGACGCCGCCTTCGACGTTTGTGCCTTCTGCAGGTTCGAGCAGTTGGCCATCTTCACCAAAATAGGTGCCAGGTTTGAAGATTTCAGTACGGCTAGCGTAGACAGCGATCTGCTCGGTCACATCGTAGACTAGGCCGTAGTAGGGGATGAAAATACCGGTTTTTTCCATGGTCGCATCTGTGCTGTTACCCACGAGATCATGCTTTTCATAGGACCAGTTACTTACGCGTCCACCGACCATTAATTTCAGTGAATCCAATACATTGACACGGACAGTGCCGTAAACACCCGATTGGCTTTGCTCATTGGTTTGGCCATTGGTGGGTGAATTAGGAATATTAGGCTTGGGATAATGGCCTTGATCCGCCACGTTATAGCGACGTTGGGGGGTGGAGTTCGTGTTGATGTTATCGAACTCGTTGTCACCGTAGTTAAAACCGATCACAGCGCTATGTTCACGGCCGAGTAAGTCGAAGTTACCCGTTGCATACAGGTTGAAACTGTTGGTATCTGACTCGCGATCATGTTGGGCGGCATAAGTATCGCCCCAAGGGCCAACAAATTCGCCGGTTGATTTGACGATATAATCGCCTGGGTAAAAGGCCAATGCATCTATGGTGGCGTTGGCGATACGATAGGCACTGACGAGTGACCAGTCGTTATCGAATCTATGTTTAAATTCGGCCATGAGACTCTTTTGGGTCACGTCCCAATGGGTCCAGTCCTGTGAGCTAGAGTAGTTGCGGCCAAAATCGACAGCTGTGCCATCGGTATAAAATGCGGGATTAGAGTTCCAGTTATACACACCGTCGGTTTGTGATTTTTGATAGTCCGCAAACAGTGACAGGCTAGTATCTGTGCCGAGACTCGTTTCAACCACGCCATAGAGCACTGTGGTATCGCGTTGATAGCGGTCGATAAAAGAGTCGCCTTTCTTCACCGCACTCACGAATCGACCTTTCACATTGCCTGAATCCGTGAGCCAGCCAGAAACGTCGGCCTCTAATCTATAGGTATTCCACGAGCCATAACTTGCACTTGTCGTGGCGCGGGTGTCATCCGTTGGGCGTTTACGAATAAAATTAACCGTTGCAGAAGGTTCACCTAAACCGCTTAAAATCCCTGCCGCACCTTTTAATACTTCAACCCGTTCGGCAATCACAGGGTCTAAACCTTGATCAATTGAGCCGCTGTAAACATGGGATGAAGAGGTTGTGATTAAGCCGTCAATTTGGACACCGCTGTCGAGTGCATAGCCGCGCACGAATATCTGACTATTTTCAGAGGCATCGCCCACCATAGTGACGCCAGGAGTGTGATTTAACACTGACTCCATAGTGACCAAACCTTTGTCACTGATCATCTCTTCGGTAATCAAAGTGACGCTTTGTGGGGTTTCTTTGAGTGACATAGACAAACCCGTGGCGCTATTCATTGCCGCGCGGGTGTATGTTCCTACCACGTTCAATCTTTCTATCTGTTCTGTATCTTTTTTCTCATCTTGCTTAGGGTCAGTATTGGCTTGAACCGTCAGAGTAAGTGTGCTGAGAAGTACAGGGATCAATGGCGAGCGCCAAGACGTTAAAACAGATAGGGGAGGCATGGTATTTCAATCCTTTCAGGCGATTTCAGATTAAATGATGATTGGTGATCCTGAGTGCAAATAAAATGTTTAGGTGCAAATGAGAATCGATCGCATGATAGGTTTGTTGAAAATAAATGCAATATGCTCAATGTGTAAATTGTTTAAGCGGGGTTGTAACTTATTGGCGAATAGCTTGTCAGCGAGCTGTGATAAGCCGTCGCAATGGGATCTGAGGTTTTAGCGCATGCCTTACTATAACTCGGTTTCAGGGCATCGACTTGGAACTCAGGCTGTTGTGGATAGGGTCAATTTAGCCAACAAAAAGGCCACAGTCGTTACCGACTGTGGCCTTTAATCTTTACAATTGAATCGAAATCCAACGGACTTGTTAAGCCTAAAAGTGTGATTTACACCTTAGGTTTACGCCCGCACTTGGCCTGTGCCTGAGACTAAATACTTCTCTGCGGTCAAGGATTCGAGTCCCATTGGGCCGTAGGCATGTAGCTTAGAGGTCGCGATGCCAATTTCTGCACCAAGGCCGAGTTCGCTGCCGTCGGAGAAGCGCGAAGAGGCATTGACCATTACCACAGAAGCATCGACCGCACGTTGGAAGTGTGCGGCTGTGACTTCGTTTTCGGTGCAAATTACTTCGGTGTGCTGGCTACCAAAACGGGCAATATGTTGGATAGCATGGTCAAAGTGATCGACTTGGCGAATGGCAATTTCGAGATCTAAATACTCTTGGCCGAAATCGTCTTCTTCCATGTAAGTACAGTTTTCAAAATAACCACCGGCTTGAGTACAAGCATTGATTTTAACCTTATGCTCGGCCAGCGCTTTGGCTACTTTAGGCAGGAATTGCGAGGCAATTTCTTGGTGTACTAATAGGGCTTCGAGGGCATTACATACGCCAGTGCGCTGGGTTTTACCGTTGAGCAGTAAGTCCATAGCAATATCCAGATCGGCATCTTTATCGACGTATAAATGACACACGCCTTTAAAATGCTGGATCACTGGGATTTTACTGTTGTCAGTCACAAAGTTTATCAAGCCTTCGCCGCCGCGGGGAATGATCACATCGATATAATCTCGTTGCTGCAGCAGTTCTAGCATGAGGGCGCGATCTGGGTCTGGCACCACTGTGATTAACGCCTCGGGCAAACCGTATTGTTTCAATACGCTTTGCAAAATAGTGGCGATAATTTTACTGCTGTGCAGCGCCTCTTTACCACCGCGCAGGATCACGGCATTGCCGGATTTAAAGCACAGGGCACCCGCATCGGCGGTGACATTGGGGCGCGCTTCATAAATCATACAAACCACGCCTAAGGGAACGCGCATCTTACTGATGGATAAGCCGTTAGGTCGCTGACCAATATAGCGTTCGTTGCCAATCGGATCGGGTAAGGCGGCGATGGTTTCAATGCCTACCGCCATAGCTTCTATACGCTCTGGCGTTAGCGTTAATCGGTCGAGCATGGCTGGGCCGACGTTATCGGCGGTCGCTCTGTGTAAGTCGATTAAATTTGCGCTTTGGATTTCATAGGACTTTTCGCGTAATGAGCGTGCCATATCGAGGAGTACAGTATTTTTAAGCTGTTCGTCAACTTGGGCGAGGATCAGAGCCGCCTTGGCAGCTTCTTGAGATAAATTTTTGATTAAAGTCATATTTACTCCGCTTAGATGTTTACTCGCTTAGTTTTATTCGGCTGATGCTTATTCGAGAATGGCGATGTTTTTCTCGGAAATAATCGGCCCAGTCTTTTGCTGAAATTCACTGGCAAACTCGCGATCGTCTTGGTCTGTAATAAAGCTAAGTAAACAACTGCTGTAATTGGATTTGGCCTTGGCCAATTTAGTGCCATCGTCTTTGCGTACTAAAATGGTGTCACCGACAGAAAAGTCCCCATTGATGGCAACGACATCGTCACTGGTCAATTGCTCGCTATGGATATCAAGGGCGATATTAAAGTCATTTTCAACAATGACTTCGCCTTGAGCCTGCGAGGTATGTGTCATCCAGTGCAAGTGATCCTGCATTGGCTTCTCATCGGGGGTAAATAAGGTTCCTGGGTTTTGGCCCTTCAACAATTGGTTGAATGAGTCGGCATCAAAACCATTAATAATAAAGGTTTCGATCCCGTGGGAAATCGCCTTCTTGGCGGCTTGTATCTTAGTCCGCATTCCCCCCGTACCGACGGCACTGCTGGCGCCGCCTGCCATGGCGTAGATCTCGGCATTAATCTCGGTCACCTGCTTGATAAGCTGTGCATCGGGATATTCATGGGGGTTTTGCGTGTAAAGCCCATTCACATCAGAACAGATAATCAGCGTATCGGCATCGGCCGCCGCGGCGACCATGGCCGAGAGATTATCGTTATCGCCAACTTTGAGCTTGTCGGCGGTGACGGCATCGTTCTCGTTGATGATAGGCAATAGCCCATGTTCGAGTAGGCTGAAAATCGTGTCTTTAATACTGATGTAACGATCTCGATTGCGTAAATCACCGTGGGTTAACAGTAGCTGTGCGGTTGGGAAATCAAATAACTTGTTCCATGTGGCCATCATATCGGCCTGGCCCGCTGCAGCCATGGCTTTCTTCACTGTGACGCTCGGTTTATCAACCTCGCCAAAGTGATGCCATCCTGCAGCGACTGAGCCCGAAGAGACCAAGACAACTTGGATCCCTTGGGCACGACAATAAGTAATAAATTGGGCAATGCCGAGTAAGTAGTGGCTGCTGCAACCTTGTTTGTGTGGAGCAATCAGGGCACTACCTACCTTAACGACAATGCGTTTCCAGGGTAAGTCAGTCATACCTGCGCGCCTCATCTGTCTTCGGCTAAAACACGGCCAGCCTTATGGAATAATTTAGTGGTTTTGGCACAGGGATCAGTATCGAGTAACGAGACTATCCAAATCACCACACTGCTCACGGCAAAGCCGGGGATCATCTCATACACCACTGTGGTTAAAGCTTTACCGTCAGCAAGTACTGGTGCATAAATCCAAAACAGCACTGTAGCTGCGCCTGACACTATGCCGGCAATCGCGGCTTTGTGGGTTAGGTTAGCTTTATACAAGCTAAACAAGACTAACGGACCGAAGGCTGCACCGAATCCTGCCCATGCATTACTCACCAGTGATAGCACACTGCTAGAGCGGTCAAGCGCCAGTAGACTTGCGACAATTGCCACGCCAGCTACGCCAAAACGTCCCATTTTCACCATGTCTTTTTCGCTAGATTCTTTCTTCGACATCACGCGATAGATATCTTCCGTTAGCGAGCTTGATGACACTAATAGTTGCGATGAAATGGTGCTCATGATCGCGGCCAGAATTGCGGCTAATAAGAAGCCACTAATGATCGGATGGAACAACAACTCAGAAAACACAATAAAGATGGTTTCAGGATCGGTCAGCTTCATGCCAAATTTATTGGCGTAAGCGATACCGACAAGACCTGTTGCCAGTGCACCCACAATGGTCACTGTCATCCAGCCCATACCTATGTGTCTGGCGGTTTTAATGTCAGCGACTGAACGAATTGCCATAAAGCGGACAATAATATGCGGTTGGCCAAAGTAACCGAGTCCCCAAGATAAGCTTGAGATAAGCCCTAACATAGTGACGTTTTGCATGGCATCGGTGAAGTGTGGAATCGATTGATACGCAAAGTTCAGCATAGTGTCAGCGCTGGTAAACTCTTGATATGCCACCACAGGCACTAAGATTAAAGCGACAAACATGATACAGCCTTGGACAAAGTCAGTGAGGCTCACTGCTAAGAATCCGCCCAACAAGGTATAAGAAACCACTACGCCGAGGGTGACGACTAAACCTATGTCGTAGTTCAGGCCAAATGCTGACTCAAATAACTTACCGCCAGCCACTAAACCCGCTGAGGTATACAAGGTAAAGAAGATCACAATGATCACGGCCGAGATAATACGGATACTCCCGTTAGCATTGCCGAAGCGTTTAGCAAAAAACTCCGGGATAGTGAGGGCGTTATCCGCGACTTCGGTATAGACCCTTAATTTGGGTGCAACGACCAAGTAATTAATTAGAGCACCAATCAATAGTCCAAGTGCGATGTAAATGGTTTCGAAACCAACCAAAAACATTGCGCCGGGAAGACCCATTAGCATCCAGCCACTCATGTCAGATGCACCCGCTGAGAGTGCGGTGACCTGTGGGCTCACCTTGCGCCCGCCCAAAATATAGCCGGACACATCGCTGGTGGATTTTTTATAGGCGAATAAGCCAATAGCAAGCATGGCGACAAAGTAAATCGCTAAGGAAACGTAAGCCAGGTAATTCATGGGTTATTTGTCTCCTAACGCTTTGTTATTTTGAATAATACTCGGTTTCAAAATGACAAAGAGATAGGTGCTTAATATTGCGCATAAACACATAAACTGCATGGTTTCCTTGGCGTGTAATCGGGTAAAGCTTGCTACTTGCGAGATAAGATTTTCCTCTGGTGGGTTCTCCGTAGACATAATTGCTCCTTGGTTGATAATTGAATTTATATCACCAATATAGTTAGTGATCTAATTATATTAAGGCATTTTATCGGCCAAATATCAAGCTTCTATTGGATTTAAATGGTTTTGGCGGCGGTGCGAGAGTGGCTTTTTCGGCGGAAAATAGTTTGAGAACTGACTATCTTTCAGAGGTGTTTTTCTGCTCGGCGATACTGTGGGCAGTACGTTCGAAGGTTAAGGTGATGCGTTCAAACATCCCAGTAATCAGAGTGAATTGTTCGTGGGGTAACGGGCATTGCGCCAGCGCTTGTAATAAGGCTTCGCTGCTGATGTTAAACTCTTCTGCGACTTGGCCGTGGGCGCAGGCGATAAATGCCTGACCTAAATTGTGTTGCCAGAGGTTGAGTGCATTTTCTAAGCCTAAGTCTGAGTGCGTATCTGAAATCCCCTGCAACATGCGCCGCATTCGAATCGACACATGGCCTAGATTAAGTGCAGTAAACACCAGATCGGTAAATACCCTCGAACTCTTGCCCGAACCTTTTTCGTAACTGGCTATCCGCAGCAGTCGATCGCCCATGCGGGCGTTAAACCAAGGCTCAGGATCATCATGTTGCGCGATATGCACTAGATCTTTTTGGATAGATTGCAGCAGACGATATTGCATCAGCCGCTGGCTAGGTTCGGTGATCAATTTAAATAGCCAATACAGCACAGTAACGCCAACAAAAATCGCTAAGGCATTGCTGACAGTGTTTTCTATCGCAAATGAAATGGTGTTACTGGGCTGTACTAATACCGCAAACGGCACGCAAATCCCGAGACCATAGGGCAAGGTCGGTCGATTCGCTAAGGCGAGTAGCCCAATAAAAAAGGGGCCTGCGAGCACTAAAATGAGGATTTCGAAATCGCCGCTACTCTCTGCCAGCAAAGGTAAAGCGTAAAACACTGTGAGGGGCACAGCGATAGTGATACCAACAAGAATACGGCGCAAAATCGTGGTTAGCATCGGCAGTGGCTGGCGCGCCATCATGATGGAAAAGACCACAGGCATCAGGATCATCATGAGTACCGCGCTCGACCCTGTGCCGATCCACAGCGAAGCACCAATGACAAATACCGCCATGCTGCGTAGACCGGTCGTAAACCCTATCAGTGGATCTCGGTGAAATTCCATTGGCGGCGCGTTGAGTTGTACCGCAGAATTGCTTGTCAGCACGTTATAACTTTTGAGCACCATGATCAGATCGGCGCTTAATTCCATCGCAACTTTGAGTAAGCGAGTCTCTAATGGGGTTCGGTCGCGGTATTGCATCAGGTTTTGTTGGAGTTGATACCTTAAAGTACGCGCCATTTTGTAGCATTCTTGGTCATCAGTGGATTGCGCCATCAGGGTAAAACTGCTGCGCATATTGGCTAAGGTTTTCGCGAGCGGTTCGCTGACCAGATGGGAGTGATTACGTTGTAGTCGGCCAAATATTTGGATTGCCGCCAACAGCGAAAGGGTTTTATTGCAGAGAAAGTTTGCCGCATGGCTTTGTCCGCGTCCTTCTGGACCTTCATAAATCACCGCGCTGGAGTCGTCACTCAGCGCCGATACTGATTCCATAATAGTGTCGATATGTTCATGGCGGCTCGCATGTACGCCCTGTAAATCGAGTTCTAATGCAAGATAGTTAAGCGTTTGATTAATTGTGTTTTTAGCATGCAGTTGCAGGCCATGTTTTACCTTAGTCGGCCAAAGTAGCGAACTGACCAAGACGGCACAAATTGCGCCGACGATAATTTCGCTGATCCTCGCCTGCGCCACATCGAATATTTTTGCACTATCGGCTGTGCCTGGGCTCGCCATCACAATGAGCACTATCAAGCAGGCTGTCATGCCCGCCATAGCAAAGGCATAGACAAAGTTTTGCTGGCGCACCATGGCCGACAACCCAGAATTTAACCCTATCCAGCAGGCGAGTAATCCTAAGGCGAGTTCGGGATAGGGTGTAAACCCGTTGAGTATGGCAATCCCTGCAAGTGCGCCGACTAAGGTGCCGCCAATTTGGCATAAGCCCTTTTCGATCACGAGGCCACTTTCGGGGCGAATTTGCAAAAATACCGCTGACACCAGCGCCCAATATGGCCGTTCTAAATTTAAAAACATGGCCACATATAAGGCGAGCGCCATCGAGATCACGCCTTTAATCGCGAAGATGAGGGTTCGTCGGTCAGGAAAAAATAAACTCTTAAGTAACAGCGTCATAATGACTATTTGTCAGTCTGTAGCTGGATGGAAACTGTCATGCCGACACTCAGCTCTATGTCCTTAGGAATGCTGTCTAGCTGGATATCGACCGGAATACGCTGTGACAACCTCACCCAATTAAAGGTTTGGCCGATTTGCGGCAATAACTGCCCATTAGTGGTGACATTGGTATTGGCGATTGCTTTACCTATGCTGACCACTTTGCCATGTAAGACATGGCCACCACTCATTAGGCTGACATCGGCGTTTTGACCTATGTGAACCAAGGGGATTTTGGTTTCTTCAAAATACCCTGTGATATAGAGAGAGTCTTGTTTAACGAGCGAAAATACTGAGTTGCCTTTGCTGACATAGTTGCCATTACGCAGGCTTAAATTGATCAGGGTGCCATTTTCGGGAGCGTGAATTTGCGTCCGCGCTAAGTCAATTTTGGCGGTATTCAATTGTGCCTGTGCGAGTTCATAACTGGTTCTTGCCAGTTCGGTATTGATAAAGGCTTCGTCGAAGGTTTCTTTGCTGACTAAGTTGGCATTGGTCAAACCGATACGGCGTTTGTATTTATGTTTTGCCAGTTCCCATGCCAATTTTTGGCTTTCCGCTTTGGCATTCAATTCGGCAATCGTGGCTTTGTAGCGGGTATCGTCCACTGTGAACAATACATCACCTTTATTAACGACTTGATTGTCTTTTACATTCAGTTGGTTCACCCAACCGGATACATCTGGCGCTATGGTAATGATTTCGGCGCGAACTCGGCCGTCGCGGGTCCAAGGAGAATAAAGGTAGTGCGACCATATCCAATGTCCGGCGATACTTGCAATCGCGACCACAATAAGGGTGAGGCTGATACGAAAGATTTTTCCCATGAACAATCAACTCCCAAGCAAGTAAATGACCAAAGCCAGATAGCAGATAAACAGCCCAACTTCGAACCAAGCTGCGCGCCACAGCTTGCGATAGAGCCCAGTTTGATAGAGTACCCAGCGAGTGATGCAGGAAAGCAGAAAAGCTAAGGGGATAAATATAATTAATGGACTAAATAACAAACCATCGAACGCGAGTTCTTTAAGCATTACGCTATTCATCCCCGATGACAGTGGCGCAGCGATAACCGCACTAAGTGTTTAAAATGCAAAGTACTCAGTCGAGATTATAGGAAAGTCGCGTGAGAGTTAATGGTTTTATGTTATCTGTGATCAATTAGGGCCAGCATAAGCTGGCCCTAAATATGATGAAATCAAAGCGAAAATCGCTTCTACCTCATAGTAACAAACTCTTCGGCGCCTGTTGGGTGGATAGCAACGACCGCATCGAAATCGGCCTTAGTCGCGCCCATTTTCATGGCGACGCCGAAACCCTGAAGGATTTCGTCCATACCAAAACCAATACCATGAATACCGACGACTTTTTCGTCCTTGCCAGCGCAGACTAACTTCATCTTACAGGCTTGGCGATGGGCCGTGACGGCGGTGTACATGGAGGTAAACGTCGACGTATACACTTTGACGTTATCGTCGCCGTATTGAGTGCGCGCTTCTGGTTCGGTCAAGCCCATAGTGCCGATTGGTGGATGGCTGAACACGACCGTTGGGATCAGGCTGTAATCCATTTTGGCATCTGTCATACCGTTAAATAAACGCTCGGACAACAAACGGCCCGCTTTAACCGCAACAGGGGTGAGCTCTACGCCGCCCGCCATAATGTCGCCGACACAGTAAATCCCTTTGTGAGTTGTATTTTGCTGCTCATCAGTGATGACATAGCCTTTGCTATCTAATTGCACTTCGGTATTTTCTAGGCCGATATTGCCTGTTGCAGGTGAGCGGCCAATTGCCCAAATTAGGCAATCGACTGTAATGCTTTCACCGTTTTCTAAGTTTAATGTCAGGCTGTCATCGGCATTTTTAACCACGGCTTTTGGCACGCTATGGGTGTGTAATGTCGGGCCTTCGGTTGCCATCGCATCGACGAGAGCATCGACTAATATAGGGTCAAAGTTACGTAGCGGCGCATGTTTACGCACTAATAAGTGAGTTTCACTGCCCAGAGCGTGTAACACGCCAGCGACTTCAACGGCGATATAACCCGCGCCAACAACGGCAACGCGCTTAGGTTGCTCGCGCAGGGCGAAGAAACCATCGGAATCGATACCGTATTGCGCGCCAGGAATGTTCGGAATCGTCGGCGCGCCGCCAGTGGCGATAAGAATATGATCGGCGGTGTAATGTTCGCCGTCCACTTCGATGGTGTTGCCATCCACAAAACGGCCGTAGCCATTTAACAGCGTCACTTTATTGTTGGCAAAACCACGGCCATAGGCATCGTGAATGCGACCAATGTAGGCTTCGCGGTTTTCGACCAAAGTGTTCCAATCGAATTTATTAACAGTGACGTCGAAACCATAATCTTTGGCGTAAAGGTTCATCGCTTCGGCTACATGGGCGCCATACCACATGACTTTTTTGGGTACACAACCTACGTTTACACAGGTGCCACCCACGTGTTTGGCTTCGATGAGTAGAACCTTAGCACCACGCATTGCCGCTCGGTTTGCTGAGGCGATACCGCCGCTGCCTGCGCCTAGGCAGATATAGTCAAAATGTTGAGCCATGAGTTTCTCCGTCTTACTTCAAGGATGAGATGCTTTACAGCAGAAGGTCATTGTAGGGGGCTTTGCGGTAACAGACCAGCCTATTGCATCACTAACGTATAAGGCATTGCTTTTAATAAAAATACTCCTAAAGTTGCATTCAGTTGTTATCGCGTGGCTGTTTCGCGGCGATATTGGCACTTAGAGTGATCGTTTTGAGCTGGGCCTTCTGCACTACATTTCAAACATTGCCACTCCTTTTGGCGGGCGCTGAGTTCATCGGCTTGATGCTTAGCAGCGTTATCTTGCTTGTTGCCGAGAAGGGACTCTAGCTGATCCATACGTTTATCGAGCCAACGGCAATTAGGATCATTGGCGACATGTTCACGACTGGCTAGCTGTTGTTTGCGACTGAGTTTTTTACTCTTAGCGGCTTTGTTCGATTGAGTGGCTTTAGTTGATTTAGTGGTTTTGGATGGCTCTGCGGGGGTGACAGTGGGGGGCGAATACTCGAACGCACTTTGCACTTGGTTAGGCACATTAATCGGCTTACCTTCATTGTCGAGCAAAGTGCCTAGGGGCAAAGGCGCGGTTTGTGCCGGTTGCGCTAAGGACTCTAGACTCGGTTCAGGCTCAGATACCTGCTGCGCATTTGTCGAGTTTGTCACTGGGATAAAAAGCAGGGGCAAGGTAATGACAGCGGTTCGGATAAGATAGAAATGATGCGTTAACATTCCCTGTTCCTCGGCAAAATCAATGTGAATAGTGAGTCGCTCCGTCGACATTTTGAGTTTAGTTAGTGAGCTTTGTTTTTGCCAAATGTCACGGGATAAATTGACAGAGGAAGGTTGCAATACAGCGCTAGAAACACAGAGCTAAAACGACGTTAAAACGTTATCGCAAAGTGAATGCCGGCATAGGTTTGATCCTGCGAACTCATATCGCCATTGGCTGAGGCTTCTTGCTCAATATCACTCTGGGCAATGCTGTGGCTAATGTGTCCGCTAATACTCATGCTTGGGGTCAGTTGATAATTCGCTTCGAGGCCAAACTGCAGGTTATTACTGCCATCGTGTTCTTCTGTGCGGTATTTAAAATCAAACCCTTGAGTGATATAGGGCGTGAGGCTGAACTGGTCTGTGATATTCCAATAACTGTGCAAACTCACTTCAACAAAGTAGCCTGCCGCTTCTGTGGAATAGACATAACTCACCGATGGTACCAACCAAGCTGTGGCGCTGTAGGCGAGTTCTGCAAATAGCTCGTTATCTTGGCAGCGGCTATTGCTATAGCCTTCAATGCGCTGATATCCCAGATTGGCCTCTAGGTTTTCGGCTAAGTTGAACCCATATTCAAGGCCGATATTCCACTCTGTATAGGCTTGGCTATCACCGCGTCCGACTAAGGCATAAGTGGTTAAGTTGCCGTGTTGAACGGCAGCATTGAGCCAATAAATACCCCCATTTTGCAAGTTATTGCGACCCTGTGAGACATATTTGCTGTCCCAACCTAAATCCAGCGTCACCGCCAAAGGTTCTGTCATCTGGCGGGGTAATATGGTGTTTGAAATACTATCGACTTGTTCTAGGCCCTCATTAGCAACTGCGTTGTGACTAAGGCAGTTGATCCCTAATGTGCAGAGGACGCTGGCGATAAGTTTCACTGAGTGTGTTGCCATATTTTTGCTGATTTTGGTCGAGGTACGTTAGTTATGCAGATAATACCTTGTCCACATACAAACATTAATGCGAATTGATTCGATTTGCGATCGAGATTGCAACAATGTGTAGGTAAATAAAACGTAAATCCTAAATGCGAACTAGTTCACTTTTTTTCAGGGGAAATAGGGTTAAGTAAGGCGTTCGAAGGGGACAATCGGTTTTCTCGCCTTGATAAATAGGCCATTAGCCCTTATTTATAACAGATACAGATTGTTGAGGAGTCAATATGAGCAACCCTTTGCTTAGCGGCGCAAAATTACCGCTTTTTTCACAGATTAAACCGGAACATATTCAAGTCGCCGTTGAGCATGCCATTGCTCAGTGCCGCACTAAGATTTATGAAGTGCTGCAGAACCAAGGTCCTTCGTGGGACAACTTGGTCGCGCCATTAGAACAGGTTGACGATGAGCTAAGCCAAATTTGGTCGCCCGTTTCTCATATGAATTCAGTGACTAGCACAGATGAGTGGCGTGCCGCCCATGATGCTTGTTTACCTCTTTTATCGGAATACGGCACTTACGTTGGCCAACACCAAGGTTTGTATCAAGCCTATAAAGCGCTGCGAGCATCCAATGAATTTGCACAATTGAGCCAAGCGCAGCAGATGGTGATAGAGCACAGCCTGCGCGACTTTGAACTATCGGGTATTGGCTTAGATGACGCGCAAAAAGTGCGTTATGGCGAGATTGTAAAACGTCTTTCTGAACTCACCAGTGGTTTTTCTAATCAATTACTGGATGCGACGCAAGCTTGGACTAAGTTGATCACTGATGAAGCTGAGCTTGCTGGTTTGCCTGAGTCTGCCAAAGCCGCCGCTAAAGCGATGGCGCAGTCGCGTGAGCTAGAAGGTTGGTTATTTACCTTAGATTTCCCCTCTTACCTACCCGTCATGACCTACAGCGAAAACCGCAGTCTTAGGGAAGAATGTTACCGTGCGTTTGTCACTCGCGCTTCAGATCAAGGTCCCAATGCCGGAGAGTTTGATAACAGCCCGCTGATGGACGAAATTCTTGCTTTACGCCACGAACTCGCATTGTTACTCGGTTTTGATAGTTTTGCTGACAAATCTCTGGCGACGAAAATGGCTGAAACGCCGGCGCAGGTGATGGCATTTTTAAATGAGTTAGCGCTGCGCTCAAAGGATCAAGCTAAGGCAGAACTGGCTGAGCTGAGAGCGTTTGCCGAGGCCGAATATGGCGTGACTGAAATGGCCTCTTGGGACTTAAGTTTCTATGCTGAGAAGTTGCAGCAGCATAAGTATGAGATTTCACAGGAAATCCTGCGTCCGTATTTCCCCGAAGATAAAGTGCTCTCGGGTTTGTTTTACACAGTATCGCGTTTGTTCGGCCTTAAAATCCTTGAGCAAAAGGATTTTGACCGTTGGCATAAAGACGTGCGTTTCTTCGATATTTTCGACGAAACTGACGAACACAGAGGTAGCTTCTACCTCGATTTATATGCCCGCACAGGTAAACGTGGTGGTGCTTGGATGGATGACTGCCGTGTGCGCCGTCAAACCACCAATGGATTACAAAAACCAGTGGCTTATTTGACCTGTAACTTTAATGGTCCGGTCGATGGCAAACCTGCGCTGTTTACCCATGATGAAGTGACAACCCTGTTCCACGAATTCGGCCATGGTATCCACCACATGCTGACCAAAATCGATGTTGCAGGCGTGTCGGGCATCAATGGTGTGCCTTGGGATGCGGTCGAATTACCAAGTCAATTTATGGAAAATTGGTGCTGGCAGGAAGAAGCCTTGGCCGAAATTTCTGGCCACTTCGAAACGGGCGAGCCATTACCTAAAGCCTTGTTGGATAAAATGCTGGCGGCGAAAAACTTCCAGTCTGGCATGATGATGCTGCGCCAACTCGAGTTCTCGTTGTTCGATTTTAGAATGCACCACGAATACGACCCGGCTAAAGGCGCGCGCATTCAAGAAACCTTAGACGAAGTGCGTCGTCAGGTGGCCGTATTAACGCCGCCGGATTTTAACCGTTTCCAACATGGGTTTGCCCATATTTTTGCGGGCGGTTATGCCGCAGGTTATTACAGCTATAAATGGGCTGAAGTGCTGTCGGCGGATGCGTTTTCCCGCTTCGAAGAGGAAGGTATTTTTAACCCTGAAACGGGTCGTAGCTTCCTGCACAATATCCTCGAAATGGGTGGTTCAGCCGAGCCGATGGACTTGTTCAAACAGTTTATGGGGCGCGAACCGAATATCGATGCCCTGTTAAGACATTCAGGCATTGCTGCATAAGCAATTGTGAGTTTTGATAAATCAGCCCCTTTTAATGGGCTGATTATCTGAGGGTATTTAGCTTAATCGAACGATAAAAAGACGCCTTAGGGCGTCTTTTTTGTGAGCTATATCTCGCTTGCCCTGTGGTATGACCTCTGTTAGCCTGTGGCTCTTATTTCAAGGGCGGCGCGTTATGAATCTGTATTTTCGTTTGTTTTGGTTGTTATTCTGGCGCACGCGCCATTGTCGTAAGATCGATTTTCTAGGGACAAGCCGTATCACTTATCGTGCTTTACCGAGCGATTGCGACATCAATTTCCATCTCACTAATTCTCGCTATCCCGCGTTTATGGATCTGGCGCGGACCTATATGTTGGCTGAGATGGGTCTGCTGAAACGTTTCTTAAAGTTGAAGTGGATGCCGATAGTTAACGCCGCCGAATTTACCTATATTCGCGATATTAAGCCGCTGAAAACTTTTGAGATTGAAACCAAAGTCGTCGGTTGGGATGAAAAATATTTCTATATTGAACAACGCTTTGTGAGCGAACGTGGCCTACATTGTATCGTGCATGTGCGCGGTGTGTTTGTGTGCAAAGGTAAGCAAGTGCCGTTAGATGTACTAGTGAAAGAGGCGGGTTATACCGATCCTGCACCTGAGTTGCCGCCAGAAGTCGTGAAGTGGAAAGCGTTTTTGCAGTTGAAGAAAGAACGCAATATGTGATTGTGTTGAGGCATGACTTACTCGCTAAGGTATGCCTCTTATTCCTGCCGTTTCCTCCATCTCAGCCAGTAACACCTCTTCTTGTACTAACATCCAAGCGCCACGCAGTTGTGCCTGTTGCCAATAGCGCACGATTTCATCTAAATCCAACAGGTTTAGATGTTGGAAGCTATAGCTTAAGCAAGGGATGAGTGCACAGTCGGCTAAGGTAAAACTGTCGCCACAGACCCAATGATGTTGTGTGAGTTGCGCGTCTAAGCGTTGAAACTGTGCCAGTAGTTGCTTCTCTAATTGTTTGATTTCGAATTCATTACTGTCTTCTATATGCTTTAACTTTTCTAATTGAAATAATGGGTTGTTAATATCATTGTCTATGATGCGATCGAACAAACGTACCAGTAAGTTGCGTTGTGGTTCTTGTGGCAGCAGTTGGGTACTGTTTTCAAAATGCCTATCTAAGTACTCGATAATAATGCTGGATTCGGGTATCAGCTGTTCATTTTGGGCTTTAAGCAGGGGGATTCGCGCTTGCGGATAACGTTGGTGAAATTCCTTGCGAGACAAAGGGTCGCGTAGATCTATGATTCTGGGGTAGAAGTTGGCCTGCTTTTCATAAAGTGCGATGAGCACTTTCTGTGAATAGCGTGATAACGGGTGATAAAAAAGCTCCATAGGCACTCACTCCAAACCCAGTCTTTTACGGACTTTACGTTTTAACTTTAGTCGTAATTGAAGCGCTTGCTGTAAGAGTTTTCTTAAAAAATGCTGGAATAAACACAATTTTTCTTGGCAAAGCCAAGTGATCCATCAGGGGTAAAAATAGGTATTATGAGCCCATATAGGAAGTGTCGGGATTTAATCATTTTAAAGGTAATAATATGAGCCAGTTAGAGCGTTTTTCATCTATTTATGCCAGAGCCAGTGAGCGCAAAGGCGGACTTGCGGGACTCGAAGCCTTATTGTCTGGTTGCCTGTCTGATGATGAAATTCGCCAATATCGGGATGCTGAATTATTGTCGGCAATGAGCCGTCAGGTGTTTCAAAGTGGTTTTGTATGGCGGGTGGTGGTTAACAAATGGCCCGAGTATGAGAAGTCTTTCTTTGGGTTCGAACCACATAAAGTATTAATGTTATCGCCTGAGCAAATTCAAGCGCGGGCAAGTGATGCGACCTTGATTCGCCATCTTAAAAAGACTCAAGCCATTTATGATAACGCTCTGATGATCCACGATGTTGCTCGCGAACATGGCAGTTTGGCGCAACTGATCGCCGCTTGGCCGACACAGGATATTATTGGTTTGTGGGCGTTGTTGAAGAAACGAGGTACTCGATTGGGCGGCAATACGGGTCCCTATTTTCTGCGCGGTATTGGCAAAGATACTTTTTTGTTAACCGATGATGTACAAGGTTATTTTAAAGCACATAAGTTAGTCGATGCGGGCTTTTCATCACAAACGGCGCTTAAGCAAGTGCAAGCCGTATTTAATCAGTGGCAACAGGAGTCGGGTCGTTGTTTGGCTGATATCAGCCGTATTTTGGCTTGCAGCGTGGGCGATAATCGAATTTAGTCCTGTTAAGTTGTGATTGAAGATGAACAAATTAGTTTTAATAGACAAATATTGCTTTGCTAGCAATATTTGTCATTACAGAAGCATTATTTGTGGGAGTCTGAGTTTCATTTAATGGGGTATTAATCTGAATTTCGGGTTTGCTCCGTTTTGGGGTAACCACTAAAATAGCCCGCTAGCTATTATTTGTGACTGTTTAATTGTGTGGCGTTACCTCATAACGCTGGCGCTGCCTTTTAGCCGTGCACAAATAGTAGATGTAATAAACTGCACAGCAATCCGCTATCGGATGTATTCATGTTTTTACGCACAAGCAGTCTGAAGCCAGCTCTTTGCTTACTCTCTTTCGGTATTGTCAGTCTTGATAGGGTCGTTTTTAACGACTTGATGCTGAGAGTGGCCTGAGTAAAAACAAGCGCGCTGCGTTTTCGTCTCTATGTACAAATTATTGCAACAAGTGACGGTTAAGCTAACGTCATTGAGCTGTGGGCCTTGGCCTGCCGCAAGTCTAGAATATGAACAGATTTGCAACATATTCAATATGGAGTAGGCTTATTGGGTGTTTTACGGCATATCTCCCTAACAATGCCACTCAAAGTTAACCGATTTTTTAAATCGAATAACAATTCGATGAATATAGTAATGCTGAATGAGTGAAAATTTTCATTAGTTTACAATTTAGTTTCGTTATCTTCCTTGTTGATTCATATAGGCTATGAGATAAATAACGGATTTGATTTTAGTTACAATTACGGCTCGTGTCAGCGCAATAAGTGTACTGGTATGTGGGCAGTTAATATTTGAAGGAGTTCTCATGCGGCAGACAATTAAACTTGCCTCAGTTATAAGCGTGGCGTTATGGATGGCAGCTTGCAGCCCTCAAGAAGAGAGCGCTCAGGCGGGTGCTGGTCCACGTAGTATGGAAGTGGGAATCCTTAATGTTGTTGCCCAGCCACAAGTGATTCAGGTGGAATTACCAGGACGCAGTAAAGCTTTCCTCGAGGCTGAAGTTCGTCCACAGGTTAACGGTATTATCACTAAGCGTAGTTTTGTTGAAGGTGGCAATGTGAAACAGGGTGAATCTCTGTATCAGATTGATTCTTCAACTTATAAAGCTGCTTTAGTGAGTGCCAATGCTGATTTAGCCAGAGCGAATGCGGGCTTAGCCTCAGCAAAAGCTAAGGCGGCACGTTATCAGCAATTGGTAAAAACCAACGCCATCAGTAAGCAAGAGTTCGATGAAGCTGAAGCGGCTTATAAAGAAGCATTAGCGAATGTAACCGTGGCTGAAGCTGCTATTAACACCGCTAAAATCAACCTGCAATATACTGAAGTATTAGCGCCTATCTCTGGTCGTATCGGTAAATCGAGTGTGACTGCGGGTGCGTTAGTCACTGCCAACCAGAGCCAAACGCTGGCGACGATTCAACAACTTGATCCTATCAATGTGGATATCGCGCAATCGAGTGCTCAGTTGTTACGTCTTAAAGCTAAGTTGCAGCAAGGTAAGCTACAAGCTTCAGAAAATGCAGACGTGAAATTATTGCTTGAAGATGGTACTCAATATAGTCATCCGGGTAAGTTGCAGTTCGCTGAAGTGAGCGTGGATCCAAACACTGGCTCAGTTATTCTGCGCGCAGAATTCCCTAACCCTGAAGGTATCTTGTTACCTGGCATGTATGTTCGCGCTATGTTAAATGCGGGTACTGATCCACAGGCTATCTTGGTTCCACAAAAAGCGATTACGCGTAACTCTAAGGGTGAAGCTGTGGCTATGGTGGTGAATGACCAAGGTTTAGTCGAAGCGAAAACAGTGACGACCGCAGAAGTGATTAACAACCAATGGCGAGTCACTTCTGGTTTAACTGTGGGCGACAAGTTGATTGTGGAAGGATTACAGAAAGTTCGTCCCGGCGCTCCAGTAACCACCAAAGTTATTTCTGAAACGCAAGCACAATAGGGCATAGCTATGGCACGTTTTTTTATTGATCGCCCCATCTTTGCGTGGGTGATCTCCTTGATTATTATGCTGGCGGGGATCCTCTCGATCCGCTCGCTGCCAGTGTCCCAATATCCTAACATTGCACCACCGACCGTGGTGATCAGTGCTAACTATCCTGGCGCTTCCGCTAAGATTGTTGAAGATTCTGTGACTCAGGTGATTGAGCAACGTATGACGGGTATCGATCACCTCCGTTATATCGCCTCAGCCAGTGACAGTTTTGGTAATGCTGAGATCACTTTAACCTTTAACGCTGAAGCCGATCCGGATATTGCACAGGTTCAAGTACAGAACAAGTTACAGGGCGCTATGACCCTGTTACCGCAAGAGGTGCAGGCGCAAGGGGTTAACGTTAACAAGTCGAGTTCAGGCTTCTTAATGGTATTAGGCTTCGTATCGACCGATGGTTCGTTAGATAAAGGCGATATCGCTGACTATGTTGGTGCGAACATTCAAGATCCTATGAGTCGCGTACCTGGCGTAGGTGAAATTCAGCTGTTTGGTGCCCAATATGCGATGCGTATATGGCTTGATCCGTTGAAATTGACTCAATACAACTTGACCAGTTTAGACGTTATCGCAGCGATTCGTTCTCAAAACGCTCAAGTTTCAGCTGGACAGTTAGGTGGCGCGCCCTCTGTGGCTGGCCAAGAGTTGAACGCAACGGTATCGGCTCAAAGCCGCTTACAAACGGCAGAAGAGTTCCGCAAAATAATCCTTAAATCGGATATTTCAGGCGCAAACGTCTTCCTAAGTGATGTGGCACGGGTTGAATTAGGTTCTGAAAGTTATGCTGTGGTGTCACTGTATAACGGTCAACCTGCGACAGGGTTAGCGATTAAGCTGGCAACGGGTGCTAACGCACTTGATACTGCTGAAGCTGTTCGTGAAAAAATTGCTGAGATGAAACCTTTCTTCCCGCAAGGGCTAGAAGTTGTTTATCCTTATGATACAACGCCTTTCGTTGAAAAATCGATAGAAGGTGTAGTACATACCTTGCTTGAAGCTATTGTACTAGTGTTCATCATCATGTACCTCTTCTTGCAAAATTTCCGCGCAACTTTGATCCCGACTATTGCAGTACCTGTGGTATTGCTGGGAACCTTTGCGATTCTGTCGTTAGCGGGTTTCTCGATTAACACTTTAACCATGTTTGCTATGGTGCTCGCCATTGGTTTGCTGGTGGACGATGCGATTGTGGTGGTGGAAAACGTCGAGCGGGTAATGGCCGAGGAGGGCTTAAGTCCACTGGAAGCGACGCGTAAGTCGATGGATCAAATTACCGGTGCTTTAGTCGGTATCGGTCTGACCCTCTCCGCAGTGTTTGTCCCTATGGCATTTATGTCAGGTTCAACGGGGGTTATTTATCGTCAGTTCTCTATCACTATCGTATCTGCGATGGCGTTGTCTGTTCTAGTTGCTTTGATTTTAACTCCTGCACTTTGTGCGACTATGCTCAAACCGATTAAGAAGGGCCATGCTCATATCGAAACTGGCTTCTTTGGTTGGTTTAACCGTAGTTTCGATAAACTGACTAATCGTTATGAATCGAGCGTTGCTGGGATCATCAAGCGCGGCTTTAGAGTGATGGCGATTTACGTTGTGCTGGTTATTGCAGTCGGTTGGATCTTTATCCGTATGCCTACGGCGTTCTTACCAGATGAAGACCAAGGTATTTTGTTCACGCAAGCCATTTTGCCGACTAACTCAACTCAAGAAAGTACCTTAAAAGTATTGGAGAAAGTGTCTGATCACTTTATGGCTGAGGAGGGCGTGAGGTCGGTGTTTAGTGTGGCGGGCTTCAGTTTTGCGGGTCAAGGGCAAAACATGGGTATCGCCTTCGTTGGTTTGAAGGATTGGTCTGAGCGTGAAGCGCCTGGTATGGATGTGAAGTCTATTGCTGGTCGCGCTATGGGTGTGTTCGGTCAGATGAAAGATGCCTTAGTATTCGCCTTCGTACCGCCTGCGGTAATCGAGTTGGGGACGGCGAACGGTTTCGACATGTACCTGCAGGATAAGAACGGCCAAGGCCACGAGAAGTTAGTGGCGGCACGTAATCAACTGCTTGGTATGGCGGCACAGAATCCAAATCTGGTGGGTGTGCGTCCAAACGGTCAAGAAGATGCGCCAATTTATCAATTACATGTAGATCACGCTAAGTTGAGCGCGTTAGGCATTGAAATCACTAATGTGAACAATGTGCTTGCAACGGCTTGGGGTGGTTCTTATGTGAATGACTTTATTGACCGCGGCCGCGTGAAGAAAGTATATGTGCAAGGTGATGCCCAGTATCGTATGCAACCGGGAGATTTAGATTCTTGGTACGTGCGCAATAACAAGGGTGACATGGTGCCATTCTCTGCGTTTGCCACTGGTGCATGGGAATACGGTTCTCCACGTTTAGAACGCTTTAACGGCTTACCATCGATGAACATTCAAGGTGCCACGGCTCCTGGTTTCAGTACCGGTGCAGCTATGACAATTATGGAAGACTTAGCCAAGCAGCTTCCTCCTGGTTTTGGTGTCGCGTGGAACGGTCTATCTTATGAAGAACGTCTATCGGGTAACCAAGCGCCAGCGCTGTATGCTCTGTCGATCTTAGTGGTCTTCTTAGTATTGGCTGCACTCTATGAAAGCTGGTCGGTACCCTTTGCTGTTGTGCTCGTGGTTCCGCTCGGGATCATCGGTGCCTTGATTGCAATGAATGGTCGCGGCTTGCCAAACGACGTGTTCTTCCAAGTGGGGCTGTTAACAACAGTAGGGTTAGCGACTAAGAACGCCATCTTGATTGTGGAATTCGCCAAAGAGTTCTATGAGAAAGGTTCAGGCTTAGTCGAGGCGACCTTACATGCGGTGCGTGTGCGTCTTCGCCCCATCTTAATGACGTCTCTAGCCTTTGGTCTGGGTGTTGTGCCGTTAGCTATCAGTACCGGTGTCGGCTCTGGTAGTCAAAACGCCATTGGTACAGGTGTACTCGGCGGTATGATGAGCTCGACTTTCCTAGGGATCTTCTTCGTACCATTATTCTTCGTGATAGTGGAGCGTCTCTTCAGTAAGCGCGAGAAGAAAGCTAAAGAACAGAAGCCAAACTCAGCTGAATAAGCTCGATCGTTTCTAAACTTCTAAACTAAAGCCCTGCAATTGCAGGGCTTTTTGTTATTTTAATGCTGTTAGTTATAAAGATGGATAGGCACTGTGCGCGAGTTCTGGCATATTGCGCTGAGGCAGTTAAGAGGACGAAACATGGATGATGCTGCGTTGGAATTGCAAAAACTAGATGCACTCATTGCTAAGGGTAAGATGTACGTCATTTTGGCCTTTGGCGTATTTTTCTGGGGTATGCTGACGTCCCTCGTGGTCGCCTTAATACATTATTTTGTCTCGGGCGATCCATTCTGGGCGGAACTGCAAAGAGCGCTCTATATTTATCCCATTGGCGGTATTTTATTTGGTTGGTTTGTGTGGGTGCAGATTAATCGTAAGCGAGATAAACTGCGCGCCCAATAGTATCAATAGTTGTGGTTAAGCTGAGTGTAGGGGTGACATGGTGTTTTCGTGGGGTAATCTTGCCACTAAGCAACTTATCGTGGGAATGGTATGCCATGGCATAGCGCTGGCGTTTTTGGCCTATGGCGTTTATGCATTTTACTTGCAGGAGCTTGTACTGCCAGAGTTAACTCGCTGTGTCGGTGCTGCAGTGTTATTTGTGGGCATGGGGCTAGCCCCTCAATTATTTTTTATGTCAGTGAGCCAGATAGTATCGCAAGCTGAGGACTCGACATTAAAATCTACCCTACAGACCTATGTGTTTAATCTAGGTATTTTTTTGATGATCTGCAGTCTGTTAATGGAATGGCTATACGACTAAAGCTATCGAATAAAGAAAGGGCGTCGACTTCATCATCGACGCCTTTTTTATTGCGATTAAGGCGTGTAGTAAGTCGCGGCTCCTGGCCCAACGGGCAGACCAAAGCCAAATACCCACAGGAAGAAGAACGCTGTCCAACCCACGAAAAACACGAGCGAGTACGGCAGCATAGTGGCGATCAGCGTACCTATCCCTAGGTTTTTCTGGTAACGACAGGCAACCGCTAAGATCAAGCCAAAGTAACTCATCATAGGTGTGATTAAGTTAGTCACCGAATCCCCAATACGGTACGCCGCTTGAATCGTTTCGGGCGCATAACCAACCAGCATGAGCATAGGCACAAAAATAGGAGCGGTAATGGCCCACTGGGCCGAGGCACTGCCAAGCATCAAGTTGATAATGCCGCAGAGCATAATAAAGAACAAAAATACGATTGGGCCCGTCAAGCCTATGGATTGCAGTGCATCGGCACCTAACACCGCCAATACTGCGCCTAAATTACTCCAGTTGAAGAAGGCGACAAACTGCGCGGCGAAAAAGACGAGGACGATGTACATGCCCATAGTGCTCATGCTGTGGGACATGGCATTGATGACATCTTTATCATTTTTGATGCTGCCCACGACTTTGCCGTAAATAAAGCCCGGTATGGCAAAACAGATAAAGATAAAGGCGACTATGCCCTTGAGGAATGGCGAACCTGAGATGAGACCGGTTTCAGGATGGCGCAGCGGTGCGCCTTCTGGTACGACTGAAATCGCTAAAATAACCGCGAGCACTAACATAGATAACCCAGCCCATTTTAAGCCGCGTTTCTCAATAGCACTGATGCTCTCCATCGATTGCAGTACGGTTTCGTCTGCATCATCATCTTGGTATTGACCTAACTTAGGTTCGACGATTTTCTCTGTGACAAAGGCGCCAAGGAAAGTGATCACAAAGGTGGAGACAAACATGAAGTACCAGTTTACTTCTGGGCCGACGTTGTATTGAGGATCTATCATACGCGCCGCAGCTTCGGTAATGCCCGATAGCAAGGGATCGACAGTACCAAGCAATAAGTTAGCGCTATAACCTCCTGAAACCCCGGCAAAAGCGGCAGCTAAACCTGCAAGTGGATGGCGGCCAAGGGAGTGGAAAATCATCGCCGCCATAGGGATAAGTACCACATAGCCAAGCTCGGCAGCGGTGTTGGACATTATGCCGGCAAATACTATGGTCACAGTGACTAATCGTTTAGAGGCGCCCATGACTAAAGCACGCATAGCCGCAGATAATAAGCCAGAGCGTTCGGCAATCCCGACACCGAGTAGCGCCACGAGCACAGTGCCGAGCGGTGTAAAGCCGGTAAAGTTGGTCACCAGATGCGAGACTATCATCCGCAAACCTTCGGCGTTCATCAGGCTCACCACATGGATTAAACCGTCGGCACTGCGGCCGTGTGAGCCAATAGGTCTAGGATCAACCACGGTTAACCCAAAGTAGCCCGCAATACCTGAAATAATGACTATTGCAACACAGAACAGTGCGAATAAGGTGATTGGATGGGGCAGCAGGTTGCCTAAGCGTTCAACAATATTGAGAAAACGTATAAACCAACCACTAGAGCTGATATCGCCCGGTTGTGGATTGGGTTCAGAAGCTTTTTGTGGGGGAATATCGCCGGAATTAAAACTCATCGTCCTTCCTTTATGTCGACCTTTACGCAGCGCAATATTTTGACCCTATAACAGACTCGAGACATTGCCGACGGCCGATTGTGGATGACGTGGCTGAGGGGATAACTCTAGATGCAAGACTTGGAGTGAAAGCTAAGGTAAAAGTTAAAAAATTAGCGGCAAAGTATGATTGTTAAGTTTTAATTGAAACTTAAATGTTGCTATTGACTGTGTTGAAGTGAGGAGGGCGAAAATTAGGATAAAAAAATGGACTCTCGAGGAGTCCAGTATTCACGAGCAAAATTGGATGCTCTAATGTTGTGCCATATCACTATAGACGTTGTTTGCTGTATCGGAGCTGAATATCGATAAATTTATAGGTTAAATGCTGTTTTTTATGCAGATGATCACTTTTCATCGTTGAATATGGCCAGTTTCGTTGATGATTGCTCGTTAGATAACATCGCCAGCTCTGACCAGCGAGTAATTTCATTGTCTTAATCAGCCCGCAGGTGAAATTTTCACTCATTTATGGTTAGCTGTATCCTATTAACAAGAATAAGAAACCTAAGGATGGAAGATGGAAAAATTGTTATTGGGATTAACGCTGATTTTTATCGTGACCTATCTTTGGTACGTCAGCCTAGTCAAAAAGCGCAATACAGCGCTCGAAGCCTTGTCGGGTATCGATGTACAGCTGACCAAGCGTGCCGACCTTGTGCCTAATATTCTAAAAATCGCTAAACGATTTATGGAGCATGAAAAGTCACTGCTCACTGAAATCACCGAATTGCGTACTCTGCTAAGCCATAATTACAACAAGGCCGACCCTAGCGCAGTTAAAGAACATTTAGTTCAGGCTGAGCGGTTGAACGACAAAATGAGTACCTTGATGGTGAATGTGGAGAACTATCCTGAGCTCAAGTCCGACAACACTATGTTGCAGGCGATGCAGACCTATAACGAGGTCGAAGCACATATCTCAGCTGCGAGGCGTTTTTATAACTCGGCAGTTTCCGAGCTTAATACTGCGGTAGAAATCTTCCCCGGCTCGATTATCGCTTCTATGGCGAGTATTAAAGTGATGCCATTCTATGAGGTGAGCGAAGCGGCAAAAGCGCCCATAGATGCGGCCGAATACTTGTAAGCTTAGCTGTGCAGGGTGAGTTATCACCCTGCAATACTATGACATCAATATGAATATCATCACTTTTATTTTAGGTAGCCCGATTCGGACTTATCGGGGGCCTGTTGGTTTGTCTGCGGATTTGGACGAACTACCTCAACTCGAAGCGTATTACGAAGAACATATCGCGCCCATCAGTCGCAAATATGAAACTAAGCGTGTGGCTTGCCTTAAGGCGGCGCGTAAACGTTTGTATTTGAGTTTGATGATAGTGCTTGGGCTGAGCTTGCTCACCGTTATTGGCTACTACAGCGGTGGCGCTTATTTCCCGCCTTTGCCATTGCTTGCTTTAGTCGGATTAAGCTGGTGGAGCTTTGCTCCGACTCGTGAGTTTAAGCATTTGGTTCAAAATGATATTTATCCGCTGATGTTTAAATATTTCGGCGATGATTTTATTTATAGCCGCGAAATGCGCCTCGACATGAATCGACTCGTTGCGGCTAAAGTATTGCCGCGATACGACAAAGTCAGCTTCGGTGACTATATACAAGGCTGCTATAAGGGCGTTGAGTTGGCGGTCAATGAGCTTACCCTGACCAAGAATGTACAAGTCGAAGAGCTGGATGTCAGTACCAGCAGGCGCAGAACTGTGACCCGCACGGAAACCCAGTTTCGTGGCTTAGTGGTTGAGCTGAGTAGCCATAAAGCGTTTATGGGTCATACTGTTGTGCTGAGGGATCGCGGTGGTTTAGCCAATTTCCTGTCCGACAGCCATGCGGGACTGGTACGAGTCAAACTTGAAGATCCGCAATTTGAAAAAGAGTTCGACGTGTTTTCAACGGATCAAATCGAGTCACGTTATTTGCTCAATACGGCATTTATGGAGCGCTTACAGGAGCTTGCCAAACATTTCGATGGCAATATTCAATGTGCATTTTTCCGCAATAAATTGACTTTGTTCCTGCCGAATCGCAGAACGCATTTTCAAATGCAGTCCATTTTTCATGGCGCAACCTTTTCAGTAGAATTTAGTCAGATAAACCGAGAAATGAAGCAACTCTTTGCTATTATTGAAGTACTTAAACTTAATCAGTACACGGGACTTTGATGTTGCTTACTCGCTCAGCGCTTGCTCGTACACTGACTTTTGCAGCCTTTTCATTGCCCTGCAGATTTGAGGGGCTAGGCCTGTGCTTATTATTGATATCGAGTTTGATGATAAATGCAAATGCTGAGGAGGCGCGCGAAAAAGCTAAGCCGCGTATTGTGGCGCGGTACTCACAGAGCGGCATAGTGAGTAGTGAAGGTCTAGAAAAACTCAAAATTTATCAATACCAACAAGCTAATGGTGTCACCGTATTTACCGACAAAGCCCCCGCAAATAACCAGTATCAAATTTTGTTATATGACTGTTTTGCCTGTCGTCCCGATTCGACCATAGACTGGAATGGTATTCGGCTATTTACCGCTAATTATGATG
The DNA here is from genome assembly GCF_025654245.1 of Shewanella sp. SM29. NCBI lineage: Bacteria > Pseudomonadati > Pseudomonadota > Gammaproteobacteria > Alteromonadales > Shewanellaceae > Shewanella > Shewanella sp. SM29. The sequence continues at coordinate 99,808 of NZ_JAKKRN010000006.1, forward strand.
CCTTGATCTCCCATGCAGCCCATAAGCATCAACTTGATCCCGCCTTAATCCGCGCTGTGATCCACGCGGAATCAGCCTTTAATGCGCGTGCACTTTCGCGAACTGGCGCCATGGGATTAATGCAATTGATGCCAGAAACAGCAAAAGAGATGGGTGTGGCAAATGCATTTTTGCCCGAAGAGAATATCTTAGGTGGCAGTAAGTATTTGGCACAAATGCTAAAACAGTTCAATGGTGATGTCGCATTGGCCTGCGCGGCTTACAATGCGGGGCCGACGACCGTGGTTCAGTACAATGGCATTCCGCCCTATCCTGAAACCCAAGCCTATGTTGAGCGTGTGAAAATTTTATTGAAGCGTTACCGCGAGCAGAAGGACGTTTAGCAAGCTAAAATGAAGTGGCGAAAATCCGGAGATCATCGCCGCCATTTGAGTCGAAGGTTACTCGCCGACTTCCCATTTTACGGTAATGTCACCGTCCACTTGTCCAAGTGTTTTACCCAAGTAATCCATTAATTCAGTTGCGATTTCGTCTAACTGCCAAGGTGGATTGATGATCCATAATCCTGCCGCTGTCATGCCAAATTCATCTGAATCGGGCTTAATGGCTTGTTCAATTCTCAGCTGACGTTTAATGCCACTGCTGGCTAGGCGCGATAACATACCTTCGGTCTGAGCGCGATTTACGACTGGATACCACAGGATAAACACACCCGTAGCAAAACGCTTGTGCGCTTTTATCAGGGTTTCGGCCACATCTTGGTAGTCGGTTTTCATCTCGTAGCTAGGATCTACTAGCACCAGAGCACGACGCTCTAATGGTGGTACTGCGGCGATAATGCCTTTTAAGCCATCACCTTTGATCACTTTAACTTGTCTGTCTTCGCAGAAATAATCATCCAATAACACATAATCAGTGCTGTGCAGCTCGTGCAAGACCATGCGATCTTTAGGCCCTAGCTCCATGTCGATAATGGCGGGTGAACCTGGGTAGAAGTTTAGTTCGTCTGGATTTTCTTCATTAAAATGGCGCACGGCGGCGACATAGTCCTGCAGCGATTGTGGTAAGTCAGTTTTATCCCAAAGCTTAGCTACACCTTCGAGGTATTCACCTGTTTTCTGTGCAAATTCATCGCTTAAAGCATAACCACCCGCACCTGCGTGGGTATCGATATACACGAGTGGTTTGTCTTTCTTGTGCATCAGCTGCAAGGTTTGTAGCAAGATGGCGTGTTTCAACACATCGGCATAATTGCCAGCGTGATAACCATGGCGGTAACTTAACATGGGGGATCCTAGTAATTTGCAAACATAGCAAAGAGAGGCAAATGCCAGTCGGCAATTATACCTGCGATGCTTCTAGGCGTAAATTTAATGCCTCAGTTGGCGCTCTTTTTATTGGCAAACCAATGTGTGGGGGTTTGCATTTGAAAGGTTTTCAGCCAGAGATTCGCTGGTGCGGGTTTACCGAATAAATAACCTTGAAATTGTTCGCATCCTAGCGCAGTGAGTTGCAATAATTGGGCTTCGGTTTCGATACCTTCGGCAATGACGTTGAGTTTTAAGCTCTTGGCTAACAGGATGGCGGCGTTAACAATTTGGGTATGGCGTTCACTAATGCCCATTTGACTGACAAAGTAACGGTCGATTTTAATTGTGTCGGCACTGATATCAATGAGCTGGCTTAATGACGCATGGCCAGTGCCAAAATCGTCAATGGCGATAGAAACCCCCATGCGAGCTAAGGTGTTTAAGCGTCGTCCTGTTTCTTTATGGGTTGAAAATACAGAGGTTTCAGTAATTTCAATTTCCAACAATGGGATGAGTTCAGGATGATTCATATAGGTTTGGATCAACACCTTAAAGAAGCGATCCGACAGAATATCTTGCCCAGATAAATTAAAGGCAATCCTAACCAGAGGCACATTTTTAGGCCAAGAACGGATCAGTTGTAGTAATTGCCTGAAGACTTTTATCGCAAAAATCGCCTGCAATTGAGATGACTCTATGATGGGGATAAAAGTGTTCGGCATGATCATAGTGCCGTCTTCATCAAACATTCTGGCTAGCGCTTCAAAGCTAGTAATGTGGCCATTGGCCATCACTTTAGGTTGCAGCCACATTTCAAGGCGGTTGTGTTTCAGTGCGTCACGGATTCTGGCTTTTTGCGATGAAGCTTCGAGAAGATTGTTAATCAAACCAATGTAATACACCATCACTGGGCTAGCTTGGGTGGTTTGTTTTATGGCAATTAAACATTGCTCTGCGGCTTGCTGCGGTGAGGCTTTATTACCTGAGCTGCAACCGACTCTGCACTCGAGATGATATTCAGTCTGTTGTTCTTGCTTAAGTTGTAGGTTTGTTGGAATACGCTCGCGTAATTGTAGCGCTAGGTTTTCAGGGGAGATAAGCGGCAGGCTAGTAAACTCGAGTGCAAACGATGCTCCTCTAAATCGGTATATTTTTGCGATATGACCAAAGCGATTTTTGAGTTCAATAGCAAAGGCTTTTAGGATGGCATCTCCGACGCTGATACCGAAAGCAGCATTAATTTGGCTAAGATTATCAATTTTGATTAAGGCTACGGTCATTTCCTGATGGATCAAGCTTGGCGCTGGGTTATACCAGTGATTTTCGTTGGGTAATCCTGTCACTAAATCATAGAAATGCGTGCTGATGTGGTGCTTTTTAAGTCGACTCAGTTCAATCGCATGGTTTGCCTGTTCTGTGACATCGTGGCAGTGAAACAACAAAGTATCATGGTGCTGTAATGAGGCTTTTTGCAGCAGATATTTAGTGCTGTTATTGTTCTTTAAATGGGTCGGAAACGAGGCCGCCAGTAAATTCGTGCTGGTATCTTCGGTAAGTTCAAAAATGTCACATAGGCGAGTGCTGTTTAGTGTGACTTCTCCAGCGATTTCCCTCGCGGCATTATTCAGGTTGAGAATGACTCCATCCTCATTGCAGAAGAAGGAGGCTGTACCATTATTTTCAAAGATTTCAGCATATTGATCTAATGTATGTTGCAGTGCATTTTGATGCTGGATCATTTGCTGTGCATGGATTTTCTGGGTTTTTAGCAGGCGCATCGCCGACAACGGGATGCAGATATTAAAAAACATAAACAGCAAACCGTTTAGATAAGCGTGGGTCGCAGGTAGGCTGATATCAATATCGATAATGGGAGGCAGGTTTTGGTTACGCAGTAGCAGTAAAAAAGGCAATACGTTGAAACACATCATAATAAAAGCGACTTTTCTGCCAAACAGGAAAAGCGCCATCAAGGGCAAGGTATATAAGAAAGTAATACCTACCTGCGATAAGTTAAAGTCAGGGATAAACAACAGCATAGATAAACAGGCTGCAATAACCATCGCCAGCAGGCTGATAGAGCTGACGAGTAAATATTTGCGCGTAAACCATAAAGACAGGAATAGTACGGTTAAAAAACTGACCGTAATGCTGATAATGAAAGTGAGGTTTAACTCATACGCAATTAAAGAGCTATGCAGCACTATGCTAGTGGTCAAGATGGCACCACTGAGCAGAATAATCCGCAATAAGCTGGTTTTTAATATCGTTTTGTCAGGATTTAAAAAATCTTGCTCCCTGATAAACAAAAAACCTTTTAGCCATTGAAGCAAAAAAAGTCCTTATCCCGTACGGAAGTCACGCAGGTTGGCTGGGGACGTAACATATAACATAAATCACTAAACTGTTATACAAATAGATTGCCGCCTTTATAAATCAGTATATTACAGTGTGATACTTGTTTGAATTATTAAGGGCGCACTGAGACAAATTGGCTAATACAGTGATGAGCTTGGTGATGTGTTTTGCTTACTAGCATATTCATAAACAAGATTTTTAGGCATAATGGCCATCATTTTCGTTGGTTAGAAGACAGCCTGTGACCCCGATTTTTTTCAATCAGCAATACCCAACACTTGTGGATATTTGTGCACGTTGGCAACTCGTCTACGATGCGAATGCGACCTTCGAATTGCGTTTTGAATCAGATACTTTATCACTGCATAAACGCGATGAGCCTAAGCTCGATGGCATAGTGGTGGATTTTGTGACTGGCGCCGTCGCCCATAGACGTAAGTTTGGTGGTGGTCGCGGCCAATCTATCGCTAAAGCGGTGGGATTGAAGCAAGGGGTAACACCAAGTGTGGTTGATGGCACTGCGGGTTTAGGGCGTGATGCGTTTGTGCTCGCAAGCCTTGGTTGTACAGTGACTATGGTAGAGCGTCATCCTGTGGTTGCGGCATTGCTTGAAGACGGCCTGCGCCGCGCCTATCAAGATGCTGAAATTGGCGATTGGATGCGTGAGCGGATGCGCCTGTTTCATGGATCTAGCCTAGAAGCACTATCGAAATTGGCACAAGAGGTGGATGTGGTTTACCTCGATCCTATGTACCCCCACCGTGATAAATCGGCCCTTGTTAAAAAAGAAATGCGTATATTCCAATCCTTAGTCGGTGCCGATTTAGATGCCGATGGCTTACTCGCCCCAGCTTTAGCCTTAGCAACTAAACGTGTCGTCGTTAAGCGCCCAGACTATGCCGAAGATTTGGATGGGGTTAAGCCAAATACAGTTATCGAAACTAAGAAAAACCGTTTTGATGTCTATGTAAAAGCTGCGATGAAATAGCGAAAATTTTTCTCATCGCGAACATTGTATGCTTTCAGTGACAACGGCTTAGCTCATGTCGATTTTTCAGTTTTATGGGCTATTTTCTTTTTTATACTCACTTGTGATTTTTTATATGAAACTCATTCCTCTGCTAAAACAGCCGCGTATTCACTGACTATTCTAATGTGAAACTTCTCATAACATTATGTTTCGTATTAACTATTTTGTTTATAAAGAGGATTTGCAATGCGGAACAAGCATTGGTCAAAAGTTCAGTTATTGCACGAGGTGGTCACCAATCCCAATATCATAGTCAAAGGTCAGCATAGCTATTACAGTGATTGCTGGGATGCTGGCTTTGAGGGAGCAGCGGTGAGATATCTTCATGGCGATGAAGTGAGCCGTGAGTGGGAACCTAAGTGGTCTATCGATAAACTTTATATCGGTAATTATGTGTGTATCGCTGCCGAAGTTGTGATCTTAATGGGCGGAAATCATACGCATAGAGCAGATTGGTTTTGTTTATACCCCTTTATGGATTTCATCGAGGATGCCTACGTAGGCAAAGGTGATACTCATATTGATGATGGGGCTTGGTTAGGCATGAGATGTATGTTGATGCCAGGGGTGACGATAGGTGAAGGTGCGGTTGTTGCCGCAAATAGTGTTGTCACCCAAAATATCGAACCCTACAGTATTGTGGCGGGATCACCCGCGAAATTAATCAAGTATCGGTTTGATAAAGACGTCATTACTGAGTTACTGGCGTTAAAAATCTACGATTGGCCTGCCGAAAAGTTTGAAAGTTTAAAGCGGTATTTGTGTTCGGCGGATTTTGACGCGCTCAGCAAAGCGATCACTCTCTATGACCAATCCGTACATCAAAGCAAGTAACCGTTAGTCCCAAAGTCAAAGGTCGCGCTCAGTCGAGGCCTTTTACTTATCCTGCCTTAAATCTGCTTTTGGGCGCTTTCGCTAAGTCGACCAGTTCTTCGATGATCACTCGTAGCTTGGGTTGGAGGTAAGGAGTTTTAAGCCAAATCAAGTGGATGGGTGTGTCGTCACTGGCGAGTTCGTCCAGTACCGAGATAAGTTCACCAGTTTTAAGATAGTCCTCAACCAACCATATTGGCACCTGCGCTAAACCCACTCCCGCCAGTGTGGCCGCTAAAATGGCTTCGCAATCAGCGATTTCGTGGCGTACTGGAATGTCATAAGCCTCGATGATCCCATCCTCATTTTTAAGTAACCAGCGATGTTGCTGCCCGAGCGGCCAGCCGACAATGCATTGGTGCTGGCTAAGATCTTCTTTGCCTTGTGGCGCGCCAAGTCGAGCGAAATAGGCGGGAGACGCGCAGATCACTCGGCGTTGTTCCCCTAATCTGCGGGCGACTAAATCCACAGTGTCGCTGAGTTGTCCGACACGCACCGCCAAATCAATGCCGTCACTAAACAAATCGGTCACTCTATCGTTAAAGGTAATGGATAACTCGAGCTTGGGATATTTTTGCGATAGTGATAATAGGGTTGGCAGTATATATCGCCGCCCAAATGTCACGGGTAAATCCACTCGCACTCGACCTGAGGGAATTTGCTGTTCGCTGCCGAGTCGGCTCTGTGCATTGTCTAGGATTGCCATGGCATTTTGGCAATCTGTGAGGTATGAATCGCCATCATTGGTTAAGCTCACACGCCGTGTGGTGCGGTGCAGCAGCTTAGTGCCTAAGCGGGTTTCTAATCGCACTATGCTTTTACTGAGCGCCGAACCAGTCATGCCTAACGCCTGCGCCGCTAAGGTAAAACTGCCTAGCTGGGCAACTGTGACGAAATGGCGTATCTCAACAAATTGATTATTTATCACGGCAATTAATTCCTTATAGGACTTAGTGAGGGTCATTTTAGTGACTTAATCATGGTAAGTGAATCGCGTAAGCTACTACCACAGTATGAAAATGAGCGTTAACGTACAAGCGAACGTCATTTTGTAATTGATTAAAAAGGTTTTTCTATACAATCAACCTTAACCTCCTATTGAGTGAGCAAACTATGAAATCGTCGAATAATTTGCAAGGTAAAGTGGCTTTTGTACAAGGTGGTAGTCGTGGTATCGGTGCCGCCATTGTTAAAAGATTGGCGAGTGACGGCGCCGCAGTTGCCTTTACCTATGTTTCATCTGAGGCGCAGTCGCAATTGCTGGTGGACGAAGTTATCACTCATGGCGGTCAAGCCATTGCCATTAAGGCCGACAGTACAGAGCCTGAGGCGATCCGTCGTGCCATCCGCGAGACCAAAGCGCATTTCGGTGGCTTAGATATAGTGGTTAATAATGCGGGTACGCTGATTTGGGATAGCATTGAAAATCTGACGCTAGAAGACTGGGAGCGAACTGTTAATACTAATGTGCGCAGTGTGTTTGTGGCCAGTCAAGAAGCCGCGCTGCATATGAATGACGGCGGCCGCATCATCAATATCGGTAGCACAAACGCTGAGCGTATTCCGTTTGTAGGTGGTGCGATTTACGGCATGAGTAAATCGGCCTTAGTCGGTTTGGCTAAAGGACTCGCGCGGGATTTAGGCCCACGAGCTATTACGGTGAACAATATTCAGCCTGGACCTGTGGATACCGATATGAACCCTGATAATGGTGATTCATCCGAGCCCGTTAAGGCGATGGGCGCCCTAGGGCGTTATGGTAAAGCCGAAGAGATCGCCAGCTTTGTCGCCTTTATTGCGGGCCCAGAAGCGGGCTATATCACAGGGGCGAGTTTGATGATTGATGGTGGGTTTTCTGCATAAGTTTTGCCTGTATTTATCTTTTAGGCAAAAAGTTTGATTCCAATCATTAATAAGCCTGCACAAGAGTCACTCTGGCGGGCTTTGCTTAAGTTGTGGCTAGTTATGTAGAATCAATATGTTAGAGCATAAAAACTTGTTGAGTATGATGGTAATAACTTAGGTCGTTGTTACTCAAATTATCCGTCAGCAAAGCGCGGTTTTATTGAAATGGTGGACTATGGCTTGACTCAGGCAAGGCAAAATAATTTGCTTGTTGATGAACTATTGTTACAATCCGCCGGTCTTATCTTCAGCTATCTGTTGAAAGACACTCATTTTTTATCTTTATTATCAAAGAATAAGACGAAGGGAAATCCAAATTTCTAAGTTATCGACTAAGCAAACAGGCAACCTATGGGGCGTGATGGTGTTTACCATTCTGACCTTGTTCTGTTTGACTCAAAATAGTGGAATACTTAACTTGTTGCTCAAGGAGTCGAGCGCGCAAGCGATGTCGGCTACGTCTTTTTCTGGTGCTGGTTTTAGCGCCAACTCAGCTTTAAACTCAAGTTCTGCTTTAAACAGCAGTTCAGCTTCAAACAATATGGCTAGCCATGCCGATGCTCAAGCGGCGGGTACTGAGCTGGTCAAAAGTGAACCTAAAAAATGTGAATTGTCTGAGAAATCGATCCGAACCTGTATCGACACTCCGAGTACCATCCCATTTCTTATCCTGCTGTTCCTACTGCCGTTACTTCCCCGCGCCTCCCGCGTGATAACACTGTTACCCATACAAGGTTATCAAGCTAAACCTAGGCGAATACATCTCACACATTGTCGCTTTCAAGAATAAAAACTTATTTATCAATTTGATAGGTGGGTTTGTTTAGGCATGCTTTCTCTCAGTCAATATTTGACTTTTCTCGCCAGTTTGCCGGTAGAAAAGAAAGTTAAGCGGCTGCAGAACATCCAATTTTACACATCACACCTCCCTATCTGACTGCTTGAACTTAAGCCTTCTATCACGCTGATGTTTCTTAAGCCATAACGATATTGGTAACCAGAACATAGCGTTAGCCAATATTTATATGGCCTAGAAGCAAGGTAAGCATGCACGCAGCATCACAGAGTCTTGTTTAACTTAGCTTGGTCTAACAGCGCTTAAGTATTGCAATGGCAAATGCTGACGATATATCGAAGAGATTAATATGCAATTTAATAACAAACAGTTAGTGCATATTGGGGGGACAAAATGAGTACATTAAAATCCATGTTAACCAGATTCTGGATACTCGCCTTGATAGTGACGAGTCCGTCGCTAATGGCCGCATCGACGGGGTGGTTGGTTAATGATAATCACCCTCCAGCCAAAGTACGTTTTATGCTAACGGGGGAGGTTGATCCTGCAACGAATACTTTGCCCGCTGTGCTTGAAGTACAACTTGAGGGCGATTGGAAAACCTATTGGCGTAGTCCTGGGGAAGGCGGTATCGCGCCGACGATAAAATGGGATGGCTCACACAATCTACAGCAAGTGGATTGGAGATGGCCAGCGCCAGAGGAATTCTCATTATTGGGGTTACAAACCTTTGGGTACAAAGGTAATACTACCTTCCCATTAACCCTAAAAGTCGATGATATCGCTGCGCCAACTCAGCTGCGCGGCAAAGTGACCTTGTCGACCTGTACCACCATCTGTGTACTGACGGATTATCAGATTAGTCTCGACTTCACGCCTAATGCGCTGCAAGCAGATACCGATGCTATGTTGGCCTACAACAAGGCCGTGTCGCTTGTGCCACAAAAAGTGTTGACCCAAGATGGCCAAAATCCTGCCATGACAATGGGTTGGGATGCCGCCAAAGGTCAACTTGAAGTCAGGCTTAATGATGCCAACTGGCAGCAACCCACAGTGATTATCGATGGTGAGCCAGATACCACATTTAAGCTAGTGAGCTTAAAACCGAGTGAAAGCGATGCTAACGGCAAGCAATTGATTGGTATTTTCACTGGTCAAAGTTGGCTGGGTGAGCCTGAAGTTTTGGGCAAATCGCTGAATATGACTGTCGCCGATAGCGAGCGGGCGTTGGAATACAGCGCCGAGGTTAAGCCTGTGGTAATTACCCAAGAAAGTACCTCGATATTTGGCATGATTTTGTTAGCGCTTATTGGTGGTTTGATCTTAAACGTCATGCCCTGCGTGTTACCAGTACTCGGCATGAAGCTCAGTTCAGTGGTTGCCGCGCCTGATCTTAAGCGCAATCAAATCCGCCAACAGTTCATCGCATCAGCGCTGGGGATATTGGCCTCATTCTGGTTACTCGCTGGCTTTATCTTAATGCTTAAGCTCACGGGGCAGGCGATTGGTTGGGGCGTGCAGTTCCAAAACCCTTGGTTTATCGGCTTTATGGCGCTGGTGACTACAGTTTTTGCATTCAATATGTTAGGTGTATTTGAGATTAACTTACCCTCTAACGTGCAAACCAAGTTGGCGACGACGGGCGGCAATAATAACAGCGGACACTTTTTACAGGGCATGTTTGCGACGCTACTGGCGACGCCCTGCAGTGCACCATTTTTGGGTACTGCGGTCGCCTTCGCTTTGGGCGCCGATGTACTGAGCTTGTTTGCCATCTTCACTGCGTTGGCCGTGGGTATGGCGTTCCCTTGGTTAATTGTGGCGGCATTTCCGCAAGTGGCGGGTTATTTCCCTAAACCCGGTCGCTGGATGAACACAGTCAAAGTGTTTTTCTCTGGCATGTTGCTCCTCACCAGTTTATGGCTCATTAGCCTGTTGTCCAGCTTCATTGATACAATCTACCTGTGGCCATTATCTGGCATTATTACACTGATATTTATGGTGTTTATGGCTAAAAAATATGGCGCGATTGCTATTGTGAGCTGCTTAGGTATCGGCATTTTACTGTCGGCGGTTATCGCATTTATGACGGCGAACCAGTGGGCTAAACCTTTACCTGCGGATCTTGCTTGGACGCCATTGGATCAAGCATTGATTAATCAGCAGGTCGCCCAGGGCAAGACAGTATTTGTCGATGTGACTGCCGATTGGTGCATTACCTGTAAGGCCAATAAAGTTGGCGTGATCTTGCAAGATCCAGTCTATAGCCTGTTGCAACAGCAGCATATTGTGCCGATGAAGGGCGATTGGACCACGCCTTCTGAGCCCATAACTCACTACCTGCAAAGCCATAATCGTTTCGGGGTGCCATTCAACGTGGTTTATGGCCCGGGTGCACCGCAGGGGATTGAATTACCTGAAATTCTATCAACTGACCTTGTGCTTGCTGCGATTGAGCAGGCCTCAGTGTCCCCTGAAAAGTCATCCGTAGCGGCAGGGAAATAACGCTAACGAACAGCCATTCACTCGGACATGTCACTCGGCAATATCACTGGCGAGTCTCATTCAATAGCGAGTCGAGTGGCACTCAACAAATACTCAGGTCAGGGATAACTCTGACCTAAGACAATGGGAATCGATTATGAAACAGACAATTGAAGCACAAAACAACACTGAATCAATGCAGAATACTCAAGTCATCGGAGGCACTAAAATGTCGAAATTTAGCTCTTTATTCAAACATCGCAAGTTGCAGATGTTTGCTGTCTCGGGTGTCGCCATGGCAATGCTGGTGGTTTCCTTGCCTTCGGTGAGCACTATGGCCTATGCCAAAGACAGCAGTTTATCGGCGGCGCAGCAGCAAGAGGTGCGAGCAATTCTTAAAGATGCCTTGATCAATGATCCTGACCTAATGAGGGAAGCGATTATTGCGTGGCAAGCAAGGGAGCAAGAGGGGGCAAATACAGCCATGCAAACCAGTCTTGTGACTCATCATAAAGCCATGTATGAGACCAAAAGCGATCCGTGGAAGGGCGCTGCGACACCTGAGATTGAGATGGTGTACTTCACCGATTTTAACTGCCCATACTGCAAGAAAATCGAGCCTTCGCTGAACCAGCTGATTGAAGAATTTCCGCAGTTAAAAATCATAGTAAAAATGGTACCGCTGCAGGGCGAAGGCTCCAAAATGGCGGTCGATTTTGCCCAAACGGTTTGGTTAAACGAGCCTGAAAAGTATCTCAAGGTGAAGGATATGTTGATGTCGAGCCCGCGTGGACTCGATGCCGCCGCCATCGCTAAGGTCGCTAAACTGACGGCAACCGAGCGTTGGGTTGGCAACACAGATGAGCGCGTGGCTAAAATGGTCGATGACAATGTTAATTTAATGAATGAGTTAGGCATAGGTGGCACTCCAAGTATGATAGTGGCCGATACGCTTATTCCCGGATTAGTGCCTTACGAAGTGTTAAAAGAGCAGCTTGAAGCCGCGATTGCCGCTAAAAATAAGACACAGAAGAGCAGTTAAGATGCCGCCAAAGGAAACTGAAAATATGAGCGCCGAACAGGTTTCGATATCTTTACCTAAACGCATATTGGGCTGGATTAAGCAGCTGGCACTTTGGCTGCTCATTGCCCTTATCGTGACCAGCGTGATGGACATCTGGCGCGGCAAAGATATCCCGCGGGATAATTTGCCGCAGCTCCAAGGGACGACGTTGGCAGGGGAAGCGCTTGATATTGCCACGTTAAGTCAAGATCAGGCGGTATTAGTGTACTTCTGGGGCACTTGGTGCCCTGTGTGTAATTTTGTCAGCCCGGCAGTCAATCAAATGTCGGCCTATTACCCCGTGGTGACGGTTGCCATGAATTCGGGGGAGGATGAGAAACTGAGAAAATATCTTCAGCATCAAGGCTATGGCTTTGACACTATTAACGATAGTGACAGCAAGATTGCCCGTGATTGGTCATTGCAGGCGACGCCAACCATTATGATCTTTAAAGAGGGTGAGCTAAAACACTATACGACAGGCTTTACTAGCCTACCCGGTATGTGGTGGCGAATGATGTTCACTTAGAAGTGATGCTTCAGGGGCTGTTTTAGGAGAGAAAAAAAGCGCTAATCTTGGTTAGCGCTTTTGTATTATCAACTTATTTCAGGACTAGACAACTAGCTGAAAGCTTAGGGTTTACCTCACTAAAGTGAGTAGCGGTGCCTGACTCACAACTTGGAAGTCGAGCGCCATAGTCACACTGAGCGCCGTAATAGTGATGATTGAAAAACCAAACACTTGGCGAGCCCAGCGGTGCATGTCGATGCCGTGGCGATAACCTTTTAATGCCATGGCAAGCCACCACAGGCTAGTGGCACAGGTGACTGCCATAAAGGCGATACCTGTGTAACCCGCGAGTGGTAACAGCGCACTGACTAAGGCGAACACAGCAATATAAAGCACGATATGCAGTTTTGCCTTGGTCATGCCTTCTGCAACCGGCAGTACTGGAATATTGGCTGCCGCATAGTCATTAAAACGGAAAATCGCGATGGCATAGGAATGCGGCATCTGCCATAGACTGAACATCAACAGCAAAATAGCCGCGCCCATGTCCATTTGCCCTGTCACACTGCAATAGCCAACCACGGGCGGTACTGCGCCCGAGAAGCTGCCGACCAAAGTGCCATACACTGAGTTACGTTTCATATAGAGGCTATAAACCCCCACATAAACGATGTAACCAATAACGGCAAATAGCAGGGCTAATGCATTGGTAAACAAGGCTAAGATGCTAAAGCCTAACACACCTAAGGCGAGTCCAAATGCAAGTACGTTACCCACGGCAATTTCGCCCGTGACGGTCACGCGTTTGCAGGTGCGCTGCATCTTGGCGTCGATATCACGGTCAATACAGTTATTGATTGCGCAACCCGAGGCTACGACCAAGGACAATCCCACTAAGCTCGCCAGCATCAAGACCAAATTTACGTCGCCTTTGGCGGCTAATAAAAAACCGCCAGCAACGGAAATCAGATTCCCGAAAATGATGCCAGGCTTAGTGACCTGCACATACCCTTTGAAGCGTGCTTTCCATTGCGGTGACATAAATCTGTCTTGTGTTTGCATAGACTGTTTCTCGTTACATCATCAAAGCGTTGGCTTCGAGTATGATCCACACCGACAAGCCGACGACCATGACAATAATCAGGGCGGTAAACAGGAAGGAGAAGGTATTCACTTTGCCTTCTTTCGAGAAATCTAAGTGCAAGAAGTACTTAAGATGTACCACTATCTGCACTATCGCCATCACTAGCACTAAGCTAAGGGTGGTCGCTTTCTCGAAGTGATGGGTCATTACGGCCCAAAATGGAATGGCGGTTAATATCACTGACAGCACAAAGCCCATTAGATATGACTTAATGCTCGCGGCCAGATCGTCAGTGCCATGGCTATGCTTATCAGTATGACTATGTGCGCTCATTACAGTGCTCCCAATAAATACACGACCGTGAATACACAAATCCACACTATGTCGAGGAAATGCCAGAACAGGCTTAAGCAGCTCAGGCGGGTGATGCTGCGATGACCTAAACCGGTTTTCGCCACTTCAATCATCATGATCGCCATCCAAATCAGACCTGCGGTCACGTGCAAACCGTGCATACCGACAAGGGTGAAGAAGGACGACAGGAAAGCGCTGCGCTGCGGGCCATTGCCATGTTCAATCAGGTGATGGAACTCATAGACTTCCATCCCGATAAACACACAACCGAGGGCGAAGGTCACGAGTAACCAAGCCAAGGTCGCGGCTTTGTTGTGGCGCTTAGCAAAAATTAGCGCCATGCCATAGGTAATACTACTAACGAGCAGGGCGGCAGTTTCGATCAGCACAAAGTCCAATTCGAAAATGTCTTTACCCGAAACGCCACCGTCCGTGTTCATGTAGAGCACAGCATAGGTTGCGAAAACCGAGGCAAACAAAATGCAGTCTGTCATCAGGTAAATCCAAAAACCAAACAGAGTGTTGCCACTCGTATCATGGTGTTCGTGATGATCTTCTGCGTGAGCTACTTCTAAATCTGCTGGGATTGCAATACTCATATCAGCCCCTTACTACATTGTTTAAGTGGGCATTTTCAATGCGAGCCACTTCATCGGGTTGCACGTAATAGTCGACGTCATTGTTATAGGCACGGAATAAGAACACGATAAACGCGCCCACTAAGCCCACAATGGCTAACCACAGAATGTGCCAAATAGCGGCAAAACCCGCGGCAGTGATCCCCAGCGCCATTAAGATACCGCTTGAGGTATTTTTCGGCATATGGATTGGCTGATAGTGTTTGAGGCCTTGATAAGCCAAGCCTTTTTCTTTCGCATCGGTAAAGGCATCGATATCATCAACCTGTGGCAGCTTAGCGAAGTTATAGAACTGTGGTGGTGAAGCGGTTGACCACTCTAAAGTATGGCCATTCCATGGATCGCCCGTAGTATCGCGGTTTTGGTCGCGGTCACGGATACTCACGTACAGTTGGATAAACTGCAGAATGATACCGACCATGATGATGCAAGCACCCACAGCGGCTAAGTAGATCCACAGGTTCCATGCTGGGTTATCCGTATGGCTAATTCTGCGCGTCATACCCATAAAGCCTAATACGTACAGCGGCATAAAGGCCACGTAGAAACCGATTTGCCAGCACCAGAATGACGCTTTACCTAAACGTTCATTCAAGTGGAAACCTGTCGCTTTAGGGAACCAGTAAGCAAAGCCTGCTAAGTAACCAAATACCGCACCACCAATAATAGTGTTATGGAAATGCGCGATTAAAAACAAACTGTTATGTAGTACGTAATCGGCTCCCGGTAAGGCTAATAGCACACCGGTCATACCGCCTATGGTGAAAGTCACCATAAAGCCTAGTGTCCACAACACAGGTACAGTTAACCTTAGGCGGCCACGGTAGATAGTGAACAACCAGTTAAACAGTTTTACCCCGGTTGGAACGGCAATCACCATAGTCATCACCCCGAAGAAGGCGTTGACGTTGGCACTGGAGCCCATAGTGAAGAAGTGGTGTAACCAAACGATGAAACCTAAAATTGAAATCGCACCGCTCGCCAACACCATAGAGGTGTAACCGAACAAACGCTTAGCCGTAAAGGTTGAGATCACCTCGGAGAAAATAC
Organism: Shewanella sp. SM29; assembly: GCF_025654245.1. Taxonomy (NCBI): domain Bacteria; kingdom Pseudomonadati; phylum Pseudomonadota; class Gammaproteobacteria; order Alteromonadales; family Shewanellaceae; genus Shewanella; species Shewanella sp. SM29. The sequence goes on from NZ_JAKKRN010000006.1 coordinate 115,264, forward strand.
CAAAAGCAGGCAAAATCAGGATGTACACTTCAGGATGTCCCCACGCCCAAAATAGGTTGATATACATCATGGCGTTACCGCCACCGTCATTGGTGAAAAAGTGGAAATCCATATAACGGTCGAGCGTTAACATGGCTAACACGGCGGTTAAGATCGGGAATGACGCGACGATCAGTATGTTCGCCCAAGTACAAGTCCAAGTGAAGATTGGCATTTGCATCAGCTTCATGCCGGGGGCGCGCATCTTCAGTACGGTGGCGATAAAGTTCACCCCGGTTAAGGTTGTCCCTATGCCTGAAATTTGCAGTGCCCAGATATAGTAATCGACTCCAACCCCCGGACTGTAAGCCAGCTCTGAGAGGGGGGGATACGCCACCCAACCTGTCTTAGCAAATTCACCTAAACCCAATGAAATATTGATCAGCACAGCGCCAGAGGCGGTCAGCCAGAAACTGAGGTTATTCAAGAAGGGGAAGGCAACGTCGCGTGCGCCAATCTGCAGCGGCACTACTAAGTTCATTAGACCTATCATAAATGGCATTGCCATAAAGATAATCATGATCACGCCGTGGGCGGTGAAGATCTGGTCGTAATGTTCAGGCGGCAGATAACCTGCTGCGCCGTTGGTGGCGAGTGCTTGCTGGGTACGCATCATAATGGCATCGGAGAAGCCACGAATGAGCATCACCAAAGCCAACACTATGTACATGATACCGAGGCGTTTATGGTCAACTGAGGTTAACCAATTATTCCAGAGTACACTCCATTTTTTGTGTTTAGTGATCAAGGCTGCGATATACAAACCTACCACTGCGACGACCGCTAGGGTCACCATGATGATGGGCTCGTGATACGGAATCGCATCTAAGCTTAATTTACCGAGAAATGACATGATTACTCCGCCTCCACTTTATGAGTGGATGAGTGCTCTAAGGATGAAGGTTCTGTGGATGAGTCCTGTGTTGATGACGGTACCGAAGGTGTTGAGCTATCCATGTCGGCCATGTTCTGTGTATTTTCCATCGCGTGCTCGCCTGCCATATGTGCCATGTCGTGCATACCTTTCATGTCTGCCATGTCAGATGTGTGCTCAGTGCCCATGTGTTCCATGCCTGCGTGCATTTCCATTCCTTCGTGACCTTTCATGCCGTCATGTGAGTCCATGTGCATGTACTGCATCACGATTTGGTCAAACATCCCTTTGCTCACTGAGCCAAAGTATTCAACCGGATTGTATTCACTCGGTTTAGCCAGTGTGGCGTAGGCCGCTGAGTCCAAAGTCTTACCCTGTTGTTTTAACTTGGCCACCCATGCATCGAAGTCGGCAGGTGTTTGAGTGGCAATCGCTTTAAACTTCATGCCCGCAAATCCGGCGCCGCTGTAGTTAGCCGAGATACCGTCGAAGGTGCCTGGCTCGTTAGCGATCAAATGCAATTTAGTAGTCATGCCCGCCATAGAGTAAATCTGGCTGCCTAACTGCGGGATGAAGAAGGAGTTCATCGCAGTGTCAGAGGTGATCTTAAAGTTCACCGGCACATTGGCAGGGAACGCCAACTCATTGACCGATGCCACGCCTTGTTCTGGGTAAATGAATAACCATTTCCAGTCCAGCGACACCACTTCAACCGTGACGGGTTTAGCTTCGTGCACTAAAGGCTTATATGGATCAAGATCATGGGTCGAACCCCAAGTGATCACACCTAGCACTATTACGATCACAATCGGCACTATCCACACTACGGTTTCAATCGCCGTTGAGTGTGCCCATTTAGGCGCATAGATTTCCTGATCACGGCCATCGCGGTATTTCCACGCGAAGTACAATGTCATGGCAATCACAGGGATAACGACAATGAGCATGAGTAGGGTGGCGACGATAATCAGGTGTTTTTCATCGATACCGATTTGGCCCTTAGGGTCCAATACACCGCCATCACAACCCGCGAGCATGAGTGCTAGTGCCGCGATTGCTGCTTTACTTAATTTTCGAATTAACAAAGGAAGATTCCTCTAACCCTAAGGTTTACAACTCTGCCAAGCGTTAACCGGCAGTCGCACTAAGCGGCGTTATCTGAGCGCAAATCCTGAAACCCAAGAGGCATGACACAATAATGTGCCGCCATCCCGAGGCAAATCTAAGATCCGCTTTCAGCGCTTAATGCTTAATTTGAATTTAAAAACAGAGGGTTAAAATGGCGGAGCGCGACAACCGTGGGCGGTATGTTCGAGGGATTTTAGCCTTGGGGGTGCTAAAAAAAGTGAAGCGTTAGTTAAATCGAGATGATTGAAAAATTTGAAGCAGCAGTCGATTAAATGCCATAACTGCAGAATAACGAGGGGATTGAGTAATAACAGGCTGAGCAAACTAGCGCCGATAAACTCGACCAAAAAGCCATTGCTGAGGCTGATGAGTTCACTAATATCAACACAACCGCCGATTAATACGTATAAAACGTCAGCTACAGGCAGCACAAACAATAACCCGAAAAACAGGGTTAGGTTTGTCATGCTAAAGGTTGAAAACCGAATAATCAGGTTCAATCTTTCAGCAATGAATTGGCTAAGAGCTAATTTCAATTAACGGGTCCGGTTGAACGGGAAAGGGAGTCAGTTGGCAGAACAAAAAATATTCAGCATGCAACTTTTTTATGCGGCAGGAGGATACCAAGAAGCGGCTATTGATTGAAAGCGGATCCCCGTGCGAAAAGACGTTAAGCATTAAAAAAACCTTAATTAAAACCAAATAAAATCAATAAATTTACAAAATTAACTTAAATTTAACTGATTTGGTTCTCATAAATTGGGAATGTGTGAGGCGCTTCATTTATTCATTTTGGCTAAAGTTGATGTAATGGCTAAGTCATGGGGTGGATGAATACCTCGATAAACTTGCAGGTGTTAGCCAACATTTACTTTTTAGGCGTGCCGAATAGTACTGCTGTTTTCTCTGACTCATGCGCACATGTTTACATGCTTATTTTTAATGCGAGTAAAGTTTGACTAAGCGGATTTTAGATGGGCATCTCAAATAAAAACATCAAGTTAAAACAATTATTGTGTCAGTCATTTACGCTATTTACATTAGGTAAAACGACTATTAGACTGTGATTTTATCACTGCCCAGATATCTACTTGAGATTGCGTTAACGAGTAGGGCATTATGATTCTGAATATTGTAACTATGGCAGTTTAAAGGATTACACATAAAGTCAATTACCCCATACCTTAAGGTAAACATTTTCATCGCCTTAGCTTACATCATTGTAGGTAAATTAGGCTTGATGATTGCTGTGTCGCCTGGATATTCTGCGGCGATTTGGCCTGCCGCAGGGATTGCCATTGCTGCCTGTATCCTATGGAAAGAGTATGTCCCTTGGGTTGGCGTGTTTATTGGTTCCCTGCTGATTAACATCAATATTGGCGGGCATATCCATTGGGGCTGGTTACCCTTTGCTATCTCGATTGGGTCTTGTATACAGGCTGTGCTTTCAGCCCATGTTCTTGGGCGAGTCGATCATTTATTCACCTTAGATAATCCTAATACCGTTATTAAATCCTGCTTGAGCTTAGCCTTGACTTGTATTGTGGCGACCGTTTTTGGCAACAGTGCCTTAGTGATCAATGGTACGATTCCACCATCTGATTTATTGGGGAGTTTAGTGAATTGGTGGACGGGGGATTTGCTCGGCGCCGTGATCTTTATCCCTTTGACTATGTTGTTATTTGATAAGCGAGCTATCTGGCGTGCTCGCCGCATTCAGACGGGTGTTCCCCTGCTGGTGGGCTTTTTATTCTGCGTGGGGATTTATTACTACTCGGATATGAACCAGCGCCAACAGTTGCAGGATAAGTTTCAGATCCAATCCAATGCCGTGATTAGTAATATTGAAAGTTTTCAAGAGGCTAATCTGCAGCAAATCATCGCCTTAGCGAGCTTGTTCGATAATAGCGAGCAGGTTTCTGAGGATGAGTTTGTGCAGTTTGGCAAACGTAACATGCTGCAGCAAGATGGCTTTAGAGCTTGGTCTTGGTCGCCGTTAGTGGCGGCTGCCGATCTGCCCAGTTTTGAGGCATCGACCCGCTCAGCCATTGGCGCTCCCTACAAAGTCACGCGGCCTCAAGGCTGGCAAGCTAATGCCGATGGCTGGTTAGTGCCAGTGATGTATATTCAGCCACTCATAGGTAATGAAGCGGCATTGGGATTAGATCTCAATAGTGAACCAATACGAGCCGCTGCCATTGCCAAAGTGCGCGCGACCTTAGCGCCTGTGATGACGGCGAAGATCCAATTAGCTCAAGATCCCAATGGCCCAGGTGGCACCTTGCTTCTAGCGCCCTCGTTCGATCGGCTGGGTAAAATCTCAGGATTTTGTTCAGCTGTGATTGATTTGCAAAGCATTATTAATGATGTTGAGAGCGTAAAGGGATTGCAGTGGAAACTCTCCGACATGAGTGCGGGCGGTGCATTGCTTTACAGCAATACCCAGAAGTCATTTCCCGCATTTAGCAGCAAGCTATTTAGCGATAAAACCGGCCAGTATTTTCAAGCAAACCTGCAGCTTGCAGATCGGCATTGGCACATAGTGATTTATCAATCCTATGCAGTGCTGATGGGCGATACTTTTAGCTTATCGCTACTTATGCTGCTCCTCGCCTTTATCACCTGTGCTGTTGTGGGTGGTATGACGCTGGTTTCCTCCGGCGAGCGCCAACGTATTGCCGAGAAAGTGACTGAAAAAACCATGGCCTTATCGAAGGAAATTGCCCGTCGTCAAGCTTTTCAGGCCACTTTAGTCGAAAGCGAGCAAAGATATCGTAACTTGTTTGATAAGGCGCCTGTAGGGCATGTGCTTAAACGTTTAGACGATAGTCAGTTTGTGGCGATCAACCCCGCATTCGAAGCGATCACGGGTTACACACTCGCTGAGTTAAATGAGCTTGACCCTTGGGAGCTCACACCAAAGCGTTACCAATTAAGTGAAACTGAGCAATTAGAACATCTAAAGCAAACGCGTCGTTATGGCCCTTATCAGAAGCATTATTTGAATAAGAATGGTCAATTAGTGGCGGTGCGTCTCAATGGTGCGTTAGTCACAGGTGCCGATGGTGAACAGCTTATTCTCTTTATCGTTGAAGATATTACCGAGCAGGAGCGCACCGTTGCGCGGGTAAATCTATTGGCGCAGGTGTTCCAGCAGAGTGGTGAAGGCATCACTATTATGGATGCCAACGACATTATTGTGGATGTGAATACTGCGTTTTCTCAGATAACCGGCTATTCACGAGAAGAAATCATTGGTAAAAACTGCCGCTTTTTAGAGGCCGAGCGTACCGACAAAAATATCGACCCTCAAGTGCGTGCCGCCCTAGAACAAACGGGATTCTGGCAAGGCGAAGTTTGGGACAGGCATAAGCATGGTTACGATTTCCCCAAATGGTTGATGATGTCTGTGGTGCGCGATGATGCAGGTGCCGTGAGCCATTACATCGGCAGCTTTACCGATATCAGCGAGCGTAAAGTCAGTGAACAACGGATTCATTTCCTCGCCCACCATGATTCTTTGACCTTACTGCCTAATCGACTCAGCTTACAGTCGCGCCTCGAAGTGGTTTTCAGGGAGGCGCTGGCATCCGACAGCCAAATTGCCGTGATGTTTATCGACATGGACCACTTTAAAAATATCAACGACACCTTGGGCCATCATGTGGGCGACCAACTCTTGTTAGAAGTTGCGCGGCGTTTGAAAAACATCGTTGGTGATACTGACACTGTGGCACGTCTAGGTGGTGATGAGTTTGTGGTTGCCTTATCTGATACGAACCATGATGAGGTGGCCAGTTTAGCCGAGGCGCTGCGCAGTGGTTTGAGTCAAACCTATGTTATTAACAATCAAGCATTACATTCATCACCGAGTATAGGCATCAGTTTATTCCCGACCGACGGCGACAGTGTTGAAGCCTTGATGAAAAACGCCGATATGGCCATGTACCGCGCCAAGGCTGCGGGGCGCAACAACTATCAATTCTTTACTGCGGCGATGAATACCTTGATCACCGAGCGCCAGCAAATTGAAACTGGCCTGAGGCAAGTGCTCGCTAACGATGAATTACGACTGCATTATCAGCCACAAATTGATATCCGCACTGGGCAAGTGGTCAGTGTCGAAGCCTTAGTGCGCTGGCAACATCCCGAATTTGGCATGGTAGCGCCAGACCGCTTTATTCCCATTGCTGAAGAGATTGACATGATCATTCCTATCGGCCAATGGGTGTTAGAAACCGCGATGGCGCAGCTTGCCGCTTGGCGCGCTGCGGGTGCGACCGAGCTGCGAATGGCGGTGAATCTGTCGGCGCATCAACTCCGCAAAGATAGCATTGTCGCCGATATCACCAATGTGCTTTTAAAGCATCAGTTAGGCAAAGGTGCATTGGAGCTCGAAATCACCGAGAGTGTGGCAATGCAATATCCGGAGCAGAATGCGCGCCTGTTAGCGGAATTGCGCCAGCATGGTATCGAACTTGCGATTGATGATTTCGGCACGGGTTATTCCTCGTTATCCTATTTGAAACTCTTGCCCTTAGACAGATTGAAGCTCGACCGCTCCTTTGTGAAGGATATTGAAAGCGATCCGAACGATGCCGCTATCAGTGCTGCGACCATTTCTATGTCCCATGAATTGGGGTTAACTGTGGTCGCTGAAGGGGTTGAAAACGAGGCGCAATTGGTATTATTGTCGAGCATGGGGTGCGACTTAGTGCAAGGGTTTTACTTTAGTAAACCCTTAGCGGCAGAAGAGTGTTTCCGCTTTATCCAGCGTAATTTATAACGGCAGAGTGTTGTTGTTTTTCTAATGCTGGCGCAGAGTTGGACTATACTTGAGTTCGCATTATGCATGCGTTAATCAAAATACTAAGGATGGTTTTATGCAAGTCATCTTCACTAAAGGTACTCAGCGTTATGGCCAGTTGCGCTGTGTGCGCATGGACGGTAGTGCGACCCAAACCCAAATGCCAGAACAAGGTATAGCACCTCACGATATGATCCACTATGTGGTTGAAAAACGCCTGCATATTCAAGGCGCTTTTTTCTCGCAGATCAGAGCTGGCGCCGATATCAGCTTTACCTTAGAGCATAATGAAATCTCCCGCGCCATCGCTGATAAAACGGAGGTGTGGCAAACCGAATCCATAGTTGAGACCCTGCAGTCGCTACTGTGGTCGGGTGAAACGCCAACCTATGACGGCTTTATTTATCTGTTAGAGCAAGCCTGTAGCAGTCGAGACTTGGCCGTTCCTACTGTTAACCAAACAGATTTTGATCATATTCTCAATGAGATTATGGATTTGAGTGTTGAGTGGCAGGGAATGGGAGAAGGTCAGTCCTTGACCTTGAAGTTCTAATCTATTGATTATGGCGGTGAGTGGCTAAATGCCTTCCCCTAAAAAGACTTTGGTATAGCGCGGCTGGATCCAAGCGCTATCGCCTTTGTTTATGCCAAGCCGTTTAAATTGCACTTTAGATAATTCAACATGGATCAGTTGGTTATCTAGCTCAGTTAGGACTTCTAATCTCACTGCTGGGCCAACTATGGTCACTAAGTCTAAACTGACTTTAAGGGCATTTTCAATTGGTTGTGTCAGTACTTCAATCTCGTGTGGGCGCACATAGGCTAAGCCTTGTTGCTCTTCGTTAATCGTGTGCTCAGGTGAGGGAATGTGAATATTGCCTATAGTGCTATGCCCTTGTTTTACTCGGGCATGAAATAGGTTCACATTGCCAAGAAACTCGTACACAAAAGGATTGCTTGGATTATCATAGACTTCTTCTGGCGTACCTTGCTGCTCGATACGGCCTTGATTCATCACCACGATTTTGTCTGCGACTTCGAGTGCTTCTTCCTGATCATGGGTCACAAATACGGTAGTGACATTAATCTCATCGTGTAAGCGTCTTAACCAGCGGCGTAATTCTGCGCGCACTTTTGCATCGAGCGCGCCAAAGGGTTCGTCTAACAGTAGAACCTTAGGTTCGACCGCAAGCGCGCGGGCGAGTGCGATGCGTTGCCTTTGACCGCCTGAAAGTTGTGATGGATAGCGATTAGCAGTCCAATCTAATTGGACGAGTTTGAGTAATGAATGCACCTTATCGGCAATTTCTGCCTTAGTCGGACGTGTCTTTCGTGGTCTGACTGTGAGTCCATAGGCGACATTTTCGAATACAGTCATATGTTTAAACAGGGCGTAATGTTGGAATACAAAACCGACACCGCGTTCACTCACATGCTGTGTGGTGATGTCTTCGCCATTAAATCTGACTATGCCACTGTCGGCCTGTTCGAGTCCGGCAATAATCCTGAGTAAAGTTGTTTTGCCTGAGCCGGATGGGCCTAAAAGGGCCGTCAGCTCTCCGGTTTTGATCTCTAAATTGACCGAGTCCACGGCAACAAAATCACTAAAACGCTTATTAACTTGTTGAATGTGTATGCTCATAATGCTCTGTTCCCAAGGACGTTGCGTTTAGTTAATTTGATGTTTGCGCTCATCTTTCCACTCCACGAGGCTTTTCAGCACGATAGTGACCAGTGCTAAACCTGTGAGCAGGGATGACACGGCAAACGCGGCCGTAAACATGTATTCGTTATAAAGCACTTCTATGTGTAGCGGCATAGTATTGGTCTCACCGCGAATGCGTCCAGAGACCACTGCTACCGCCCCAAACTCGCCCATAGCACGGGCATTACACAGGATCACGCCGTAGAGTAAGCCCCACTTAATGTTCGGCAGTGTGACATACCAAAAGGTCTTTAAACCACTGGCACCTAAGGTGAGTGAGGCCTCTTCTTCATCTTTGCCCTGTTGCTGCATCAGTGGGATGAGTTCACGGGCAATAAAGGGTAAAGTGCCGAACATGATGACAATGACTATGCCCGGAACGGCAAAAATCACTTTTAAATCATGGGCAGCAAGCCAAGGCCCAAACCAGCCTTGGGCACCAAAGAGGATCACAAAAATCAGCCCGACCACGACGGGTGAGATAGCGAAGGGCATATCGATTATTGAGATCAGTATGGTTTTGCCTCTAAACTCAAATTTAGCAATGGCCCAAGCGATGGCTACACCAAAAATAGCATTAGTGGGTACAACAATAATTAACACTAACATGGTGAGTCGAATGGAAGCGAGCGCATCGGGATCTGTCACGGCTTGCCACCAGACCTTGAGACCCGCTTTAAAGGCGCCGTAGAGCACAACCGCTAATGGCAAAACCAGAAACAGTGCGAGAAAGCTTAATGCGATCCCGATTAAACTCCACTTTATCCAAGGAGCCTCAGTAGTAGCGTGATGATTTACAGTCGATATTTGGCCCATAGACTTAACCTCTTTTACTCGCCCACCACTGTAGGCTATTAATTAATAACAATAAGAGGAAAGCTGCTGCGAGCATGACCACGCCGATAGCCGCGGCGCCGTTATAGTCATATTGCTCAGCTTTGGACACTATCAGTAGCGGAGTAATTTCGGTGCGATAGGGCAAATTGCCCGAGATAAAAATGACGGAACCATATTCACCCACAGCACGCGCAAAGGCTAAGGCGTAACCCGTTAATAATGCAGGTAATACCGCAGGTAGGATCACTCTTCTTATGGTGGTTAATCGATTAGCACCGAGGGATGCTGATGCTTCTTCGAGTTCCTTTGAAAAGTCAGCCAAAACCGGTTGCACTGTTCGGACGACAAAGGGCAATCCAATGTAAGTTAAGGCGATCACAACACCAATCTGACTGTAGGCGACTTTAATGCCCCATAAATGTAAATATTGACCTACCCACCCGGTAGTCGAATAAAGCGTTACGAGCGCGATACCTGCGACAGCCGTCGGTAAGGCAAAAGGTAGATCGACTAAAGCATCGACGACTTTTTTACCAAAAAATTGATAACGTACTAACACCCAAGCGACGAGAGTCCCAAAAATGGCATTAATACTGGCGCCAATAAAAGACGCCGTAAATGACAGCTTGTATGAGGCTACAACCTGAGGATGACTAATGGCGACCCAAAAGTCAGCCCAACTCATTTGCAGCGTAAACAGAACTAATCCGGCTACAGGAATAAGAAATAGCAAACTTAAATATAAAACTGAGAAGCCTAAGGTAATACCAAATCCAGGTAGCACAGATTTTATGACAACCTTGCTCATATCATTATTCCGTAGCGAGATAAGTGAAACTCATGGGCGGTTTCGAATGAGTGAAACCGCATAAAAGATTACTTGCTAATCTTGGTTAAAATAGAATCGAATTGACCACCATCATTAAAATGCGTTTTTTGTGCTTTGTTCCAGCCACCAAAAACCTCATCAATGGTAAAGAGCGTCAGTTGTGGAAATTTGTCTTTGTATTGCAACGCAACGTCTGGGTTTGTTGGGCGATAAAAGTGTTTTGCAGCTAGGTGTTGTGCTTCATCAGTATAGAGATGTGCTAGGTAAGCTTCTGCTAACTTACGTGTCCCTTTGCGATCGACATTTTTATCTACCACTGTCACTGGTGGCTCGGCAAGAATACTGACACTTGGAACAATAATTTCAAATTCACCTTTTCCTAACTGCTCAACAGATAATATGGCTTCATTTTCCCAAGCGATGAACACATCGCCAATGTTACGCTGTACAAAGGTATTGGTTGCGCCACGGGCGCCTGAGTCCAGCACAGGTACGTTTTTATAAATCTGAGTAACAAACTCTAACGCTTTTTCTTCTGAGCCGTATTGCTTCAGTGCATAACCCCAAGCAGCGAGATAGTTCCAGCGCGCCCCGCCTGAAGTCTTAGGATTTGGGGTAATGACTTCTACACCTTCACGAACTAAGTCATTCCAGTCATGGATATTTTTGGGATTTCCCTTACGAACCAATAGCACTATGGTCGAGGTATAGGGCGAGCTATTGTGTGGCAGGCGACTTTGCCAATTTTCAGGAATTAAATCCGCTTTTTGCCTTAATGCATCAACGTCATAGGCCAGTGCCAGAGTGACAACATCCGCTTCTAATCCATCGATAACTGAGCGAGCTTGCGAGCCTGAACCACCGTGAGATTGACGTATGGTTGGGGCTTTATGGTCTTTTTTTTGCCAATATTGGCTGAAGAGTTGGTTATATTCCCGATAGAATTCACGGGTTGGATCATAGGAAACATTCAATAGCGTATCTTCAGCGAGTGCGAGAAAACTAGCCGAGGCCAAAACTAAGGTGAGTGTTGCTTTTTGTAGGTGAGATAAAATATTCATACCGAAATCCTCATATTACTTAATAAGGCTTCCGGTTGACCGGTCAGCGATGTGGCCTAACTGTGTTGATTGGGTGGTAAATTTCGTTTTTATTTCGACGGCGTAACTTGGTCTAAACGAATTTTTTCTTTCTTTTCTAATTGCACTAATTTCCCATGGTGAAAGGTTAATTCCACTGTCCCAAACTCAATTCTACCCAGTAGTTTTTCTAAACTATTGACGAGCACGGGGATCACGGTTTGTAGATCTTCTTTGGTTGCCATATAAGTCCTCATGTAAGTGGTTTTTGACAACGTAATTGGAATTATAATCAAATATTGATAACTAAAAAGTTACATTTTGCGATTTGATATTCTTTTATGTAATAAGTGTGTCTTTTGTGTCTTTTGTGTGTTTGAGTTTACGAGATCGTTAGACTGGCTCTGAGTTGCACTTTCTATTTGATAGATAAGATTACCAATAAGCACATCAATGAGGGGCCACTGTCCATGTCCGGAATCGACATTAATGTGGCCACTTAACCCTAAGTTGATTGTTGGGAATCCCAATTTTTTTGCCAGTTTTGCAGCTTGATTAAAGGGCATCCAAGGATCGTTTTCACTGGCAATGACAAGCCCTGCGACACCTAAGGGATGTTTTGGCAACAAGTGTTTGATCGTTTGAGTGCCATCGTGTTCAGGCAGAATGTGTCCATTCTCAGAAAATCGTGCTGGTGATGCTGGCGCGACTAAAATAGCTGCGGCTACCCGCTGTGGATGATGAGCGATGGCAAGGCTTGTCGCTAAACAGCCAAAACTGTGGGCGAGGATGAGGATTTCACCTTCGATTTGATCGATTGCGCGGCAAATGGCATTGGCCCAGATATGAATCTTAGGCTCCAATAGTGGTAAGTCATTGACCCATATAGCTGATTCATATTTTTGTGCAATCCAACTTTGCCAATGTAAAGGGCCGCTACCACCAAACCCTGGCACAATTAATAAGGTTGCCATATTTCATCCTCCAAGATGTGAGTTTATAAGAGAGCCAAATGACGACCGGATGAAGCCAGTTTGACTCGCACTCTGACTATATCTACAAATTTGGTTATTAAAATTGTTATTTGTAGTTCATTTTGGAATATGAGATATATTTAGGATATTAATTCTGGAGGAAGTTGCCTTTGTGAGGTGATGTTACAGATAAATAATCCATAAAAATGCCCAGTAAGAGGGTGAGTCTTCTGGGCACTCGTTTTCAGTTTATATCTTGTTATTCCCTATGACGACGTTCTTGGATTTGAATTGATCGACCTTGGTTATGTTCTACCGAGCGAGCGGTTTGCGCATTTTGGCGTGGCTCACTTTGTCTCACTCTCACTTCTTCGCGTTGTCTAGGCGCTGCTTGTCTTGGTTGTTCAATCCGTTGTGGCTCTGTACGTCTTGTTTCAGGCCGTGGCATTTCACTTCTTGGGGTCATAGTTCTTGGTTTTTCTTGCCTTTGTGACTGTGCCCTTTGTTGATCGATATTACGCGGCTGCGATTCACGAGTTTGGTATTGCCTTTGCTGCGGCTCCCTCGATGGTATTGGCTTTGACTGCACGGGTCTTGATTGCATGTCATTACGCTCCTTGTGGGTTGGTGTTTGTACCATAGTCGCGGATCGACGCTCCTTTAACTCGGCTTGCGTTTTCTGATAACTCGGCGTGCGGTTATCACGTTCACGGCTGACGTTGTGATAGTCTTTATTATCACGACTTTTATTGCCCTGATTACTCATATTACCCAGATTACTATGGGTATCTTGACGTTCTTTAGACTTCGAATATTGGCTATTGAAGTGCTGTTTACTGCCGCTTGAGTGTGAATCTCTGCCGCGATATTTATCATCATTGTAATAGCGTTGTTTCACTACTGGATTGTGATAACTCACACCGCGTCTATGTTCGGGTTTATGTTTCCAAGGTTGTGCGCCATGGCTAACACTGTATCTTTCCCGTGGGCGATATCGGTGTGAATGGCGATAGTCGATCACCACCACTTTATGGTTGTGCCAGTGGAACGAACTGAAGAAGTAGTTAAAGGAAATATGGATGCCCGGTGACCAGTAGAAATGGTTATGACTCGGACGATAGGGATAGCCAGCATAGCCGCCAAATTCCCAATATACAGGTGGATAAGCCACACCCCAACGCCATGTGCCGTAAACCACGCGTGGATCGTAATAGGGGACGTAGACGATTTCTCGCTTAGCGGGTTCTATGATGATCTGATTGTTGGCGCGGGTAATTGCCATGTTATCCATGTCCGCTAAGCTATTCGCTTTATCAGCCTGTTGTCTTAGGGACTGAATGCTGTTCATCACTTGGCTTTCATCTTCTAAGAAGGCTTCACCGAGTCTTTGAGTCCATTCGAGATCTTCACTCATTTTTTGCAGCAGCGTCGGGAAGGCCAGCAAGGCTTTGACGCTCGGGTCCCAGTCCTGATCTTCGGCTTGCGACATAATTTGGTCGATCGATGATTTGGGGCGCTGGGTTAACCAACGCTGTGCTTGCACTATTTCGAGTGGATAAGTTGAAGCGATAAGTATGTGGGTCAATAAGCTATCGGGATACAGGGCAATAGGCGCCAGCATTTGTTCGAGTTCGGCTTGGCTTGCCGCTGTGCTCGAGCTTTGGCTTACAGATATGCCCGCAGCCTGTGCTGTGGTAGTGAAAGGCAAGGCCACTAATGCCGCCGTTAACACTAGCCAATTCCATCGATGTAGTCTGTTCATGGTTTGCTCCAATAATCCTGTTCGAGGATGTTATGGGCATATTAGGCGTGTGAATATGAACATAAGCTGAAAGTGTTTTGCGGTTAAATATTTATTTATAGCCAAATTTTAAGAGAAGTAATAAAACTATCACATTGAAAATAAAGACTTAAACTGAGTGTGTAAAGCTGATGCTAAATTTGGCACCACCTAAGGTTTCTGAACGAGAGACAGAAATTCTGCCGTTATAGCTGTCGACTAAATCGCGCACGATAGCAAGCCCAATACCATTACCTTGAAGGTAGGAGTCTGCGCGAATACCACGTTCAAAGATTTGATTTTGCAGGGCTTCACTGATCCCAGGGCCATCATCTTCGATACAGATTAGCAGTTGATAGGCATCGCCTGTGACCGTTAATATCACCGTAGACTTCGCGGCTTTACAGGCGTTGTCGAGTAAATTGCCGAGAATTTCAGTCAGATCTGCTTCATCCCCCTTGAATACTGCGTGTTCTACCATCTCGCCGCTGAGATTGATTTGTGGCTCTCGATAAATTTTAGCTAAGGTGCGTAATAACTTAGCGGCGACTTCATCGACACGAATACCTAAATGCCACGAGGCCGCCGCTGCGGTTTGGGCACGTTTTAGCTGGTGGCCAATGATCCGGCTGATCACTGATACTTGCTCACTGGAGGATTCGCTTAAGTCGGCCTGACTCTTGATCACCGCCAGTGGTGTTTTGAGGCTATGGGCTAGGTCGGCCAAGGCATTACGATAGCGTTTTCGTTGGGTTTGTTCGGTATTGAGCAAAATATTGAGCTGCCGAGCAACCGCTTGTAATTCAGTGGGGTATTGGCTACTTAGCTGCATCGACTTACCTTGCTCGACGGAATGTAACTCTTGGGTAAAGCGTGCTAAAGGTCGCAACGTCCACAGTAACCAACTCAATTGAAACACTAACATGACTAACATTAAGATCAGCAGCCAAGTCCAAAGCTGTTGATTAAACTGATCAATTTGCTGCTGAAATTCCCGCTCGTCTTTAATGATGTGGATTGTCACAGGCACGTTTTGATTTTGGCTGGCAAAACTGACACTAAAGCTATAAATCAAATGGAGTTGATCGGCGAGCTCGATTTGCTCAAATGCGCTTTGACCCGTGGCTGGGATGGTAAAATGTGGCGGTGGCGTAATCCCCATAAAAGATTGCGAATGCCACACTATATCTTGTTTGCCGCTGGCGTCTTCAGTGGTTGCAATGGCATACAGCCCTGATTGAATGAGGTTAAAACGATTCTCTAACACTAACTCTGGGATGGAGATTTGTTTGTTTTCGACTTCAGTCACCGCGAGAATCGAATAGACATAGGCACTGAGTTCATTCTTGGTTGCGCTTTTAACTTGTTCAGTAAAGGCATCGTTTAAGGCAACGCCGATCAAGGGTAATAACACTAAGATAAATAATAGCGCGCTGGCAACTAAGCGTGCTTTTAGGGAGTTCAACACTTGCCACGCCATGGCGCGTTTACTCATCGGTTGCTTGCCCAGACGTTAACGCTTTTAGGCGATAACCTTGGCCGCGCAGAGTTTCAATTAAGTTGTATTGATTATCTGGGTCGAGTTTTTTGCGTAACCTGCGGATAAAGACTTCGATGACGTTAGAATCTAAATCAAAATCCTGATCGTAAATATGCTCTGTGAGTACAGTTTTTGATTTGACTTCGCCTTGATGCAACATAAAAAATTCGAATAGCTTGTATTCAGAACCACTGAGATTAACCAGTTCTTCGCCTTTACGTACTTCTAGACTGCTGGTGTTAAGGCTAAAGGGGCCGTTGTAGATCAGGGGGCTGGCCTTACCGGCGGAGCGACGGATCAGGGCTTTTAGTCGTGCGATGAGTTCTTGGGGATGGAAAGGTTTCGTCAGATAGTCGTCGGCACCGGCATCGAGTCCTTCAACCTTATCTTGCCAACTGTCCCTTGCGGTTAAAATCAGGATAGGAAAGTCGCGTTTTTGTTCACGCACGCTACGGATCAAGGCGATACCATCGAGTTTAGGTAAACCTACATCGATAATTGCTGCATCATAGTTGTATTCGAGCGCTTGAAATAAGCCTTCTTCACCATCACTCGCCACATCGATACTGTAATGGGCATCGAGGAGATGTTGCTTTAAGTTAGTCTGTAGTTCTATATCATCTTCAACTAGTAACAATCGCATCGTTAGTTCCTCGAGACTCGGCCCGTTGCGGCATCTACTGAAACAGAAAATACTTGGCCATCATTATTGAGGATTTTAATACGATATCCCGATCCGCTGGATTGTACGCTCAATACTTTGCCTTGAAATTGTCGTTGCGCCATTGCCACTGCTTGATCAGGGCTATTGACCGCTAGACGGCGCTGCTCATTCTTCGCACCTTGGTTACGAGGCTGATTGCGATCATCATGTCTATCATTACCTGCTATGCAACCAAAGGAGGCTGATAAGCAAGTGATTAGGGCCAAGGTCGAACCAAGTTTCATATCGGGTACCCGCAATGTTCAGCGATCTTAAGTTAATGAGTGAGATGGATAACTTATCGAGTCGACTAAGAATACCTCATCACCTTAACAAACACATAGAGATCAGCCAATTGGTTGGCACAATTCCTTCAAAATTAACTCTGGCAGTTATTTTGTTATTCGTGACAGAACTGAAGTTCTGTTGGCGAGTCTATCTCTATGCTCGCGCTTGTATCGTTTAAGTTTTGTGAGTGTTACCCATTCCAGATGAACTCGGGCTGAACGTATCTTCTGGCTGAGAACAGTGGGCGTTGATGTTCAGCTTATGTTCACCTTCATTGCACTTTAATAGCTCCAATTTGAACGGGTTATCCATAGGATATTCAAGATGAACATACTCAATAAGCAAGATATGGCAGCCACAGTTAATATTAAGCTGTTTATGGCAACGGCTATTGCTGCGCTGTTTTTAGCGTCATCTGTCGCTAGCGCTCAGCCCCGCGAACTGGAGTCATCGCAAAGCTTAACGCCATTTACTGCAGCCAGCGTTGGTATTGCCAAAAAAGCAGAAAATAGCGAGCAAGCTGCTGAGCAGGAACTACAAGCTTTAGCTTTGTTACAACAAGCCGCGCCCGCAAAAAATGTCACTGAAGTCGCCGCTGCGGCCGTGAAATCCTTGGCGCCAGCAGCCTTATCATCCAAAGCGCCGACGACAAACCGAGTGCAACTTATGGGCGCCTCGCCGATGACGCGTGAGCAAGTAACAGCGAAACATGCGAGCCAAGGGATTCCGAGTTCGAGCGCGACCAGTGAAGATCCCTACCGCGCACCTGTGTATCACAGCTTTTCGATTTTTGATGCCAGCAGTCGTTTGTTTGAAGACTTTGATTACGATGGGTTTTATCAAACGTTTAGCGTGACCTTCGACGTTGATGTCAATGGTGCATATCTTAATGAAAGAGCTGATTTATTTGCCGAGCTTTATCTCAGTCGTGATGGTGGCCCTTGGGTGCATTACTACACCACAGACGTATTTACCATTTACGGCGATTCGACACAGGACGATTACGAAGTGTTGACCACGCTCTACACGGGTTATGCGACGGATCACTATGATGTGTTGATTGATGTGTATGAAGTGGGTTACAGCGATATTGTTGCGACCATTAGCGCCGATGAGACCGATAGTTTGTATGCGCTGCCATTGGAGAGTAGCGATCGAGACAGAGAGCCCGACATTATCGTTGTTGAGGAAAGTGGCGGCGCCTTCTCAGTATTAGGTTTGTTATGTCTTAGTTTGTGTGCGGGGCTGCGGTTGAATCGAACTCGAGTCTAATCGCCCTTATTTCTCTCGGTGTTTATCTGCGGTAAATAGGGCTAGTATGGATGAGTTATTTTAACTAAATGGAGAAAGACATGATTGCTCAAGGTCAAACATTACCTGCTGCCACATTAGGTCAACTGACGAAAGATGGCATGGTGAATCACCAAGTTACCGAATTGTTCGCGGGTAAAAAAGTCGTATTGTTTGCAGTGCCAGGTGCTTTTACTCCAACGTGTTCTGAAGCGCATTTACCTGGCTATGTGGTATTAGCCGATCAATTTAAAGCGAAAGGCGTGGATTTGATTGCCTGTGTTGCTGTGAACGATGCCTTTGTGATGAAAGCGTGGGGCGAAGCACAAAATGCCTCTGAATTAATGATGTTAGCCGATGGCGATGCCAGCTTTACTAAAGCCTTAGGTTTAGAGATGGATACTGCCGGTTTTGGTGGCGTGCGTTCACAACGTTATGCCATGATCATCGATAACGGTGTAGTGACTCTACTGAATGTAGAAGAGCCAAAGGCTTTTGAAGCCAGTAAAGCTGAAGTTGTTTTGGCTGCTATCTAAGCGTATTTAAGACATGAAGTTTGGATGTGACCAAAGCCAGCCATTCATTGGCTGGCTTTAACTAAATCAATTTATTGTACGATTTGAATGTTGTCTGCATCTATGGTCACTTCAGACCAATCTTTATCCACTTCACCACGAATAATGACCTGAGTCTCAGGTGTTACTGTGTTGCCGCGCCATAAATCATCATCAATTTCGACCTTAATATCACCCGTAGCGTCACGGAAAATATAATCATCGTGTCCAATGGAAGAAATGATATGGCCCGTTAACTCAATTTGGGCGTCATCACTGGCATTGAGCGCGCTCACCACATCATGAATCACTTGTCTTGCGCTCGGCCCTTGGAAGCCACCCTGTATTTGAGGTTCACCCGTTGTAGGTTGAAAGCCTGCTTGGCTGGTCATAGTCGTGAATGAAAGTGCCATTGCGAAAACGGTAAGAGTCATTTTATTCATCTGTTTGTCCTTTCTATGGTTTTATGTAACTCAGCCTCAATGGCTATTACAGTGTTGCGAGCATAGTGCCAAGACAAGCGTGAAGCGGTTGTGAAGATTGGGTTTGCAACTCAGAATTTGCTAAAACGAGGTCATTTATCCAAGCTAACTTCAGTTAATGGGCATTATCTATAAACTGAACATAAGCCTGATAGCTAGCACCATCGTTTGGGGTTGAAAATGCCCAGCCCATTCGCTCGCAAATACGTTCAATAATAATTAATCCGCAGCCATAGCCTGATGTATCAGTACTTTGAGTGCTTAGTGGATTCAGTATCCATAATTGGTTGCTTTGCATCGTAATTTCAATGTTTCCGGCACTGTAATTGAAAGCATTTTTAATTAAATTACCTATCACTATGTCAATAAAGCTCAGTGGCGCCTTGATGCTCAAGCAATCTTTAAGCGTTAAGCTGTAGGTGATTTCTTGCTTGGCAAAGTGCTGCGCCAATTCAGCTAAAATGTGTTCAAGGCGTGGTGCTAAATCAATTTGGCTGTAGTGCTGGGATTCAATGTCTTCTTTTCCGAGAAGTAAAAAGGCCTCGGTGAGCGTTTTCATTTGATGCCCTGCGTAATCAATACGTGTAATGGCTTTTTTGACCATTAATTGTTGAGCCTCGGTTGTCGCATTGGGGATTTTTTTGAGCAATTCTACCGAACCTTGGATCACCATAATGGGCGTGCGTAGTTCATGGGAGGCAAAACGGCTAAATTCTTGTTCCCGAGTGAAGTAGGCGGCAATTTTAGCTTTGTTGCTTAATAGGGTTTGCTCAATCTGGCGGGTTTCACGGTATGAAGTACTCGGTGTTGATGTTGGTCTTTTTGGTGATAGTTGATTGATTTTATTTTCAATCTCAGCAAGTGGACTGGATAGCAGACGTACAAAATACAATCCATACGCCATGATAAACAGGAGCAAACCGATCCCCATAATAGAGATCAAAATGTGCATTCTATCTTCATAGCTATCAAGGAAATCGTCCGCGTCATCCTTATAAACCACATACAACAGCCCTTGCCCAGAAGGATGAGCGGATATTAAAAAGTGTTTATCTTCGTCACCCAGTTGATGTTCGTAAAATCCGGTATTTTGATAAGGTTGCAGCCAAGCTGGTACAAACTCTTTGCTCCAATATGTTTTCAATTCATTGATATCGGGGAGCTGTGCTTTATCACCAAACCTTTGATAATTCTTTAGATATTCGCGAGTCTCTGTGGCCAGCGTTTGCTCGAGGCTAATCTTCTCAATTTGTTCTTCGGCGATATAAATGAGGCTCCAAAAAATGGCAAACATCAAGCTAGTTAATACTAAAAAAGTGAGGCGGATTTTTTTATATAAACTCGGAAAATGCTCAGGGGATAAGTCGGTAACCTTGGCCATGGATAGTCTCTAATTTTGAGTCTGAAAAACCTTTATCGAGTGCACTGCGTAAGCTGTATATGTGGCTGCGAAGTGAATCACTCGAAGGTGCATCATCTCCCCATACTGTATCTACCAATTGCTCTTTACTCACGATAGCGGGCGCATGTTTTAGTAACAGTGAAAGAATGGTGCGCTGAATTTTACTGAGCTTAATTTCTTTACCAGCACGGGTAACTTGATGGGTTTGCAAATTTAAACTGATATCACTGAAGCGCAAAATACCCACATCTAAACGTGGGCCACGATTATGCAGTGAATGCAGTCTTAAGCATAATTCTTCCATCGCGAAAGGTTTATTTAAAAAATCATCCCCACCTGATGTAAAAGAATCAATTTTATCCTGCAGACTATCTTTGGCGGTTAAAAATATAATCGGTGTATTACAATAAATTTCTTCACGCAGTTTTTTGACGGTATTAATACCGTCTAATTTGGGCATCATAATATCCATTATGATGACATCGTAATGGTTTTGTTGAATTAAATTGATTGCACTTTCCCCGTGATATGCACAGTCGGCAATAATCCCCTCTAGGGTTAAATAATCCATGATTGTTTCAATAACATCATGATTATCATCAACAATTAATACTTTCATAGGTTAATTCATTTCTTCACATTTGCTTGACGATCTTCATACTAAGATGCCCTGCACTGATTTAACAAGACATAATAGGGAAGAAAATGAATAAACTCTTAGTCTGTATTACGGCCATTTTGCTTGCTGGTTGCGGTGGTAATGATTCATCAACAGATACCTCTAAACCCGATCCTATCGTTCCACAACCCACGTTACCCGCAAAAATTAACGGTACAGTAACAAATATTGCTTCTGATAATAATTCGATTACGGTCAACGGATATAGCGTAAATATCGCTAATGCTAAGATTCACTATGGACAACAGCCGTTAGAGGTTAATGCCATTCAAATGGGGATGAGGGTCAAAATTGATAATGAAGGCCAACAGGCTAAAAATGTCATATTAGATCCAAGCCTTGTGGGTGAAATCAGTTCCGTTAATCAAAATACTATTGCCGTTAATGGGATTAATTTAATCGTTAAACCAGCGGACGCGACTCAGTATAAAGTCGGCGATTGGGTTGCGGTAAATGGTTATCCAACGGTAATGGGAGAATGGCAGGTTAATTCTATAAACCTTATCCCCAATTTTGCGTTTGCTGAAATCGAGGGACGTGTCTCTGGATTAAATAAGGCTGCGCAACAATTCAATATCGGTTCGGCAGTGATTAATTATGCCAACGCACGTTTAGAAGGCAGCTTACAGGAAGGCGCATGGGTTGAAGTGGAAGGCCAGCAAAGTGGTGCTTCATTTTTGGCCTCTGAAGTCGAGGTGGAAGATACGGCGTCTTTTAATGATATGGAGCTAGAAGGGACTATTACTTGGGTCAACCAAGATAAGACGCAGTTTGAGCTTAATGCCCGTACTCGACTCTATGTCACTACAAATACTCAATTTGAAGATGGCAAGCAAGCTAACTTGGTTGAAGGCAAGCTAGTCGATGTAGATATTCAATCTATGCCGCAGGGTTTATGGGCCAGAGAAGTTGAATTTGAAACATCACATGATAATGGCGGAATACCTCCAACCTTAGGTAAAAAGTTCGAGCTAGAAGGTCTGGCGACACTGACCACCAATAATCAGCTACAAATTAATGGATTTACATTTGATATTGATGCCAGAACTCAATTCGATGACGGTTTAACCTTAGCGACACTTGACCAAAAATGGATTCAAATAGAAGGTGTTGAACTCGCAGACAACCAGTGGTTAGTGAAAGAAGTTGACCTTGAAGTGCGAAGTAATGAGCTTGATTTGTCGGGTTTAGTGATGCAAAAGACCTTGTGGGGCTATCAAGCG
Source organism: Shewanella sp. SM29 (assembly GCF_025654245.1). Lineage (NCBI taxonomy): Bacteria > Pseudomonadati > Pseudomonadota > Gammaproteobacteria > Alteromonadales > Shewanellaceae > Shewanella > Shewanella sp. SM29. The sequence goes on from NZ_JAKKRN010000006.1 coordinate 137,477, forward strand.
ACTGATGCTTCATTAACGCCATTTGAAGGCAAATGGGTTGATGTCGAATGTCAGTTCGATGGCTCTAATATCCACAATTGTCGAAGCGACGATTAAACACAAATAGAGAAATTAAGTGAATAAACGTGCGGTTTTAGGCCGCACGGTTTATTTGGCTTTGCCCAATCCCCAAGCTGGTTTCAATATCTTCTACACTCTGCTGTACTTCTTGGGCTATGACCTCACTCTGCTGTGAACTGGTTTGCGCTTGTTCTTTTAAACTATCCATAGTGCGAACAAATTCATCGAGATAATCGACTTGCTCTTTGGCATTGAGTGAGCCTTGTTTGGCGGTATTAGCCATTTCACTTGCTTGGTTTTGCACTGTTTGCGCCACTTGCCACAGGCTCTGAGCACGCAGTTTCTGGCTGCTGGTGGCCTGTGCTATGCCATCGACACTCTCACTGAGGGCATGATTTGATTGGGTAAGTTGTTGCAGAATTTTCACGATCTCATTCAAAGACACTTGGGTGCGTTGGCTTAAATTACGCACTTCATCGGCGACCACGGCAAAGCCGCGACCTTGCTCTCCCGCTCGTGCAGCTTCGATGGCAGCATTGAGGGCAAGTAAGTTAGTTTGTTCGGCGATATTGCCAATCACATCAATGATTTTCGATACGTCCGTCACTGAGTTATTCAGGCTTTCGAGGGAAGCATGGCAAAGGCCAACGGCGGTTTGCGTCTGCTCGGTTGCGCTCAGTACGGCCTCGGCCTGTGTTTGGCTCGACTGCATTTGGCGCATGGTTTCGGCGGCGCTGTCTTCCACGAGTGCCGAAGTGTGGCTCACCTCATTGGCGAGGCTGCGGATATGCTCGGTCTGTGTTTGCGTATCGGCCACAATCGTTTGGGTGTGCTCTGTGTGCTGCGATAGCTGAGTAATGCGCGCCACCAGTTGGCTTAATGATTGAGAAACCCTAGTGATTTGCTGGCGCTGCGCCTCATCTTCCTGTTCAAACCTGTGTAGCAACTGGTTGAAATGACCCGCGATTTGGCCCGTCTCGCAGCGCCGATTAATGTCTAAACGCTCGCGGCTGTTCGATTCGCTTAATTTCATAAAGGCTTGGTTGAGACGTTTTAACGGTTTGACGACGCGGTTTTGCTGCAGGATTAAATAACCAATCGCAAACAAGGCCATGATGGAAACCATAGTGTAGAGGATCAGTTGTAGCTCATATTTCAGCTGTTGATTCTTTGCCGCCTGAGCCTCACCTAAGCCAATAAGCTGTTGTTCCACATTGCTAATCGCTTGAATGAGTTGATCTTGCATCTCTTGGTTGGCTTGCAGCAATTGGTGGGTATTGGCGACTTCTTTGTTGTATCGATTGGCGAGACTGAGCAGTTCACTGCGGTCACTTTCGCCGACTTCAATCTGTTCTGGTTCGCTGGCACCGAGGGCAAATTCATCGGCTTCTTGCTGCTCATATACGCCGATTAACGGCAGTGCGCTGAGGGTGTCGTGCCATGTATTTAGCTCTTTGCTGGTGCTGTCTAAAATGCCCTTGAGTTGCTGATTTTTGCCGATCAGATAGCCATCGGTCAGCTGGGAAAGTTGGTAGACGATAGAAGGTAAATCGCGGCTCAATTGCAGATATTGTTCGGCGACCGCCGCATTTGTGGCTAAGCCTTTATCGGCATAACTGCCCAGACGACGGTTATAGTCGAGCATTTCAGATTCGGCGTGGGCGAGCAGTTGCCTAGGGTTGCCAGCGAGTTTACCCGCGGCGCGGTACTTGGTATCTAAATCTTGAATGAAGCTACTTAGACTTGCTTGCAAGTCATTATCGGTAGCGCCCATGGTGGCGAGATTAAGCTCTGTGAGCTGGTTCTTAATGGCGCTGAGTTTAGTTTTAGCTTGTTCAAGTTGGCTAGCGTTGCCGCTGGCGAGATAGCCGTCGAGATCGCGGCGTACGCCGACGAGAAAATCCTGCTGAATAGCTTGTAATGTAAGTGTTTGCTGCTCAATTTGTTGCCGCTGATCACTGCTCCACAGCACTACGGCTGCTAGCAATCCCGCGAGCAATAACAACAGGGCAGAAGCAGAAAGCGACAGCGTTGAAATTTTCATTTTGCAATCTTCATAATGGTCAGAGCCAGTAACTGTTCTGAGTTTATGAATTTAAGGTGATATTAATATGACAAGTGCTCACTTGGATGTCAGCGTTGTCATTTGATTTGCAAATATGTGATCTCGCGTTATTCCAGCGGCAGCCACACTTGGGCTTTTAAACCGCCTTCGGCGCGGTTGGAGAGGGTAATTTGCCCTTGGTGTCTATCTATAATCCGTTTGATAATGGCGAGGCCTAGGCCCGAACCAACACTACCACGGGCGATATCACCTTGGGTAAATGGTTGAAATAATTTGGTAATTTGCGACTCATCGATCCCTGGGCCGTTATCTTCAACGCTAAAACCGACACGCTTGCCATCGAACTGTGAGCTAATGCGGATCCAGCCAGAACCATAGCGAAAGGCATTTTCGACTAAGTTACTCAGTACCCGCTTGATGGCAATCGCTTGGAATTGGGCTTCGGGGCAGTCAGTTAACACCACTTCTATTTCACCGGCGCGATTGGCTTCTGCTTGAGCGACATCTTGAATGAGTTTATTGATTTGCCCTAGCTCACGGCTGGTTTCCTGATCTTGGCGAATATACGCAATAAATTGGCTGATGATGGCGTCCATATCTTCGATATCGTTGACTATGCCATCTTTAAGATATTGATCTTCTTCAACCATCATCTCAGAGGCGAGGCGAATACGGGTGAGCGGCGTGCGCAAATCGTGGGAGATCCCCGCCATCAATAGCGCTCTGTCCTGCTCCAGTTGCTTCATGCTGTGTGCCATCTGGTTGAAAGCATTGGTAACTTCGACAATTTCACTCGAACCTTTTAGCGGCAAGGGATCGGGAAATTCACCGCGGGAGACTGAAATCGCAGCTTTTTGTAGTCGCCTAAGTGGGCGGTTTTGCTGGCGAGCAAACCACCATCCCCCAGCGACACTGAGTGCGCCAATCACCATTAAATAAAGGGTGAGTGGCGAAAGATCTGAAACATTTTGGCCGATAAGTGGCACTTTTATCCAAATCGAGGGCGCCTGTGGTGGACGGATCCAAATCTGTAATACGCTGCCATGGGTGACGCGGACTTCAGCATCGCCGCCAAGATATTCCGACATCTGCGATGACCAGAAACCATAGTAAGTGGCTTGCTCAATACCCGCTTCATGCGCTTGCTGTTGATTGTAGATTTTCATGCCATCGTCGTGGACTTTGGCATTAAGGGCATCGACTATGGTTAAGTGTTCGCGGCCAATATCTATGCCGTCGACAAACAGTAATTTGACTTGGCGAGCGATTAACTGATTGATTTGTTGGTAACTTGGCTTAAGTACATAGACGGCGACCGTGACGTAAGACACCAGCTGATTGATCAGTAATAGGCAACCAATCAGCATCACGGTTTGACTAAACGCGCTGCGAGGCACAAACCGCCACCAAAACTTAGCTTTCATCGGGGGCTCAATAACTGCAGCAGATTAAGATGGCAACGCGGCTCATCGACGCGCTGCGCCATCGGGCACAAACACATAACCTAAACCCCACACCGTTTGAATGTAGCGCGGATTCGCAGGGTCTTTTTCGATTAAACGCCGCAGACGTGACACTTGCACGTCGATGGAGCGTTCTAGCGCTGAATAATCGCGGCCACGGGCGAGGTTCATCAACTTATCCCGAGACAAGGGCTCGCGTGGATGGGTGACGAGCACTTTAAGTACGGCAAACTCACCGCTAGTGAGTGCGATGGATTCGTCGCCGTGGTACATCTCACGGGTCGCTAAATCCAGCGAGAACTCACCGAAGCTAATCTGTGCTTCCTGCTGAGCGGGCGCACCGGGCACATCTTGGGTTTGGCGACGCATCACGGCTTTGATCCGCGCAAGTAATTCCCGTGGATTGAAAGGTTTTGGCAGATAATCGTCAGCGCCCAACTCTAAACCAATAATGCGGTCGACTTCATCGCCCTTGGCCGTCAGCATCACGATCGGAATGGGGTTACCTTGCTGGCGCAGCCTACGACAGATAGACAGGCCATCTTCACCGGGCAACATCAAGTCGAGCACGAGTAAATGGAAGTTTTCACGTTCTAATAGGCGGTCCATCTGCTCGGCATTGGCCGCGCTGCGCACCTGATAACCTTGCTCCATCAGGTAACGCTCGAGTAACGCTCGCAGGCGCATATCATCATCGACGACGAGGATTTTCGAGGTTTCTTGTCCCATGGGATGTCCTTTAATTGCTCAGATTGGTGCTTATTCTACTGACGAGAAACAGTTAAGATTAACCAACTGGCTGAAATTGAAAACGAATCTGCCTAATATAGCCGCATTCAACCAAGGCGACTAGCTCACCTTAGTAACTTGAATGCGATAAATGCTGACATTGATTGCCCAATGTTAATACTAAGCAAATGAAATTGCATGGGAATACTCGCGTTTATTCACGCTATAGCTGAAATTGTAACTAAATTGGCATCAGTAAAAGAGGTGATTTAAAAGCCATTATGCACAGAGATGATTTAGTGAGTTAACTTTAGCGTCCAGTCTGAGTATCATCAGTCTAATATATTATCCCGCATCAATTGTGGTCGTTTAATCCAACGATTGAGTAATGAGTATGAAAGCGCATTTGATCACCCGACAGGGTTGGCAAACTTTAGATAAAGAATTGAAGTATTTGTGGAAGGAATATCGGCCGCAAATCACCCTTAAAGTCCAAGAAGCGGCGGCGCAGGGCGACCGTAGTGAGAACGCGGACTCGGAATTAGTAGCTCTTTTACTGTACTAATATACTTTAGCCTCTGAAATGGTTAAATAAAAAAATAGTACCATACTCTTTATGATGTACTATTTTTTGGCAAATGTTGCCTTGAAAATGTTCATGACAACCTTGAGCTGATCGCCTATCTTTGCGCAGGGCATTCTTTCATTAGAAATTCTTCAAATACATTTTCTCCAAACGTGATTTGAGGCGCATTCAGCTATCTAAAAATTGCGCAAATTTTAGTAATGCTACAAAGTAACTAAAGTGTTGATGGTGATTCATTAGCTCTAATTCATGAACGCTATAGACCTAAATGGAGAAGTGCCATTAAAGTGGCTGTTCAAATAGATATTGCCTTTAGTGTATTTTAGATTCTTGAGGGTTACGTTAATTCAGCATCGTATGATTAAAATAAAAACCGCCCTAACAGATTGGCTTGTCAGAAGTCTTAATCGAATTGTGACTTGGCTAGAACGCAATAACGGCTCCACTGATATGCAATCGAAGTTTGTAGACCTTGCGCCAACTGATGAGGCCGACAAAGGTGGCGTATATTCCAAAGCGATTTTATTTGCGACGAACAATGCTAAGGTCTTCAATATTGCCTTAACTGGCCCCTATGGTTCTGGAAAGAGCAGCATAATCCAATCCTTCTTGAAAAAGTATCGGAGAAATGCACTTCATATCTCTTTAGCTTCTTTCGTTCCTGAAGCTGATTCGGTTACAGGAAAGGTAAGCCGTCAAGAGATTGAGAGAAGTATTTTGCAGCAAATATTGTACGGTGCTGACGCAAATAAACTTCCTCTATCGCGGTTCAAAAGAATCCAGTCGCCTGGTGTTTGGTCTATTTTTAAATCTCTTTACATCATGTTTGGAATTCTCGCACTTTTGTATGTATTTCATCAGCGAGAAGATATCATCAGCGGTAAATTTTTCGTTCCGTTCGAGCTCAGCAATTGGTTCCATCTGGGGATATTCTTGTTCGCGGTAACATTTCTTTGGGCGATACTGCATCACTTTTATGTGGCAAGTTTCGGTTTGTCACTCAAAAGTATCTCGTTAAAAGACGTTGAGATTAAGCCTGCATCTGATGATCAGGCGTCCATATTGAATCGCCATCTAGACGAAATAGTCTACTTTTTCCAATCAACCAAATACGATCTTGTCATTATTGAGGATTTAGACCGATTTAATAATGCGGATATTTTCGTCACACTGCGTGAAATTAATAGTCTTGTAAACGAAAACGCAGGTGTGAAACGCACGATCAGATTCCTATACGCCTTGCGTGACGACATGTTTGTCAACACTGAACGAACCAAGTTCTTTGAGTTCATCATTCCAGTGATACCTATCATCAACACATCGAATTCGATCGACATGGTATTGGATCAGGGAAGGAGACTTGAGCTCGACGGACGCCTTGATCGGCAGTTTCTGAGAGAGGTATCACGATACCTGAACGACCTGAGGTTGATTCGAAACATCTTTAATGAATACGCTATTTATGTGGCTAATTTGGAAACTACTGGGGAGAATCTGCTAGATGCCAACAAGCTTCTTGCGATTCTGATCTATAAAAACGTTTATCCAAGTGATTTTGAGCAACTGCACCGCGGCGCGGGTAATCTCGCTAAAATACTGAACTTAAAAGACGAACTTATTAGACCTGCTGAAGTGACGTATAGGACCGAGATCACAGGACTTGAAGAGAGGCTTGAAATCGCGGAGCGGCAGACGCCTTCGGACCTGAGAGAGTTGCGGCAAATCTACGCTATGGCTCTGGTTGAGAAGCTTCCAGCGAATACTATCAGCGTTAGTCATGATCAGCAGACATGGTGTTCGCTTTCTCAACTGGTCAGCCACGATGCATTCGAGAAACTGTTTGAGACTTCTCGTCTGTTCTGCCGCAACGACTATGGTCATCTAAATCACTTCGATGCTTCTAAATTACAAAGCGAGGTGGATGCTCACAGATCTTACCTGCAACGTAAAGTGGAGATAGAAAGTAAGGCGGCTGATAATAAGAACAAGATCTTACGTAGGATAAGTGAGCTCAGATTAAAGATTACAACGCTACGCACGACTAAGCTCAACGAGCTTCTACGTTTGAACATCAAGAGCGTGCCGGATCATTTTCAAACCTTCGGGGAAAACGGAGAACTTGCTCGTTTTCTGCTCCTAGAAGGCCATATTGACGATACTTACTATCAATACACCTCACTCTTTCACTCTGGTCGTTTGTCACCCAATGACAACAAATTTCTGATCCAGATACGGGCATTCGTCACTCCAGAGCCAGGTTTCCCACTCGATAATCCGCAAGAAGTTATTGCAGCTATGCGAGATGAGGATTTCAGGCAAAGCTATGTCTTAAACGTCAAGCTTGTTGATTGTCTTTTGGCGGAGCGTAGCCGTTACGCCAACCAAACACAAAAGCTTTTCCTGTATCTCTCGTCGAAGTTTGAGAGCTGCGAAGACTTTTTAGATTCCTATTACACAAGCGGTTGTAATATAGAAAGACTTCTTTTAGGACTTACCAACGTATGGGATGGTTTTGTCCCAGCAATCATAGCTAGCCCTAACAATCTCTCCCATGTCACACAATTGGTCGCGAGTCTACCAGAAAACTCGCTTAAAATGCTCGCGAGGGATTTTGACGAGCTATCAGAATTTGTTTCGGAGAATCTTCCAGATATTCTGGTTAATTTACCTGAACTAGCACCGGAACGCCTTGCATGCCTCGACGTTGAAGTCAAAGATCTGGCTGCAGTCAAAGAATATCCTGAAATTGTACGCTTCATGTTCGAAGAGGGACTTTTCGAACTTACGATCGCAAACTTGGAATACATCTACCAAGTTATTTTAGGAGAGAATGATCTCGAGCCACTACGAACGAGGAACTTCACTACTATACGTTCGACAAGTAACACTGCGCTATTGAAGCGGATCGAAAACAATTTCGAACGCTACCTATGTGATATCCTTTTGGAACTTGAAGAAAACTCTAGAGAGGATGCTTCAGCTATCCTCAGAGTGATTCAATGCAATACATTTGATCAAGATGATATTCGGATGTTTCTTGAACGACAGATGACACTGTTGCCAACCCTAGAAGATGTACCCGAGAGGTTGCACTCAATGCTGTTCCAATTAGGTAAGATTGAACCAACTTGGGAGAACTGTCTTGCTTTCATCGAAGGTAACGTGTTCGAGGCAGATAGCCTAATTGGATATTTTGATCGAGAAGTTATTCGTGCTGCTATTCTGCAATACCCCATACCAAGCAATGATGATTCACTTCGATTACGTCGATTCATCTTCGAGGCTATTTCGATACCTGATGTCGTCTATAGAGAATATGTTCGTGCCTTGCCTAGGACGTTTTCGTACCTGCCAAAAGGACTCGAACCAACTAAGTTGCGAATTCTAATAGATGAAAAGAAAATCACATTTACGAAGGAAATGCTTGATTTGCTCGCTGACAATCGTGACTTACAGGTACTATTCGTCGCCGCTAACATTGAAACATATCTGGCGAAACCAGACAGTTTTGCACTTGACGATGATTTCCTAGAGGACCTTCTTCGAACACAAATTGATATTGTAGCTAAGCTTGGGTTAGTCAAATTGATGGACCTAGAATTGCTTGTGGATCTTCCTAAGCGCTCAGCACTGATTGGTCCAATTATTGTCAAAACTGCCACCGACATCCCCAGCCTTAACCGAAATATTGTGCAATCCCTGATAAGATATTCTTCACCTGTAGCGACACAAATTTCACTCTTTAACAAATATCAATCTCTTATGACAAATGATGATGTTCGTCATGTACTGACTAATCTACCAAAACCATTTTCAGAAATAAAATTGGGATACAATTCACCAAGATTGAAAAGTACTCCCGAAAATCTGGAGTTGGTCAAATGGCTTGATTCAAGGAATGTCATTTCGTCATGGAGAGAGAGTGCCTTCGCTGGCGATATAAGAGTGAATCTCTATAGACGAAATAATTAAGTTTAATTTTACGACAAGTAATCAAAATTACTTCCACTTGAACATTGTTTAAGGTAATTCGTGGTAGCCTTTTTATTGTGTTTCTTACCCCTTAATAGGGCTTTAAACCATAGAAATTTTTATCCGTAATTTACCTTTACGATCTAGCTCACTTTGCCCCATTGTGAGCTTCGTGTATCTTTGCACAACTGTTGGTGTTTGAGACTATATAACTCATTTGAGGAAAACTCATAAAAATGGCTAAACGGGACGACTTCAAAGCCGCTGTAGTGCGAAAGGTTGCTGAGCGCGCTGCATACATTTGCAGCAATCCTTACTGTCGCAGGATCACCATCGGGCCTGACCAAGCCGCATCGAATCTTTCAATTAAAACAGGGGAAGCTGCTCATATTTGCGCTGCCAGTCCGGGCGGTCCTCGCTATGACATGTCACAGACAATTCAACAAAGAAGTGGAATAGCCAATGCAATTTGGCTTTGTGGTGCCTGCGCGGACTTAGTCGATAAGAATGGTGGGCATGGTTATCCCGCAGAACATCTCCGAAAGTGGAAGCGTGATCATGAGTCATTAATGAAGGACTGTCTCGAGGGTGGAAAAAGAGTAGTGTTTCAATTTCTTCCTCACCGGCCGGACGAGAAGTTAGCTAAACGATTGATTTGTCTTTTGGAAGATAAAGGCAGCCTTTTTGAACCGTATGATCAGGAGGATCCCAAAAGGGTCTTTGAGTCTCTTAAGGAGCTGCGGCTACTCATCACAGGAATCCGGGCTGAAATTTCTCCAGATTCCCCGCTATCCATCATTGCCGAATCTATCGTTCGAGCTTGCCGCCATTACATGAATTCAACGCCTGACAATCCAGACCTCCAAGAGCTCAATTTTTCCTTGGGTGCTGTGAGGAAAGTGGTTGGAGTGAACGTCGGTGATCTCATGAAGCATTATGAGATCACTATCAGTAGTGAACTCCAATCAATAGTCCCGGAATGAGTTCTAACAAGCGCTGGCACTGGGACAAAATTTCCACTGCGCGCCAATTTTAGTTGGCTACTACAGCTGCTAGCGTTAAATGCTAAGGAAGCAAAATGTACGAAACAAAATTTAAAGAAGCCCTAGCAAGAACGCGTAAGTTTGGTTTGTCTTTACCAGATGTGGTTTCATCCGGCCAGAACAGATTTTTAAGCGAAAAAGCTCAAAATGAATTACCTTTCATAATCCGAGATAACCTAGGTATTCTCGATGAAGACGAAATTGTGCTTCAATGCTTATTGCTCAATATCCGTTTGAAAAATGTATTCTCTGAGTATTTCAATTGCCCAATTTATTACACTATTGGTTATGTTGGAATTGATGGTCATTATATGTATAAGCAAACGGAAGAGTCATTGTTTTCAATGCTAGAAAACGAAGCCGAAGGTCCTAGTGTCAGTCTTCATGCTTGGTTAACATTACCCTCAATGGAAATTCTTGATTTCTCAATTGCAACATCTTATGGAAGAGTAAATGGAATCAAAGATATGATGGGTGCTGCTTTGGCTTTACATCCTAGTGAGCTGACTGGCGGTATGTCATATCATCCTATGATTGTGGGCGAAGATTTTTTACTTAAAATAGGGGCTATGAAACTGTATGTTAATATTGGCAGCTAACAAATAAGGATAGGCCGCGCGTAGCCGCGACCTTATCCCAAGTGTTAAACAAGCCCGTTGCTGGTTATTGACACTTTATTATGCAAATAGCTGATTGAAAATTTGTGCTGGCGAAGGTCTTATTTTGAAAGAGACTGTTGTGCAGATATGACCCGCCCTTAGCGAATGAGCTAATATTTTTATCACTTGTTTATCAAGCTGTTATCGAGTCCTTATTCTGTGTGGTTAACCCGTTATCCTTATACGTCTCGCCTTAGGCGGTGATATTAGCGCCTGTCGGTCGATGACTCATATGAACGTCCATAAAATACATAGCTTGGTGGCAACAAGGGTGATAGTGTCGAGGACAATGGTAGCTCCATAATTTAGAGGTTTGATTTTAAAACGGCGAGTTAAAAGTTGAGACAACTTTTTCTCTAAAGCCACCTAAGAGTTCGAATGATAGTGATGTTGAGGTGCCAAAATATTCCCCCGAGAAAATCTCTGTAGAATACGATTGTGTCTGTTTATCGAGGTATTGCCTGCCAATATTCAGAAAATTGCTATTAGTCGGAGGCTTTGTTGTCACTGTTATATCATTGGCTTTGGGTTGATCGTGTTTGAGTTTCATCTCGATTGGCTCAGTAAATAACACAGGGATATCGGGTATTTCTTCTGCTATACGATTGGCAAATTCTACAAGTTTTGGTTCAGCAAATGTGTATAGCCAAGCTTGCTGATTAAGCGAATCATTAGTGCGTAAAATACGACCTAAAACCTGTCTAAAATAAAGCTCAGTTTTTACTCGACTAAGGTGGCAGCAAACCTGCAGACGAGGAATGTCAGTCCCCTCACTTATCATGCCTACACTCACGATCCAGTTAGTTGTGCTGTTTCTGAATTCATTTATCTTGGTTGAGGGATCGTCCTCTTTGTAGGTAACTATCTGAGCTGTTTCACTAAACTCCGTTTTTAGCATATTAAAGATATATGCGGCGTGCGATATTGATGAAGCGACGATGAGTCCAGCAGCATTAGGATTGGACTGTTTTATCTCCCCAAGTTTGTCCGTTGCTAGCGATAAAGTATGTAGAATTGCTTCATGATTTTTGATGACCGACTGGTATGAGATCGATGAGCATTTAAATAAGTCATCTAAGCAACTGTATGTCTTCGTTTCGTTTTCTTCGTCAGTAACTGAAATGTTGTCATTATCAATAAGTACAATCTGGGGGCTACGACACACACCGTCGGCAACGGCTTCCTTCAGGCCATACACATAGTCACATTGAATTTGATTATCAGGGTCGGTATATCGAGATAAAACAATCGGCGCTTGGTCTGAACGCCAAGGCGTACCAGTTAATGCTAGGGTGTACTGCGCTTGGGCTTGTATGTTGAGTAGGATTTCTTCCCCCCATGCGTTTGCATCTTCAACAGAGCTCCCTGCGCAATGATGGATCTCATCAAAGATGACGAGGACTCGATTTTTTCTCAGTAATTGCCAAAAATCCTCTTTAAAAGCCAACATTCCTTGGTAAGTATAAGAGCAACCAACTGAACCTATCACGCCATCAAATCGGCACTCCAGACGATTGGAAAATGTCTGTTTCATCCCTTGAGAGATATTCACTGATGGAGAGAAGCACAACACAAAATCGATTAGACCATCCTCAAATAGTTTCGCAGCAACTTCGGCGGCCATAATTGATTTGCCTGCACCAGGTGTTGCTAAGCAAAGGAAATGTTTGTGAGCACCATGAAAGTGCCTTAGAGCGCGTTTGACGCACTCAGATTGCCATTGTCTAAGTTGCATGGAGTTACTTTTGCTGATGGGTAATAGCTGATTTAATCGCTTTGATTTGACCTAGCAGTTTTGAGCTCGTTTCACGAGCCAACAAATACTGTGATTCGAGATGAGCTTTCATTTCAGGAAAGGATTGGTATAAGCGCATATATTCTTCCGACTCACCTATGCTCGTAAGTAAATCGATTTCTGACTGCTTGAGTCGCTCTTCTAATTGTTTAATAGTATTATGCTTTTCCCTATTTGTAGGTGTTACCTCTACGGCTTCGGATTTTTTTGCGCTTTGCAGGATGAAATTCGTTTGGAAAAAATTTGTTGTCTTTTGATAAGTCGTTTCCTTCGACTGTGGGTCTACATTTTTATCTAAGAGCCCCTTTTTCACGAGTCTGTGGACCTGCTGATAAATGAAATTGTAAGTTTTACTGACAGTTAAACTGCTAGTTGAAACAGCAAGATAAGCATCGCGTAAACTCATAACTTGAAAATTGTTGAAGCTCTCGTCCTGAAGAATGGTATGTAAAGTCGGGCATATTTTGATTGAGGCTTTAGACATGACGTTCTCGCAAGAGGCTGTTTAGTGCTCGTACTAGGCATTAGAAGAGCATTGGTTTTACAAATGCGGATTATAATCCGTGGCATTATAAGCCGCAACTTTGGATAGTCTTTCTCTTTAGCGAGATGAAAAATGAAAGACTTAGCAATCCAATTTGGAGCTAAATTACGAGAAGAACGTAAACGGCGTGGTATTTCCCAAGAAAAAGTTGCGTTATTGACTGAGATAGACCGTAGTTATATGGGACGAATAGAGCGTGGGGAGGTAAACATCACGCTCGAAAAGGCTTATCAGTTGGCGGAAGTATTGGGATGTGATATCAGAGTACTCTTGCCATAGGTTAAGTTGTTGCGCCTAAGGCAATTTTTAATGTTGCGTATTCATATTATTTTATATTTTTCAATTTGTTGTGTAAGTGTCGCAATCAAAGAAGACTTATTTTATGTAAGACTAATGATTAATTATAAAGTTACAAAACATATTATTTATGCTGAAGGAGGTTATCCCAAACCTACGCAAGGTTTACTTACATTCATATATTACGATTAAGGGCTTCAAAAGCCATATGTCATCTTAAGGGCCTTAATGTGATATGAATTCATCTAAGATAGTTCTCCGGCATTTAGAACATTTTTGGACAGATTTTGTAATTTTTTAACAAAAACATCCCAGTTATATCCAGCTATACCACCTATCGCTAGATAACCCAAAGTCGCATTTTCAGGATTTTTTGCATCAGCTAGATCACCAGACAAAACAACTAGGCCGCTTTGTATAATTGCAAATATAAGTATTCCAACTAAAAGTGCCAATAGCGGAGAAAACCAAAAGCCCCACAAGTGATCAGGATCGAAGGACTTATCAATTGCAATGTATCGGTGAAACGAGATTATCCCCAGAATAGCACTACCGAATAGTGCACCTATCATTGTGAAAATTAAGTAATTCACTAACGTTGGGATTGAGTGAGGATCTTCAACTGCCCAAAGCTTTAAAATAAAAGAGAAGTTTGTTAGCAATCCATCCACTAGAGCCCAGATACCAGCCAATGAGTACGAGAAAATATAAATTGGAACCAACCAAGCAAGTCTACTGTATTTTGAAGGTGTAACTGTGCGATCAGATGTACTTTCTTGTTCTTTATTCATTATTAACTTTAACCATGCAATTAAATGTTCGAGATATATTGCGATAAACACTATAAATTAACAAGAAACATATGATAGTATTGAAATTATTAAATATCATTTTACTCAAAAGCTCCGCATCGGAAGCGAGATAGATAAGAAAAAGCATGAGTATCGATAGCTTAAATTACTGTTGGCCAGCAGACTTTCCTGAAGATGTTCCTAAAAGCAGCGATGTAATTCCGGCTGAAGGTAGAGTGTATCGCCTTGTCAGAACTGTCCCACCAACAGGGATAGACTTCCAAAGACACAGAGATGAAAAACCTGACTATGTGTACTACACCAAAGATATACCAATGTCTTATGGCGTATCCTTTTGGTCTAAATTATCTAGAATTCGGAATGTTGAGAAAAATTATCCAGCACCTGAACAGTTTGGGCGTTGGCAAACCGTTTGTGGTAATTTATGCCCAGAGCTAGGGGTGATTCCTGTTGTTATACAGAATAATGGCCACGTTACATTATGGGTTCAAGAAGGAGCTGAGCCTCATAAGCACATTAAGGATGAGGTTGAAGAATAATGAATACTTTGCCAAAAGACACCTTTCTCGGTCGATTAAGTTTCTTTGAAATCTATGATGACTTTTTTGGACCGAAGTGCTTTTCTGTGAGAGATGATTTGCAACAACTCTATCTCGTCTATTGGAGTGGTGATTACGATGAAGGCACTGTCACCAAATGGCTATATATGCCTGTATCACAAAGAATACTCGATGAATTACTTCGTGAGGAATATAGTTTCCATGAGGCTTTCTCTAACTCTAAGCGCTTGCTAGTTGTTTCCACATATGCGTCAGAACGTAACCAAAAAACAATTGTTGAAACACTAAGTGGAGATGACCTACATTCAGTAAATCTTCCGCCCACTAACTTCTCTATCGATCCTTTAGATATTCAATCGATTGCTCCTGAATCAAGATGGGATTTTAATTTACGTATCGCTAAGCGAAGTGGTAAAGGGTCACCTGCGGATAATGCTATAACTAAAGTTCTCGATGCATTTGGTGAGATAATTCGACTATTAATGAAAGATGAACGGAATAAACAACCTGCTATTTACCCATTAACTGCAGGATATAGTTCATTTGATGTAAAGTTAGGTACAAGTAATCAGGAAAGAGCAGCAGTTGCTATTGAGTTACTGGAATCAATTTTATCTGATAAGAATAATATTGAAGAAAGATTAGATGAGCTGGGTATGGACCCGTATCGACTAAAGGACTTATTGGATATAGTGAATTTAGAAAAGCTGGAGTTAACTCTTAAATCAAAGACTTCTGACACGCTGAGGAAGCCGATTAAGATTGGTTCTGGTAATTTATTACCTATAATTAAAAAGCTTGAAGAAAGTACAAATATTGTAATTGATTCACTCAAAGTTCCTCAAGCAAATTGCCTTGACCGTGTTGTTGATATTGTTAAACATAGGGTTAATGGTGGTGAATTAAGGCATGAACTGATTGACGGTATAACTTCGGATCGCCAAGTTAGTTATCACACCCATGCTGCACGTTGTTTGGGTTTGCTTAACAGAAACAACACAATTACATCAGCTGGTCGAGTTTTAGCGCAGAAGAGTAGTAAAGTGGCTCAATATCAGTTTTTAGCCGATAGAGTTGAGTCCAGTGATTTTGGTTGGGCATGGATGAAGTGGGCTGGTGTCGCAGATATTACAGATCTTGATCCTGACTCAGCAGAGCCATTTATTCGGGAGTGTGTTAAAGGGCTTAGAAGGACAAGTATAAATAGACGTGCGAGTAGCCTCTCTAGCTGGATAGCTATTTTGAAAAAACATCGTAGAGAATATGGTGAAGACAAAGTATAGTTATAAATATCATATCGTTAATTAAAACAAAAAGTACCCAATGGTACTTTTTGTTTTAATTGCTCATACATATTTTTCTATGGGAAGCCTGCCATGACGTTAATTCTGCTTTGCTGAAATAGCTGCACCTGAGTGAAATCGTATATTCCTAGATTTTATATAAGGAGACTAAATACCTCTGTTAGGTAAGCGTCCATTTTAGGACGTATTGACGCCTTATAGATTTCTGCCAAGCATCCTGGCTAGATGTCTTTCATGATCTGCACCAGTCCTGGTGGGATTTTCCACTGGCGGTTATCATCGCTGACCACCATCACTGATTTCTTGTTGATTTTGATAACCACGCCGAACACTTGGCCTTCTTTGGCCTTGAAGTGGACTTTTTGGCCTAAACGTAGCTGGCTTAGAACATTGATGTCCTTTTGCAAACGTAAGTGGGGTCGTCTCAGAAAACGGAAAATAAAGCACGCTAAGCCGGTGGCAGCGGTCGCAATGGCCTGAACTTCCCCGCACCGACCTTGGCACTGCTGCGCCATAGGTAATCGCCGGTCAGGTTGATATGCTCCCACCCCAGCGGGGACAGATATTGCAGCAACGTGTCGTCCAGCGCCATGCCGTGGGCACGCAAAGCACTGGTGGCACGCTCCAGATAGACCGTGTTCCACAACACGATGGCCGCCGTCACCAGATTGAGGCCGCTGGCCCGGTAGCGCTGCTGCTCAAAACTGCGGTCGCGGATTTCACCCAATCGGTAGAAGAAGACCGCCCTGGCCAGCGCGTTGCGCGCCTCGCCCTTATTCAGCCCCGCATGGACGCGGCGGCGCAGCTCCACGCTTTGCAGCCAATCCAGAATGAACAGCGTGCGCTCGATGCGCCCCAGCTCGCGCAGGGCGACGGCCAAGCCGTTTTGGCGCGGATAGCTGCCGAGCTTGCGCAGCATCAGCGAGGCCGTCACCGTGCCCTGCTTGATGGCTAAATTTGCCCAACGCGCCAAAAGTGTAAAGTTAGATTTATGCACGAGGTAACAACTTGTTTTCAATATCAAATACACCTTAAACCTAAAAATTAAAAATTTGCCATAATCTCTTTAGAGATTTTGATAACCGACTTATGATAGTAGTTTTGATAGGTGATAAATTACTCTATCAAATTGTATACATTTTGAACCTTATAAAATTCGGCTAAATTTACGTTTTAACCGCGTTGGGCAAATTTAGCCAATTTCCAGCTCATTTGCGCAACAGCCTCAAGCCATTGCCAACGACGAGCAAGCTGGCCCCCATATCAGCAAACACCGCCATCCACATGGTCGCTTGACCCGTGAAGGTCAGCACCAGAAATACTGCCTTGATGCCAAGGGCCAGCACAATGTTTTGCATCAGCACCTGCGCCGTCGCACGCGACAGGCGCACGAAGGTCGGAATCTTGCCCAGGTTGTCGTCCATCAGGGCCACGTCAGCGGTCTCGATGGCGGTATCTGTGCCAGCCGCTCCCATGGCAAAGCCGATGTCCGCACGCGCCAAGGCCGGGGCATCGTTGATGCCATCACCGACCATGCCGACCTTGCCCTTTATGGCCAGTAGCTCAACTTCGCGCAGTTTGTCGTCTGGGAGCAGATTGCCTTGCGCACGGTCGATCCCGGCTTGTGCGGCAATGGCCTGTGTCGTGTGGGGGTTGTCGCCGGTCAGCATCATGGTGTTGATGCCCAGTGCATGAAGCTCGGCAATGGCGCTCCTGCTGCTTTCCTTGATGGTGTCCGCTACGGCAAATAAGGCATGAACCCCTTTTGCGCTGACCAACATCACGACAGTTTTACCCATGGTTTCCAGCGCCGCGATGCGCTGTTCCAGCTCGGGAGTACGCTGCCCCAGCTCTTCTAGCATCCGCTGGTTGCCAAGATGGTAGGTTTCACCGTTGATTTGGCCCTGCACACCCCGACCGGGCAGCGCGTTGAATTCGGCCACGTCGAGCAAGGCAACCCCGTCCGTCTGCGCGGCCTGTGCCACCGCCTTGGATACAGGATGGTCCGAGCGGGCCGCCAGACTGGCAGCGATGCTGCGGCTGTCCGAGGCGAGTGCATTGCCCCATGTGACAAAGTCGGTCTGTGCGGGCTTGCCGTGCGTGATCGTGCCGGTCTTGTCCAGAGCCAGCCAGCGCAGCTTGCGGCCTTCTTCCAGATAGACGCCACCTTTGATGAGAATGCCGTGGCGGGCGGCGGCGGCCAGGCCGCTGACGATGCTGACCGGTGTAGAGATCACCAGTGCGCACGGGCAGGCGACCACCAGCAGAACCAATGCACGGTAGATCCAGTCGAGCCATGCCGCACCCATGAACAGCGGCGGCAACAACGCGACGGCGATGGCAACGCCGAATACAACGGGGGTGTACCAGCGGGCGAACTGATCGACAAAACGCTGAGTCGGCGCACGACTACCTTGCGCAGCCTCTACCGCGTGAATGATCCGGGCCAAAGTGGAGTTGTTGGCCAAGGCGGTGACGCGGTACTCGAACGAGCCGGATTCGTTGATCGTGCCAGCGAACACCGAATCACCGGGGGATTTTTCGACCGGGAGGCTTTCACCCGTGATCGGGGCTTGGTTGACGGCAGAGCGGCCTTCCAGCACCTCACCATCAAGGGCGATGCGCTCACCTGGTTTGACCCGGACGCGGGCGCCGATGGTGATTTGCTTGGCGCCCACCTCGCGCCATGTGCCGTCAGCCTGCTGTACCGTGGCCTGTTCCGGGGTCAGGTCGAGCAGGCCACGGATAGCGTTACGAGCGCGATCCAGCGATTTGGCTTCGATTACCTCGGCCAGCGCGAACAGTACCATCACCATTGCCGCTTCGGGCCAGTGGCCGATCAACATGGCACCCGTGACCGCAATCGACATGAGGGCGTTCATGTTGAGATTACGGTTCTTGAGCGCAATCCACCCCTTCTTGTAGGTGGAGAGGCCACCCGTGAAGACCGCGACAAGTGCCAGAACGACAACCGACCAGTGATTGCCGTTGTGGAGCCAGTAGACCGCCTCGGCCGCCGATGCAGTGACCAAGGAGATGCCCAGCGGCCACCAGTTGGTCGGCGTGGTCACAGGGGCGGCGGATGGAGATGCGACCTCTGCCGTGTCCACGACCTGCGCCTCGAATCCAAGCGCTTGCAGTGCCACGAGCACGTCTGGCAGAACCTGGTTCGCATGGCGTACCGACAGCGTGCGCTGCATCAGGTTGAAATCGAGATCAGCAACACCGGCCACGGTGCCGAGCTTGTTGCGGATCAACGTCTCTTCGGTCGGGCAATCCATCTTGGCAATGGACAGCTTGGTCGTCTGCTCGGCCGACGCCTGATCCATGCGCACAGCTTGCATGCCGATGGCCTTCAGCGCCTGCTCGACGGGAGACAACGAAGGCAATTCGTGTCGCACGGCCAAGGTACGTTGCATCAGGTTGAATTCAAGACCCGCCACCCCCGCCAGACCGGCCAGTTTGCTTCGGATCAGCGCCTCTTCGGTCGGGCAATCCATGTTCTCGATGCGGTACACCGCTTGAGCCGATCCGGTTGCCAGCGGGGCCGGTGCCGTGGGTTGGATGATCGGCTCAGTCGTGCAGCCACACCCCTTTGAAGCGCATTCGCTCATGAGTAACTCCTGAAAATCTTCTATTCAGCCTCCATTAAAATCTCTATAGTCACTATAGAGTCAAGTGATAATTGGAGATTGATGCATGGAAATCAGAATTGGCGACCTCGCCAAGCGCTCTGGGTGCGAGGTCGTGACCATCCGCTACTACGAGAAGGAAGGGCTACTGCCGAAGCCAGCGCGAAGCGGTGGCAACTTCCGGCTGTACGGTGAGGCGCACATTGAGCGCTTGCAATTCATCCGTCATTGCCGTTCGCTCGAGATGACGTTGAGCGAGATTCGCGCATTGCTGGGTCTGCGAGACAACCCGATGCAGGACTGTGGGGAGGTCAACACGCTGCTGGAGGCCCATATTCAACAGGTGGAAATGCGTGTGTCCGCGCTGTTGCAGTTAAAACGGCACTTGGTTGATTTGCGCGAGAAGTGTTCTGGCTCTCGATCTGTAGAGGCGTGCGGCATTTTGCAAGGGTTGGGCAATTGCAATTGCCATGGTGAAAGTGCCACGAACAGTCAAACATCTGGGTAAGTAAGGGCTTAGCGTGCTTTATTTTCCGTTTTCTGAGGCGACCCCTAAGTAGTCTATCCGCTTGCAGATTAGCTCGTTCAGGTCATGTAATTCGTCTAAGGTTAGGTCTTCTATGCGCATATCGCCTCCGTCTGGAGGCTATTCTACCGAAGTGGCGGGTAAAGCAAAGAGGTCTGAACGCAGTGGATTATCGGCGAACTGGGTTTTCCAATACCGTGGCGTCAGTTCATGTACCAGGCTGGCAGGGTGTTGGCTGATACGTAGCAGTACATCGGTCAGATAATCGTTTACATTGATATCATGCAATCGACAAGTGACTATCAGGCTTTGGATAACGCCAACATGCTCAGCACCGATTTCTGTCCAACAGAACAACCAATTTTTTCTCCCCATGGGTATGGGCCTGAGCGCCCGCTCCAGATGGTTTGTATCCAGCGGCACATCGGGGTCTTCTAAGAAGACACGCAGTGCCATTTCTTTGCTTTGTACATAGCCAATCGCTTTGTAGAGGGGGTCTTTTGGCAGCAGCGTCAGGTTATGCAGGGTGTCATCACACCACGTAAAGAAGCGGTCAACCACCGGTTTGCTGTGCGCAAGCCGGTATTGGCGTTTTTTGTCATCCGTGAGCTTTTGGTTTCGGATAGTCTCTTCTATCTCATACAGCTTGGCGATTAGGCTTATCGCTTCTTTGGCCGGTTGTGGCCAGCTGTTTTCGGCTGCAATAAATTGCCGGCGACTGTGCACCCAGCACTGGGCATGGGTCAAGCCCTCATTCGCTTTTATATAACTGGCATAGGCGCTGTAGCCATCGCTTAATAAAGTCCCTTTAAAGCGATGTTTTAATATCTCTTCTATATGTTGCCGCCCGCGGCTGGTGGAGAAGGTAAAAACAATTTCATCCTTATCACCATACACCGGCCAGAAGTAACTTTGCTTCATTTTGCCCGGGCCCGCTTTGCCTGCTTTAATCGGCGTCTCGTCCATTGCCAGCACTTGGCTTTGTAAGATGCTGGTCAGCATCGCATCCACAATCGGATAGAGTAAATCAATACCGCGTGCCACGATGGTGCCCAGTGTGCTGCGGCTTAAAGTAATGCCCGCTGCGGCTAAGCGCTGGTGTTGGCGATACAGCGGCAAGTGGTATTGGAATTTATCCACCAACATGCCGACGATAAAGCTCACATCCGCCACGCTTTTATCCAGCACATTGAACGGCGCTGCGCTTGGCAGGATAGTGTCGCTGTCTTTGTGTTTGATGATTTGCCGGTCATAGCGCAGCACGTCGAAGCTCGCTGGGCGCTGTGCTAAGCGGAAGGTGCTTTTTACGCCAATCACTTCATACTGGTCGGCATCTTCCCCTTTTAACTCGTCTGGTATCAGCGTAATCACTTTCACCGGTACGTTATCGTTAAATCGCAAACCACTGTCATTAACGCAATCATCCGGGCGCTGTTTGCCTTTTCTGCGGGTGTAGGTGGTATATTCGGTTTCACCTTCGGGTTGGGCCAGTGCTGGCACCATATCGCCCAGTAAGCTTAACTGCATACCCAATTCCAAGGCGTGCTTTTCTGACTTCTGACCAAACAACTGCTTCTCAAACCAGGCTAAGCGTTGCTGAATGCCTGCGAAGGTTTCGCGCAATGACGCATGCTCAGTTTCCAGCTTGCCGTACTTTTCTGACCAGGCCTGATTCTCTGCAGAAGCCTGTTGCAACAAACTCTGCAGGCGCGCGATTTCACTGGTCAAATTAACCCGTGTCTCGGCGTCCGCTGCCACGTTGGATGAGGATGAAGGCTTGATTTTCATAGCGTCAATTATACAGACTTATCAAGCGATTGACTGCCCATAGCGCTTCGCTTGTTTCTGGCGAAGTACGGTAATTCCGTCAACGATCATTTGCAGGGTGCAACCGGTGAGTGATTGGATCCCACTCGGATGCGGTTTCACCGGAAACTGGCCTTGCTCGAGGCGCTTAGCCCAGACACAATAGCCTGAGCTTTCGAAGTACAACACCTTCATCTGGGTTTTGCGGGCATTGATAAACACAAAGTACTGGCCGCTTTGTGGATTATGGCAAAGTTTATTGCGCACCAGGGCACTTAAACCGTTAAAGGATTTACGCATATCCACGGGTGTGGTGCACAGCCAGATTTTTTGGTTGGCAGCAGGGATAAACATTATTGCTGGCTAAGGGTAAGTTCAACGCCATTGCCCAGTGACAAGACGATATGCCAGCGGGTGTTACCGTGATGTGCAAGCGCGGATAAATCGATAAACTGTGTATCCTGGTGCACATTAGCTTGCTCAGTTTGTGGTGATAGACGTTGCCGCCATTTATAAAATGACATGGTGCTCAGTTGATGGGTTTGGCAAAACTCAGTGATGCTCAGCTCTGATGTGTGCCATAAGTCGATTAATTGCTGCCATTGTGCAGCGTTGCGGTAAGCTCGCTTTGCCATATCACTCTCCTGTAATGATGAGTGCACAGCTTATCGCGCGATCTTAAGTGGGAATAGGACGTCCTAAAATGGACGCTTACTCTGTTAGTAGCTATTCATCATTATCTATTTGAGGATTTTGGTAGGAAATTGAATTTACGGACCAGATATGCCCACCTAACGGTATGCTGACCACAACTTCGTCATCTACTTCTTTTTCAGCAAAGTGTAGTGTGCCACTACATCCTTCTTTTTTTGGCCATCGAATTATTAAGTGATATTGATTTTACTCTGCATAAATATTTCTTTAGTAATTTTAGCGGCTTCACAAAAATATCTATTTACAACAAGGGGATTTCCATCTGAATTTTCATTAGAATTCCTAACCATACACATAGAGCAAAAATCACGATTTTCACATTGAACACAAACTGGTGAATCTTTCTTCTGCAAATTTCGCAAATAATTTACTTCACATCCATTTTCCCATATGTCTTTTATAGTTCTTTCTTTTATATCCCCAATAACATAGCCTTGCCATCCAGGGCATGGGTACACGTTTCCACTCTCTGATATACAAATAGAAGAATAACAGACACTACATATTCGATCATCTTTTTTAGCACTTCTCTTATTTTCAATGTTTTTGCTTAAGTTATATAAATAGTCACTATCTTCCAATATTTTCTCATTGAGGATATCTTTAACCTCAGACAATGAAAGCCTACATTTTAAATTATCTTTTGAGTTATTGTACTCTGCAATTATTTCATAATCTGAACTAACCTTTATAAGGTTTTCTTTGGCCCAATTTAAAACATCTTTATAGTGTTCTTTGTTTTGCTTCATTATTGGGCAACTTATTTGAACTGGCACATCATTTTCTAACAATTTTAAAATTGCCTTTTTTGTTTTATCTAAACTGCCATTCATTTTTGTAATGCCATCATGGATATCACTTTGCATTGAGTATAGTGACACTTGAACTGATAACAATTTATTCTTTTTCATTTCTTCAAAAACAAAATCATCGAGCAAAGTCAAGTTAGTCAACACACTTACAGAAAAATTATACTCTCTGCATTTTTTAAGAAATCCACAAAAGTCTTTATGTAACATTGGTTCTCCCCCACTCAATGTCACATGAAGAACATTTAAATCCTTTGCTTGCTCTAATATTTCATAAAACAAATCGGAATCAATATTTCTTAGCTTTAAGTCATGTGGAATATAACAATGAATACACTTTTCATTGCATTTTCCGGTAACTTCGATATGCAAGCTAGTTAATTGAGGTTTGCCATCAAAATATTTTTCAAAAAAATCTTCGGTTTCTATATTATTAATAACACCAGTTTTAATATCGGTAAACAATTCTTCATCGTGCTTATGATAGGAAAAACTCCAATCTTTTTCTTCACATTCTTCTATTGTTCTTCCAGAAACAACAAACCCGTCACATTCAAGTGTGTCAAAAAAATTAACCACATCTTTTTTAATTACAGTGGAATCAGTATTAGGGTATTTACTATTCAAAAAATCAATTATATTTTCTAGGGATATTGTAGAAAGTCCCAATAACTCAAAAAAGACTGAACCAGTTTCAGATAATATCTTGTCTCCAACCACATTGTCATAATAGTCGATATAACCAAAATTTCTATTATCTGTGATATAGCCAAATGAGTCATATTTTCTAAATAATATGTTTGATTTCTTCTTGTAAAACATAATGCCCCTTAGAAAAGCGACATATTCTATTACATGCCGCTTATAAAGAATTACTAACGATTACTAGGGCCAGGTTTATTACAAGGTCTTCCACTAGGCTTACTGTTAGGCCTGCACTCCGCCCTGTACTCTTTACTTGATGCTAATACTGATGGTTTTTTATAAATCATTTTACAACTCCTTTATAAAATGTGCTGATGATGCATTCACGTTCAAGCATCTAATGAATACCTCACGGAGAGAAAACTACCCTTGATCTTGATCAACTTTCAACAAAATGTAATAAAATAGTTTCCATCCCTGTACCATCGATTTTTTTAGTCAGCAAAAATCAGAACACTCACAATTCTTGGCAGACACTTGTTAGAACTCACTCCGAATATGTCCGAATGATATACAGATCGACCTAAAGAGTTCTGCGATGCAACTGGCATCGAGATACCAGTCAGCTTTTATCGTCACGCAGCTAGCCAGTATGTTGCAATTGATATGGAGCCAACCCCACCAAAACTTGTTGCGAATACTTGGTTCAAGTAAGAAGATTGTGTACTTCTTCAAGAACCTTGCCGCCGAAAAGCAAATGAAAATTTTAGATTTCAAGGAACTCCATGAACTGCTATTTGAAGGTGACGAAAGGTTAAAACGTGGCAATGAGTTCTAACCCTAGGCTCAAGTTCGCTCCCTCAGGTCGCTGGACGCGCCTTCGGTGTATATGCATTAATCCATAGAAATTATAATTCTAAACTCACTAATTCGAGCTAAAAGTCTAACTTGCTTTTGCCCCAAAGCAATTCAGCGTTGTTTCTTCTTGATTGTAAGTTACACAGATTTAGCATTACTTTTTCTTATACTTCAACTAAACAAATTAAGAGTGATTATCGAGTGGTTCAATAGTTATCTATTGTAGTGATCTGATATTCTTGATTAGGATCTTCAGGTCATTTAAAAAATAAATGTCTAGCACATAACTTCGTTTACCTACATTATTTTAACGCTGATTATTTTATACTGACGACTGTTCCATTCGCTGAACCGTCGTGGAAATTTATAAAAATGAAACAAAGAATTATAGTAAAAGCCAATATTTTCAAAGCACTGGGGCATCCAACGCGATTATGGATGGTAGAGCAACTTACACAGGGTGAAAAATGTGTATGTGAATTTGTTGAGGGCGTTGATGTTGATTTTTCCACAATTTCTAAGCACTTATCCGTTTTGCGCCATGCTGGAATTGTGGATATGGAAAAACGAGGTAAGCAGATTTTTTATCGTCTTACCATGCCATGCTTACTGACATCGTTACATTGCATTGATGGTTTATTAGATCTACAAATTCAGAAGCAGATCGCATTAATTGAGTAGTTTCAGACCTATCATTTGGTTAAATGGTAAAATAACAAAGTAACCAAATAAGGCTCAATTATGGATATTAAAATTCTCGGTACGGGTTGTACAAAGTGTCAAAAATTGGCAGAGGCTACTAAAGCCGCGGCGCAGGCACTTCATCTTGATTACCAGCTATCTAAAGTGACTGATATTGAAAAAATTATGGCCTACAACGTAATGTCAACACCGGCGTTGGTGGTAGACGAGCAAATAATTCTAACGGGACGACTTGCCAGTGTTGATGAGCTCATGACCTTGCTTAAAGCCCATACAGCTTAGTGGCATAAAGGAGTCGGCATGAACGCTAAAAAAATTGTCCGCTACCTGCTGCTCACTGTGGTTTGTGTAGGCTTAGGGTTGGTTGGGTATCAGCAATTTGGCACGATAACCGCTGCTAAAACTAATAATGCGGATATCGCTGCCAGCGTGTCACCTCAATTAAAAGATGGGCTGAATGTTTATTATTTTCATGGTAATCAGCGCTGTACAACCTGTGTCCGCATGGAAAAATTTACACAGTCTACTGTGATGAATCAGTTTTTCAAGCAAGTGCGCGATGGTGAAATGCAGTTAAATTTGGTGAATGTCGATTTGCCTGAAAACCAGCATTACATCGATGATTATCAGTTGGTATTTCGTACCGTGGTGATTGCTAATACCCACAATGGCGTGGATACAGATTGGCGACGGTTAGACCGTGTGTGGGAGTTAGCCAACAACGAGCGGGCATTCAGCCAATATTTGACTGAAGAGATTAACGCGATGGTTAATCAGACTAAGGCTAATCAAGCCTTAGTCGTGCCATCTGCCAAGGTGCCCACCCATGGATGAGTGGGCAGTTATGCTGTTGTCGGCCTTTTGGTTTGGCATTTTAACGTCTATCAGCCCGTGCCCATTAGCGACTAATGTAGCGGCAATTTCTTATATCAGTAAAGGCATACAATCTCCATATCGAGTATTTGCTACAGGGCTTGCCTACACTATTGGACGCATGCTCAGTTACTTGGTGCTCGGCGTAGTACTCGTGGGGAGTTTACTCTCTACGGTGACGGTATCGGTGTTGCTCCAGAAATACATGAACCTGTTACTCGGGCCTATCTTAATATTGGTGGGGATGTTTTTACTGGAGTTACTGACATTACGCTTACCAGGTAGTGGTGTCTTATTCGAGAAGTTAAAAGCCAAAATTAACCCTCAAGGATATGTAGGCGCTTTACTACTGGGGATTTTATTTGCGTTGTCATTTTGTCCGACTTCTGCAGCTCTCTTCTTTGGCTCGCTGCTACCGCTTGCACTAGAGTCACAATCGAGTATTGCCCTGCCAGCGATTTATGGGTTAGCCACTGGTCTACCGGTTTTAGTCTTTGCGATCCTATTAGGGATTAGCGCCAATCGCGTTGCGAAAGCTTATAACCACATATTGGCGTTTGAGCACTGGGCCAGAAAAATCACTGGCGTGGTATTTATCATCATTGGTGGCTATTACGCTTGGGTGAATATTTTCAGTCCATTTATTGGCGAAAATTAAAGGCTATAACTGTATTGCATGTTTGTAAATCAGGCCTCGAGGTATGAGATTACCCGAGGCCAGAGCTTGTTTTGAAAATCTAACTATTTTTTACTCTCAGCCCATTGGCATCAATAACCACTTCACCGTCTTCCTTGGTAAATGCACCTAATTGGGGATTTGGCAAAAGATCTAAAACACTTTCTGATGGACGGCACAGACACGTACCCAATGGCGTAACGACGATGGGACGATTAATCAGGATTGGGTGCTCGAGCATAAAATCGATTAATTCACTGTCGCTAAACTTATCTTCACTTAAGCCTAATACGGTAAAGGGCTCAACATTTTGCCGCAGTAAACTGCGCACCGAAATGCCCATCTCTGCAATCAGTTGCAGCAGAGTTTGTCGGCTCGGTGGCGTCTCAAGGTAGAGGATTATAGTCGGTTCAACCCCTGAATTGCGGATAAGGCCTAAAGTGTTGCGCGATGTGCCACAGGCTGGATTGTGGTAAATCTTAATGCTGTCATCAATCATATTAGTCATAACATGCCTCTGATAAATAATTGCTTATAAATTTATTCATAGGCACTAAACAGATGCTCTAGTGCCCATGGACGAAGATTAGAAGGAGAGGCGCAGCGCCAGTGCCGCTAGGGTGACAAATAGCACAGGTAGCGTCATCACAATGCCGACGCGGAAATAATAACCCCAGGTAATATTAATATTTTTCTGCGCCAGTACATGCAGCCATAGCAGGGTTGCTAAACTGCCGATGGGGGTGATTTTGGGACCTAAATCGCTACCAATTACGTTCGCATAGATCATGCCTTCTTTAATCACGCCGGTCGCATTGCTACCGTCTATCGAGAGGGCGCCAATTAACACCGTTGGCATGTTGTTCATGATGGACGATAAAAACGCGACCAAGAAGCCCGTGCCCATAGTGGCAGCCCAAAGCCCTTGTTCTGCCAAGCTATTTAATACGCTCGATAGGTAATCTGTTAAGCCTGCGTTGCGAAGACCATAAACAACCAAATACATGCCGAGTGAAAAGATCACTATCTGCCATGGCGCGCCGCGCAGTACCTTAGTGGTATCTATGGCATGGCCTTTTTTCGCAACAACAAACAGGATCAGGGCACCCACGGCAGCGACTAAACTCACGGGCACACCGAGCGGTTCTAAGCCAAAAAAGCCCACCAAGAGTAAGACTAATACGCCCCAACCGGTTTTAAAGGTGTTGAGGTCGCGAATGGCGGCCTTAGGTTCGCGTAGTTTTTGCAAGTCGTAGGTCGCGGGAATATCTTTGCGGAAAAACAGATGCAGCATGACTAAGGTGGCACTAATAGCGGCAATATCGACGGGCACCATCACAGAGGCGTATTCGTTAAAACCTATGTTGAAGAAGTCTGCTGAAACAATATTGACTAGGTTAGAGACAATTAACGGCAAACTTGCGGTATCGGCAATAAACCCCGCCGCCATCACAAAGGCTAAGGTTGCTCCGGCGCTAAAGCCCAGAGCCAGTAACATCGCAATCACTATGGGGGTGAGGATCAGCGCCGCGCCATCGTTGGCGAATAAGGCGGCAACCGTCGCGCCGAGTAACACTATGTAAGTAAAGAGTAAACGGCCACGGCCTTTGCCCCAACGGGCCACATGCAGCGCGGCCCATTCGAAAAATCCCGACTCATCCAATAATAAACTGATGATGATCACGGCAATAAAGGTGGCGGTCGCATTCCAGACAATATTCCATACCACAGGAATATCCCCTAAGTGCACCACACCCAGTAGTAGAGCCAATACGGCGCCCAAGGTGGCACTCCAACCTATGCCTAATCCCTTAGGCTGCCAAATTACTAACACTATGGTGAGAACAAAAATTGCCCCAGCTAACCACATACAAGCTCCTAAAAGGGCAGATACCGTCTACCCGTAACCCTAAAATAATGCCCATAAGGATACATTAATGCTGTTTTGCCAGTAGGCTTAATCGCGTAATACCAATGGGTTCTTCTTGCTGCAATGGGATTAATGCTAACCGAGAGGCTAAGCCCTGTTGCACTTTCTCTATTTGCACCAGTTCATGGCGAGCGCGTACTTTTAATAATGGCGAGGTCGTTCTGGCAACGGCGAGGCTGTTATTGATAAGCCATGCCCAAGGTTCAATCCCTGCGCGGCGCAAATCTTCCTGCAAATTCGCGGCTTCGAGCACAGGGGTAGTTTCGGGCAAAGTGACCAATAATACCTTAGTGCGCTCTTTGTCTTGCAACTGCATCATTGGCGTTGAATAGTGAGTTGTTTCCCCCATACGTTTAGCGACTTCACGGTGATAGGCGCCGGTAGCGTCAAGCAGCAATAAGGTATGCCCCGTTGGCGCGGTATCCATTACCACAAAGCGTTTCCCCGCCTCGCGGATAATGCGCGAAAAGGCTTGGAATACGGCAATTTCTTCAGTGCATGGCGAACGTAAATCTTCTTCTAACAAGGCTTTACCTTGGGCATCTAACGCTTTGCCCTTCGTTGCTAACACCTGTTCACGGTAGCGAGTGGTGACTTCGACGGGATCGATTCTGCTGACTTGCAAATTCGCCAATTGACCATGCAGCGTTTGTTCTAGATGCGCGGCAGGATCTGAGGTGGTCAAATGCACATCTAAGCCAAGCTCTGCCAATCTGACCGCAATGGCGGCGGCCAGCGTAGTTTTCCCGACACCACCTTTGCCCATGAGCATGATAAGGCCATGGTCCTGCTGCGCGATTTCACTGATTAAACTATCCAGTGTTGGCACTTGGGGCAGACTGTCTTGCTTACATTGGTCTTGCTCATCCATTACGGGTAAATCAATGTATTCTGCAGGCATAAAGAGTTGGCGTAATGGCGCAACGCCTACCAGGTTCATCGATTGAAGTATCAGCGTTTCGTGAGGTAATGCCGTGAGAATGGGGGATAAATTGGTGAGCACCGCTTGTTCACGTTGATAGAGTGCAGAGGCAAGGGGATCATTGAGTGCCGCGCCTTCGGGCAATACGCCGTTAATCACCAGATATTGATTCTTAAGGCCCACTTGGCGCAATTCTTGGTGAGTGCGCTCCACTTCTATCAGGGTGGATTGCTGTGGACGCGCAACTAAGATCAAGCGTGTTTTGTCGGGATCGGCCAGTGCTGCTAATGCTTGCGAGTAGCGTTCCGCCTGTTTTTCGAGGCCCGCTAATGGGCCAAGACAGGAAGCGCCCTCGGGGTTAGTCTCTATAAAGCTGCTCCAAGCCCCTGGGAGTTGTAACAGCCTAATCGTATGCCCCGTTGGTGCGGTATCAAAAATAATATGATCGAAATCTTGCAGTAGCGATGCATCGGTTAACAAACCGGTGAATTCATCGAAGGCGGCAATTTCAGTGGTACAGGCACCAGAGAGTTGTTCTTCAATACTGCGAACTACATCTGGCGGTAATAGGCCTTTGACGGGATCCACAATACGGGCGCGGTATTGCTCTGCAGCTGCTTGAGGATCAATTTCCAGTGCCGTTAGTCCCGCAACGCTGTCTATTGGCGTGAGTTTATTACCGATGGTTTGTCCGAAAACTTGGCCTACATTGGATGCGGGATCGGTACTGACCAACAACACCCGCTTACCACTGTCAGCTAAGGTAATTGCTGTCGCGCAGGATAGCGATGTTTTACCGACACCGCCTTTACCGGTAAAGAAGAGGAATGCGGGCGGATTCTGAATAAATTTCATTAGATTATCCTTGGTGTTTCCAAACGTGAGTTGACTAACAGCAAGAGGTTTTGCCACTGCAACAAGGAGCGATATTTTTCGCAGGTTCTGCGATATCGATCTTCGCCCAACGGGAAAGTTCCTGCCGACTTGGATAACGGCCCGCTAATATCATTTCACCATTTAAGAGAATAAGCGGTAGGGATTCTGTACCAGATGTTTCTAAAAAGCGTCTGACAAGGGCGTTTTCGGCAAAGGCCATGGGCTGTTGGGATAAATTAAAGCGATCTACTGTAATGCCTTGTTGTTTTAACCATTGGCAATCGGCGGCAAAGGTGACGAGTGCTTGGTCAACGTCAGTGCCACACACGCCAGAGCTGCAACATAAAGCGGGATCGAATATCGAAAATTGAGTCATAACTTTTTCCCCATAAAATGGATTCAGGTTTGAAAGCGAAGGCAATAAAAGTGGGTGTTGGTGCCCTAAAAACCACTTAAAATGCATATATGGATTTTCATATATACTATACGCTTGAAAAAAATGGAGTCAAACACTCAAAAGATATTCACTGCTAAAATCCACAAATTCGAATATTGAGCACCTTGGTATATCAGAAAAATGTGACATAACTTCAGTTTACGGTTCTAAGTCACAGTTCTTGATATTTTCAACTTGGTTTCACAATTGTAAATTTCAGTAAAGTGTAGATGTTTGTAAATTGATCTAAATCGCAGTTATATACCCCAAAAGATATATATTAAATTCCATACCCTTATTAGGAGTGTGGAAAATGAAGAAAGAGAATCAATTCAACTTGGGACGGCGCCAGCTGCTCAAGTCAACTGCGGCAGGTACTGTACTCACTGGGATTGGCGGAGCTTTATCCTTTACCCCTATCCTAGAAGGTATTGCCGCCGAATTACCTGCGCCTTTGCGTAGAACTGGCACCGGAGAGTGGTTAGCGACGACCTGCCAAGGCTGTACTTCATGGTGTGCTAAACAGATTTATGTGATGGATGGCCGTGCATTGAAAGTGAGGGGTAATCCAAACTCTGGCGTCCACGGTATGTCCAGTTGCCCTCGTCAGCACCTAAGCTTAGAGCAAGTGTACGATCCCGATAGATTGCGTACACCAATGATGCGAACTAACCCTAAAAAGGGCCGCGATCAGGATCCTCAATTTGTCCCTATTACTTGGGATAAAGCGCTGGATATGTTAGCGGATAAAATCATTGCTTTACGCGAAGCTAATGAGCCCCATAAATACGCGCTCCTTCGCGGTCGATATTCACATATCACTGATTTGCTTTATAAAAAGATGACCAATTTGATTGGTTCTCCCAATAATATTTCACATAGTTCAGTGTGTGCTGAAGCCCATAAAATGGGACCGTATTATCTAGATGGTAACTGGGGATATAACCAGTACGATATCAAAAATGCTAAATTTATTTTGTCATTTGGCGCCGATCCCATTGCGAGTAACCGTCAAGTCTCGTTTTATTCGCAGACATGGGGTGATTCCCTCGATCAGGCTACAGTCGTCGTAGTCGACCCAAGGCTTTCTGCTTCGGCGGCGAAAGCCCATAAATGGATCCCGATTGAACCTGGTCAAGACAGTGTGCTGGCCCTAGCCATTGCCCATGTCGCCTTGGTTGAAGGTGTATGGCATAAGCCCTTTGTTGGTGATTTTATTGAGGGTAAAAACCTGTTTAAAGCGGGTAAAACCGTCAGTATCGAGAGCTTTAAAGAAACCCATACCTACGGTTTAGTGGAGTGGTGGAACCAAGCTCTTAAAGACTATACGCCAGAATGGGCGAGCAAGATTACTGGTATAGACCCTAAAACCATTATTGCCATTGCTAAAGATATGGGTGCGGCGGCACCTGCGGTGCAAGTATGGACTTCCCGTGGCGCAGTGATGCAAGCCCGAGGAACATATACTTCGATTTCTTGCCATGCCTTAAATGGCTTATTTGGTGGTATCGATAGTAAAGGGGGGTTATTCCCAGGTAACAAAACGCCACTCCTGAAAGAATATCCAGAGGCAAAAGCCTATATGGATGAGATTGCTGCTAAAGGTGTCAAAAAAGAAAAAATTGACCAACGTGGTCGTTTAGCATTCCCTGCCATTGCTAAAGGTAAGCCTGGAAGTGGGGTGATCACGGGTAACGTCCCTAATGGCATGCTCGCTGCTGATCCTTACGAAATTAAAGTGATTTTAGCTTATTTTAATAACTTCAACTTTTCCAATCCTGAAGGGAAACGTTGGGATGAAGCCTTAAGCAAAGTCGACTTCATGGCCCATGTGACTACCAACGTGTCCGAATTCAGTTGGTTTGCTGATGTGTTATTACCTTCTAGCCACCATATGTTTGAAAAATGGGGTGTGCTGGATTCTATCGGTAATGGTGTTGCACAGGTTTCAATTCAACAACCCTCGATTAAACGTCTATGGGATACCCGTATCGATGAATCTGAAATCCCTTACATGTTAGCTAAAAAGCTGGCTGATAAAGGATTTGATGCACCATGGCGTTATATCAATGAACAAATTGTCGACCCTGAAACAGGTAAACCTGCTGCGGATGAAGCAGAGTTTGCGAAGTTGATGGTCAGATTCTTGACTGCGCCGCTGTGGAAAGAAGATGCGTCTAAATACGGTGATAAGCTCAATTCATGGGATGAGTTCGTGCAAAAAGGGGTGTGGAATAGCTCTCCTTATAAGCTTGAGTCTCGCTGGGGTAAGTTCAAAACTGAAACCACTAAATTTGAGTTTTACAGTAAGACCTTGGAAAAAGCGTTGCAAGAACATGCTGATAAACACAAAGTCAGCATAGATGAGGTAATGAAAGCTTGTGACTACCAAGCTCGTGGTCAATTGGTATTTATTCCCCATTATGAAGAACCCTATCGATTTGGTGATGAAGCCGAGTTTCCGCTGTTACTCGTGGATCAAAAGTCACGTCTAAACAAAGAAGGTCGAACTGCAAATAGTCCTTGGTACTACGAGTTTAAAGATGTCGACCCTGGTGATGTGGCGAATGAAGATGTGGCTAAATTCAACCCGATAGACGGCAAGAAATTTGGCCTCAAAGACGGTGATGAAATCCGCATTACCAGCCCTGTGGGTACGCTGACCTGTAAGGCGAAGCTGTGGGAAGGTGTCCGTCCTGGCACTGTGGCTAAGTGTTTTGGCCAAGGGCATTGGGCCTATGGACGTTACGCCAGTACCAAATTTGGCATAACCCCAAGAGGTGGCTCAAATAATGACTTGATTGCAGATAGATACGATCGCTTAAGTGGCGCGTCGGCATTCTATGGTCATATCCGTGTTCGTGTTGAGAAAGTGTGAGGTAACCCACTATGAGATTAGGAATGGTGATTGACCTACAAAAATGTGTAGGGTGTGGTGGCTGTAGCTTAGCCTGTAAAACAGAGAACAACACGAACGACGGTATTCATTGGTCGCATCATATTGCCACCACTGAGGGGATTTTTCCTGATGTAAAATACACTTATATACCGACCTTATGTAATCATTGTGATGATGCACCTTGTGTAAAAGTCTGCCCGACAGGGGCTATGCACAAAGATAAGCGCGGCTTAACGCTGCAAAACAATGATGAATGTATTGGTTGCAAGAAGTGTATGAATGCTTGCCCATACGGCGTGATTAGTTTTAATGCGGCAACACCGCACCGTCGGTGGCAAGATGACTCTGAGTTAGTGGCTAACGGTACTGTATCACCACTGATGCTGCTCAAACGCACGGGGGCTACTGCATCACCCAATGAAAACCCTGAGCGGGGTGATACTTACCCTGTTACACGACCAAGACGCACTACAGAGAAATGTACTTTCTGTGATCATAGGCTTGATAAGGGGTTGAATCCTGCCTGTGTTGATGCTTGTCCATCTGAAGCGCGGGTGATTGGTGATTTAGATGATCCGCAGAGCAAGGTATCCCAGTTGATTAAATTGCATAAACCTATGCAGTTGAAACCTGAAGCGGGAACGGGACCAAGGGTATTTTATATTCGTAGTTTTGGTGTTAAAACCGCTTATTAATCATATAGGTTAATTTGTTAGTTAAAGCCACAGATGAGATTCTGTGGCTTTTTACTTTATACGCGCCCTGTTAATCGCTAAACATCAGCGAATCTAATACCCCTTGGCCGCTGTGAACTCCACCCTCAGTCACCATGGCTGATTTGCTGCGAACTAAATATCCCGAATAACCGGGGCTGTCGCTATTAGAGCTATCCTCCATCACAGGCTCGCCATCAATGTGGACGGTGAACATGCCTATTTCAGGGATCATGTCATTTATGGTTTCTATTTCGCCGTCACGCACTACTAAGGTTGGTGTTGCTCTCGGCCTAGGGTGTAAGCGGCGCATCAGCGACCATGCTTGGTATTGCGCGGGTTCTAACTCGGCTAATTCATGTGAAATATCGGCACCAAACAGGCAATTGCCACCGCCTTCACCTTGATTTTTTAGCACCCAAGTGTCTATTGGGGATGCTTCGACTAATTGGATACTCTCTGGGGTAACGGAGCGCATCTCGCCGAGGAGGGATTTGACCATTTTGGCTTGTTGCAGCGTTAAACCAAACTGAGTCAAGGACATTTCATCCATAGACGAGAGCAGCATCTGCATCCGCTTACTGGTTGCCAGTTGTTGTCCTACGGTGGCATTGATGGCAACGCGATGTTTTTCAATCAATACACGGATCGCCATCAGGGCTTGGCAGTCCTTGTTGCCATTGATGTCAACGGATTCATAATCTGCATATTGATAACCCGCTCGCAGATAAACGGTATCAATAGTGCCAATGCCTTCGAGTATCAGTCTATGTTTTTCGCCTGTGGTAACTTGTTCTTGTAGTTCACTAAAGGTTCTGCGAATTGTTTGTATCTTTTGTTGTTGTAACGCGAGTTCGAGTAAATGTTGGTCAAACACATTGTCTTCATTTTCTTGCACTATCATCAAAAATCTTGCTGGCCCCGCATCTTCAAATTCCTGTTTTATCTTAAAGGTTGCTTTAGCTATGCCTGCGGATAATTGTTCAATGGCATGATTATCAACAAGTTCACCTATAGGCAGTTGATGCCATTGCTGCAAATAATGGTGGAGTTGATGCACTCTCTGACCAAAGGGCCCCATACCAGCCGCAATGCCATTAAACTCCACTAGTTTTGGCCCTAAGTCGTTATCGTCCATGAAGTCACTACGCATAATGAGCAATGGCATTCTCTGCGCTGGAGTCTGCGAGCAATGTACTTGCTGGTGCATACCAAGCAAGGCGGCAAAAAAGGGATCGCTAGCCGTAATAGGTTGAATCGCATCGTATAAGAAGGCATGTTCTTCTGATATAGAATGAATAAGTTTACCGAGTAAATGCACAGAATCTTTTAAGTATTGATAGTGACCTCGACTGATTAAACTCGGCGTTAAGGTAAATGGCGCGTGGCGGGCAGAATATTGGGTTTCTTTAAACGCCATGCCATGGGTTAGCGCCCATTCTATTGCATCATCTTTGGCTTTTAGACTAATAGGTGAATTCATTGTGCTTCTCTTAAGCGAGGCGAATTTATTCGCAATACCAGTATTTTATAAGTTTACGTTTTAGATGATTTAATCTTGGGGCGTAAAGGCCCTATGGCACTCACTTTAGGAGCATGCGGTGAGTGCCATATCGAGTTAGAACATTATTTTGTGTGTTAACTAAATACATAGCTATAAAGAAATCCGGCAGTCATTGCCATACTTAAAATTACCGCTAAAAATGCAATAATCATCTGATTTTTAAAGAGGGATTTTAGTAAAATGACTTCTGTTAAACTCGCTCCTGCACTGCCGATAATTAAGGCCATTACAGAACCCATCGCCATCCCTTTTTGCACTAATGCGGCGCTGAGAGGGATTACTGCTTCGGCGCGAATATAAAGTGGAATACCAATTAAAGCCGCCACAGGAATAGCGTACCATTTTGCTTCACCGGCATATTTAACGATTAAATCTGTAGGAATAAAACCGTAGATCATTGACCCCAACAGAATGCCCACAAATAGATAAGGTAGTACTTGTTTGAAGTCCTTCCAAGTAGAGTGCCAAACTCTTATCCAACGGCTCTGAGGCTTACTTTTTGGTGCTATATCAGTAGTCGTTACTGGTTTAGTATCGCAACATGAGTTCGCAACTGCTGTCGATTTAGTTTCGCAACAGGTACTGGCAAAGGAGGAAGGTTTAGTGTCACAACATGAAGTGACAGTGTCTTCCTGAGTATAAGCTTCTTTACGGACATACCTTTCAAACCCCAGCTTTTCAAGTATAAAGCCTGCAATGACAGAGACTCCCATTGCTACTACAAAATAAAAAAGTGCTACTTTTAAGCCAAAGGTGACAACAAATAGTCCGATAATAATCGGATTCAGTAATGGACTGGCAAACAGGAATACCATCATAGGGCCAAAACCGGCACGAGCCCTGAGTAAGCCTTTCAAAAAGGGAATGGTAGAACAAGAGCAAAACGGGGTAATTGACCCAAGTAGTGCAGCAATGACATAACCTCTGCCATTGCGTGAGCTTAGCATCGCTTGTATTTTTTGAGGGGTGATAAATTCTTGTAAAATACCTACTAGGTAGCTTATGACAAGAAATAGTAGGGTAAGCTCAACGGCAAGAAAAGCGAACATGCTTGCCGTTTCTTTCATCATAAGAATCATTTCAGGACTCATTTTTTTACCTCTTCAACTTAAAGTTTCGAATATTCTAGAATAATAGTATTTGGGCGAAGTGTTTTCAATATATTATTTCTAGAATAATGGAAATATTTGGTATACCTATTGATGCTTAAACACATGTGATGCTTAAACACATGACACCCTGCTTTTGATTGTTTATGAGTGGTCGATTTTGAGGTCGCTAGGGTAAGGATATTTCTGGTATTATCGAATTAGTTAACGAAATGAGGCCGATATGAATATAGAGAATGCTGCTAAAGTATTAAAAGAACTGGGCCATCCGACGCGTCTCGCCCTATTTCGATTACTGGTCAAGGGCGGATATGCTGGCGTTGCGGTGGGGCAGTTACAAGACGAGTTACAGATCCCTGGTTCTACTCTCTCACACCATATTAGTGCCCTTGTGTCTGCGGGAGTGATTTCCCAACGGCGCGAGGGAAGGGTGCTGTACTGCGTACCTGACTATGAATTATTACAAGGATTAGTGCATTTTTTACAAGATCAATGTTGTAGTGCTCAGTGAACAATTTTGTTAAATGAACAGTAAATTATTACATGTGGATATTTACATATATGGTAAATCGTATATAGTGATGTTCTCTTTCATCAGGACTCATTCCCATGAAAAAACGTGTACTTTTTCTCTGTGTTGGTAACTCTGCGCGTTCACAACTCGCAGAGGCCTTATTAAGACACCAGGCCCAAGGGCAGTTTGATGTGTTTAGTGCGGGTACGCAGCCTGAGCCCATAGATGAGCGAACTCTTGCGCTTTTGCAGAAAAATAATTTGGATACGAGTGAGTTACGTTCGAAGTCTGTCAGTGAGTTTAGTGGGCAATCCTTTGACTTTGTGATCAGTCTCTGTGAAAAATCAACGCAAGAGTGTCAGAGTTTCCCCTTGGCAGATAAGCTTATTGCATGGGATTATCCCGATCCCAGAATCGAATCGGGCACTCGTGGGTTTGAACAAACCTTTAGAGAGTTGAACGAAAGGATTAAAATGTTTGTATTAGTACAGTCGAAGGACATCAATGATTAATCCTACCCAGTTTTTCAAATGTTTAGCCGATGAAACTCGCTTGCGTTGTTTGATGTTGATCCAGCATGAAGGCGAACTTTGTGTTTGTGAATTAACCGAGGCATTGCAAGAGATCCAGCCTAAGATTTCGCGACATCTAGCTCAGTTGCGTAAATGTGGTTTATTAATCGACCGTCGTCAGGGACAGTGGATTTTCTATAGTATCAGTAATGATTTACCAGAATGGGGTAAGTCAGTGTTGAGTGAGGTTACCAGCCAAAATCCGGTATTCCTTGAAGAAAATATGCGCAATCTGTGCAAGATGGGTGGTCGCCCCGAGCGCGCTAGAGCCTGTTGTTAAAGATTGTTCGTAACAAATAAATAAAAAATTTAATCGAAAACATATGAAATTTCATATGTTAAATCGCTAGAGGTTGATATGGCACCAGCTATAAAAGTGCTCTTTCTATGTACCCATAATGCCTGTCGCAGCATCCTAGCTGAAGCTATAGGTCGAGATCTCGTCGCTAAGCAAGCTTTGACTACTATTGATCAATGGCAATTTGCCAGTGCCGGAAGTGAACCTGCCGGTGTCGTTCATCCTCAAACTCTATTGCAACTAGCACACAGAGGCTATGTTACCGAAGGGCTCTGTAGCAAAAGCTGGGATATGATGGCGGATTTCACTCCTGACTTAGTGATCACTGTTTGTGATAATGCTGCAGGAGAAACCTGTCCTTTGTGGTTAGGTCAAACACTTAAATTACATTGGGGTTTACCCGACCCAACATCAATCGACGCCCCCGATATAGATGAGCAATTTAGCTATGTCATAGAAACACTTGAAAATCGTATAAAGGCATTAATCTCGTTGCCGCTTTCGGCAGGTATAGAAGCTCAAAAAGCATCATTACAATCAATTGCGAGTCAAGTTCCACTTATTCAAAGATAAATGGTTTGTATTTAATTGGTGTTTATTCAACTAATTAAAATAGCAATATCCTTTTGCTTCATCGCTTTCATGTATACCAAGGAAGTTTGATTATGCTGCAACTATTTTCCGATTTAGCGAGCTGGCTAACCTTTGGGGTAATGGGTTTAGATCCCAATACTAAACTCGCTGACGCTATCCATTTTTTTATTGAAGATACCACTAAGATTTTTGCGCTCCTGTTGCTGATGATTTATGGCATCGCTTTGGTGCGGGCCTCGCTCAATGTCGAGCGCGTTCGGGATTACTTGGCGGGAAAAAATCGTTTTGTCGGTTACTTTATGGGATCGGGTTTTGGTGCTGTTACTCCATTCTGCTCATGTTCGAGCATTCCGGTTTTTTTAGGTTTCACCTCGGCGGGGATCCCCGTTGGGATCACTATGGCATTTCTGATCACTTCGCCGTTAATTAATGAAGTCGCCGTTCTGTTGCTTGTGAGTCTGTTGGGCTGGAAGTTTACTGTGATATACGTGCTGGTCGGCATGTCAGTGGGTATGTTGGCGGGGGCATTTTTGGACACGATCCGCGCTGAGCGTTGGCTGCAGTCCTTTGCCGCCAAAGCACTCGAGCAAGGTCAAGCACAAGCAAGTCACGATAATAGCGAGGGTATGACATCAACATCCATGACGTTAACCGAGCGACATGAATTTGCAAAAGGCGAGACCCTAGAGATTTTTGGCCGAGTGTGGAAATGGGTCATTATTGGGGTTGGGCTTGGCGCCGCACTCCATGGATTTGTACCTGACGGTTGGATCGAAGCCCACTTAGGCGATGGTCAATGGTGGTCTGTTCCTGCGGCGGTATTGATTGGTATTCCTCTGTATTCCAATGCCACAGGGGTTATCCCTATCATGGAGAGCCTTATCACTAATGGCTTGCCCGTAGGGACAACATTGGCATTTTGTATGGCAACGGTTGCCGCCAGTTTTCCTGAGTTCATTTTGCTCAAGCAGGTAATGCAATGGCGTTTGCTGGCCATCGTTTTTGCCATTTTATTGATTTCATTCACCTTAATCGGTTGGATCTTTAACGCTATAGGTCCCGTTCTGTGAGAATTATAAAAATGCTAAACATCAAAGTATTAGGCAGTGGATGTGCCAAATGCACAAAAACCGCTGAGATTATTACCGCCATCGCCAACGAGAAGGGCATCAGTATTGCTCTGGTAAAGGAAACCAATCCAGAAGTCATCATGGGCTATAAGGTGATGAGTACACCCGCTGTGGTGATTGATGAGAAGCTAGTGCATTGGGGCTCCATTCCCCATAGAGCCATGATTGAATCTTGGTTAGTGGGGTAACACTTAAATGTCACATCCATTTGATATTTTGCCGCTAGAGAGTGGTGCTAGGTTGATTTTTACCCCTTGCCCAGGGACTAAATCTGTCCCTGTGACAGAGGCGGTGGCAACTCTTAAAGCGGCGGGAACTGAGGTCATCATAACCTTAATGCCACTTGCCGAATTGCAAATATTTGGTGTTGCATCATTGCCCGATATTTGCCATGAAGCGGGGATCCGTTGGTTACATTTACCTATAGAAGATGATGCGGCACCCGCAGAGGCATTCGAGCTCGCGTTTGCGCGGCACAAAGCAGAACTGCTGGCATTGATGCAAACTCAATCCACAATTGCCATTCATTGTCGCGGTGGTTCCGGTCGCACAGGATTAATGGCGGCAATCTTGCTGTTACTGGCGGGAGGCTCCTTGGCAGAAGTGATAACCCAAGTGCAATCCATTCGCCCTAATGCCTTAACCAATGTGCATCAACGCGGCTATATCGAACCGATAACGCTTTAATCTTAAACAAATAATATAAAACACCTAATATAAAACTGAGTGTGAAGGATGCAGGTATGACAATCAAAATCGGGATAAATGGCTTTGGCCGTATGGGACGTTTAGCATTACGTGCTGCTTGGGGCTGGGAAGAGGTTGAGTTTGTGCAGATTAATGATCCCGCAGGGGATGCGGCGACCTTAGCCCATTTGCTGGCATTCGACTCTGTGCATGGTCGCTGGCAGTACGAAGCCAATGCCGATGGCGATGACATCATTATCGATGGCAAGCGTATTCGCTGTACACGCAATAAAACCATCGCCGAAACCGATTGGTCCGGCTGTGATGTGGTGATTGAAGCCTCGGGTAAGATGAAAACCAAAGAAGTGCTACAAGCTTATTTAGATCAAGGCGTTAAACGCGTTGTGGTCACGGCGCCCGTTAAAGAAGAGGGCGTGTTAAACG
Organism: Shewanella sp. SM29; assembly: GCF_025654245.1. NCBI lineage: Bacteria > Pseudomonadati > Pseudomonadota > Gammaproteobacteria > Alteromonadales > Shewanellaceae > Shewanella > Shewanella sp. SM29. The sequence goes on from NZ_JAKKRN010000006.1 coordinate 179,295, forward strand.
TTGTCATGGGAGTGAATCATCAACTCTATGACAAAGCCATTCATCCGATTGTGACTGCGGCCTCCTGTACTACTAACTGTTTGGCGCCAATCGTCAAAGTGATCCACGAAAACCTCGGCATAGTGCATGGTTCCATGACAACCATTCATGATATTACCAACACTCAAACTATTTTAGATGCGCCGCATAAAGATCTCCGCCGGGCGCGGGCCTGTGGTTTAAGCCTTATCCCTACGACAACAGGCTCTGCGACGGCCATTACCCATATTTTCCCTGAACTCAAAGGTAAGCTCAACGGCCATGCTGTGCGGGTGCCATTAGCGAACGCCTCATTAACCGATTGCGTGTTCGAGGTGAGTCGCAAAACGACCGAAGCTGAAGTCAATCGCCTGTTAAAAGAAGCGGCAGACGGACCGCTAAAAGGCATTTTAGGTTATGAGGAACGTCCATTAGTCTCGGTCGATTATAAAACCGATCCGCGTTCGAGCATTATCGATGCGCTATCGACCATGATAATCAATGGCACTCAGGTCAAACTCTACGCTTGGTATGACAACGAGTGGGGTTATGCCAATCGCACCGTCGAACTGGCCCGCATGGTCGGTCTGATGGATAAGGCATAAGCTTTATGGCTAAGCAGACAGGGTTCTTGTCTAACATATCACCCGAGATCCGCCAGTATTTGGTGGTCACAGGCAACTATTGGGCATTCACGCTCACCGATGGCGCATTACGTATGTTAGTGGTGCTCTATTTTTATGGCTTAGGTTATAGCCCGCTGCAAATTGCCATGCTATTCCTCTTCTATGAAATCTTTGGGGTGGTAACGAACTTAGTCGGCGGCTGGCTCGGGGCGCGTTTAGGCTTAAATAAGACCATGAATGTGGGCCTATTTATGCAGATTGTCGCCCTTAGCATGCTGCTTGTGCCTAGCGGTATGCTGACGGTTGCTTGGGTGATGGCGGCGCAGGCCTTGTCGGGTATCGCTAAAGATCTCAATAAGATGAGTGCTAAGAGCAGTATCAAGTTGTTGGTGCCTAGTGATGCTCAGGGTGAGCTGTATAAGTGGGTTGCCATGCTCACTGGCTCCAAAAATGCGCTAAAGGGCGCGGGGTTCTTCTTGGGCGGCGTCTTACTGACCCTGTTTGGATTCCAGCTGGCCGTGTTAGGTATGGCGATTGGCCTATTGCTGGTGTGGATTTTTAGTCTGTTAAGTTTGCAGCGCGATTTAGGTAAAGCCAAAAACAAACCTAAGTTCACGGAAATTTTCTCTAAGAGTCCGGCGGTAAACACGCTTTCTGCCGCACGCATGTTTTTGTTTGGTGCGCGGGATGTGTGGTTTGTGGTGGCCTTACCCGTTTATCTGGCCTCAGCCTTTGGTTGGGATCATTGGTATGTCGGCGGTTTTCTCGCACTCTGGGTAATAGGCTATGGCATAGTGCAAGGCTTTGCACCTCGCTTGACGGGGACAAAGTCGGCGAGCCAAAACAAGGTTCCCGATGGACGTAGCGCCTTAGGTTGGGCGGCGATATTGAGCATAGTGCCGGCAGGCATTGCGCTGGCGATAAGTTATGACTTCCATGCCGCGAATATACTGATTTGGGGATTGATGCTGTTTGGCGCCTTATTCGCGATCAACTCTTCATTACACAGCTATCTTATCGTCAGTTATGCGGATGAAGATGGCGTATCGTTAGATGTGGGTTTTTACTACATGGCTAATGCTATGGGACGCTTGATCGGGACTGTGTTGTCTGGCTGGGTGTATCAAGTGTATGGCATGGCGGCTTGTCTGTGGATATCGGCGGCCTTTATTGCGTTAGCGGCGCTTATCTCAATTAAGCTTCCAAGACATAGAGCGATATAAAAGGCATTAAACGCGAAGAAATGTCATAAATTACATCTGAATTAACATATATGTCATATTTCATATGTATTCTGGCGGTGTTACATAAAGACAGTTAAATGACACCTATGTCGCCAAATGAGGATATCACTATGAAAAAAACAGCGTTAATGTCACTACTAGGTTTAGGATTATTTGCTTGTGTTGCCCACGCGAGTCAATTCGATTTACCCGGTTTTGTTACTGAAGTTGAAGACGGCCGCTTATGGGTGTTTAAAGAGAGTTCTGCTGAATTGAGCGAGTTTAAACAGCACGGTGAGCCAGCTAAGCAATTTACTGTAATCGGCGCGGGCCCTAAAGGAATGACGGTTAAATCGGCAGACCAACAAACCTTGGACGAATATTTGGTTCAAGCAAAATCGCATACATGGTGATAAATGAAGGGTACTTCGCTCTTTGTCGTGACCAATAGATGTGGGTAGTGGTTGCCAGCAGAGGGCGCAGCTAAAAATATACGGACTAGCCCCATTTCTTTGGGGCTTGTCATTTCCTGAAACTCGGCATTCGTATCCAGTAGAAGTGTTCAGTCTTCGACTGCAGCATGCGCAATTTGGTGCTGCGTTACTATCTGGTGGTTCTGGTGTAATTAATCGCTATTAATCACTTTATACAGCTTTGAACTGCTCAGACTGCTGCTAGCTCTGACTAAATTAGTTTTTGATGAACATTCATGCAAGGCGGAAGGACCACCTGTTCATCGGCTTTAATAACGTTCTATAATTGCCTTACAAATATTAATCCGAAACCAATTAAATAGAGTAAAAAATCTAACTAGCTTTTGTCCAATTTCGTGACGACTAACTTTGAATGTGTAAGACCGTTAATGGTTTTTTCCGAATTTCCGCAGATTTTCCCTATGTATGGGTTATTTTTTATAAATTGGTTGATTAATAGACTCTTAAGGTGAGGAGAAGGAGATTAAGGCATAGCCCCAAATTTTTATTCAGGCGTCAATGCGATTAAAATGTACAAACATTTTAATCGCATCAGAAATATCTAATGTCAAAATAGCTCAATTTTAATGTGGAAAAACTCAAAGAAGAAATAACGAAACCTAGCGTACAATCAACTGAGTTACATGTTTGGTAACTAATTGAAAATTATCACTTTCTTTGCTTAGTATGACATCGATTGGCTTGGCGCCATTAAAGGGATGATTATGATTGACCAAGTTCATAAACCCATAGATATTTTCAGGGTTGCTGAATAGTGCATTTAAACCAGCGTGAATATTCAGTATATAGCTAATTCTTTCAATTTGTTCTTGATTGAAACTCACTTGTTCAAAATCAAGGTCGTTATAGTTTTTGGGAGGTGTGAGTAAAGCCTGAACTTGATCCTGATTGCAGCCCCATTCTTCCAAGATTTTCAATGAAGTTCTCATCCCAATCCGAGTAGCACTTGAACCGTTAAAATCAATTTCTTGCATATCAGATCCTCAGTTTTCAGCAATCAACTTATTACTTCATAAAACATGTATTTTCTGCCTAAACTAGCGTTAAGTCATCTATATTTTGAGGCTGGGATGAACCTTCTTAATAAGAATTCAATTCAATGTGCTCTTAGCATTAGCCTGCTAACTGAAAGTCTAATATGTAGGTTTAGAGGAAGCTCAAGGGGTGAAGCTCCTATTTTTTTGACGGCTTGAACATAAATCAAAATATGTTTATTGTATATTTTAAGAACTGATCGTCCAAGTTCAGTATTTAACTTAACAATCTTAGCTTGTAAGTAGGTAGCGGTATGAGTGAAGAGTATGACAAATTAGCAAAGGAAAAACGAAGAAGGCAATTGGCCTGGGAGAAACATGTACTAAGTGGAGGCAAGCCTTTATATTTCCTTCCTAAATCTAGCTCAAAAAGTCCTAGAAGAAGTACAAATATATTAATAATGCCTAGCTTTAAGATCGACTAAAACTAGGTCAGTGACGCTGATTTCGCTTGACGATTACCTGTAAGGTTACTGTACGATTTACTTGCAACTAGACTTGGAGCTGACTTCTGGGATGTGAAATACCGTAATGATTTTTTACAATCTACCCTGCAGGTTTTCATGTGAAGCATTTTTTAACAGACTTTGCTATTGATCATTCTCTATTTGAGGATTTTGGTAGGAAATAGAATTTACGTACCAGGTATGCTCACCTAATGGTGTACTGACCACAACTTCGTCATCTACTTCTTTTTTCAGCAAAGCACGCGCCATTGGCGCATCGATCGAAATATAGTCATTTCTACCATAGATCTCGTCAGGGCCAACTATACGGAAGCTCTTTATTTCACCTGCGTCATTTTCGATTTGTACCCAAGCTCCGAAGAATACTTTTCCATCTTGCTGCGGGGAATATTCAACAATCTTCACAGCTTCAATGCGTTTTCTCAGATAGCGCACACGCGAATCAATTTGTCTAAGTAATCTCTTGTTTTCCTTGTAATCAGCATTCTCTGAGCGATCACCAAGACTCGCTGCCCATGCTACTTTTTTCGTGATTTCAGGTCTGTACTCACGCCAAAGATAGTTAAGTTCTGCATTTAGCTTGTCGAAGCCCTCGCGGGTGATCAAGTTAGTTTTCAAGGTTCTTCCTACAGATTTATCTAGAGGTACTGTAAAGCCTTTTTTATAGCATCAATCGTTGCAACGGGTAAAAAAGGCTCGTTATCATTGCCATATACTATACTGCCATGCTGCCCTACCTCCAATTTATTCCGCCGTCTAAATTCATCAGACAACAGATACTCAAGAGCCTCTCGCTCAAGGCCTGTTAGCCTTTTTGTGAGAATATCAGACGAACTTCCATCAAAGATCTCTATTACTTGGTTGATAGGAGCTATCTCATTGACTGCCCGCTCTGCAGCAATTTTTTGTGAGTACAAGATCCTTGCTTGTAGTTTTACAACTGGATCTTTAAGTTCATCTATCCAAGCATAACTTTTGCCATAGCTTGGTTTGTTACTCTTTGGGGAGTTTTGGGGGGGCTTGGCAAAGCTTGAAATTAAAGTGCGATAGGCTTTACCTGTTTTGTTTCGAATGCTTTGTGCAGCAGGTACTCCTCGCCCTTGACCAAGCCGAGCAATTGTCGCATAGCTAAATTCATTCAGGCCCCTTTGTTGCTGCTCTATGCAAATTTGATATATAGCTTGCAGAGAGTGTTGTACTCGCTCTGAAACCTCAGATTTTAGCTGTTTCAAGACGATTTCAGGAGATATTACAGTCATATTATTCGACCAGTTTAAGAGGGGTTGCCCCCATAAAAAGTTGTTTCAATTCGTTCTTAGAAATTCGTTCACTATCTTCAAAATCATTTAAAGCCAAATCACCATCGATAAGCCTGTCGATTTTTTCCCAGCTTTTTAGCCTTGAGAGCATCAATTGAGTCATTTGGTTACCCACTACAAGTTGTTCTGCTTCGTTTAAATGCAAAAAATGGGGGGTAATACCGTTTTTCACCAACATCTTATCGAGAGCTTGACTCCTTCTTGTCACTGCTTGTTCATCTGTGCAACTGTGGTAAAGCTCTGCGTTTTCACATACTTCAGATAGTTGTTGAAAACCGCTTACTTCGCTTATTTCAAAATTCACTGAAAAGTCTCTAGGGACAATCAGTTGTAGCTTAGATTCTTCAGATGATGAGTCTTGATTAATGATAGATTGACAGTTAAATAAGTGTTTATGAAGGGCATTCATATCACTCATGTATAAATCCATTTTTTTTGCTTTGACTTCAATTTCTGAGTTCAGATCTCGTCGTTCAGATTGAAGTTTAAGCTTTTCACCTTCCAAAATAGACGTTTGAGTACTTTGTGATTTCTGCTGATATATTTGATGTGAGAGTATGTCTATCTTAGTTGCAGTATCGTCGAGCTCTTTCTCTAAAAGACTGTAACGTTGAGATTGTGTATTAATTGCCAAACACAATTCGTTAAATACAGCAGCCAGTCCCATCATAAATGCAGGGCCAGTGACAAAAAACCTACACTGAATACAGTTTTGCTCCCCGAGATAGCCGGCAGTAACAGGATGATAAATATTGGCTTTCATAGCGACAGCAGCTCCCCCCTCGTTACAAAACCCTCCACCAACAGGACATATGCCAAAGTCTCTGAAAAGATAACTCGATGCAGGTCTAGCATTATCGATGGTTGATAGAAACTCAGTATTGTTAGCGATGAGCTGGCTCTTACATTGTTCAATTCGTTGGGATTCAATAAAACTTTTTAGTGAATCTGCTGCTTTATTTAATGCCTGCTTTTCTCCAAGAGTAACTTTCTCTCGAATATTGGCTCCTGTCTTATCGCTCTTCATGTAGTAAATAGACATGATGATTGAAGAATGACCGACCAGCTTCATAATGACTTCAATAGGCATGCCAAATTCATAAGCGTAGGCATTAATCAGGCTAACGCGCATAGCGTGTGGTGTGTAGGCGGATTTAAATGGCGCAAGGGCAATTGATTGCTGTTGCTTGAGTTGAAATGCGCACTCCTGGTGAGTTTGCCCTGAGTAGGTAGCAGAAACGAGTTGATCGTCAGAAGAGAAAAATAACGCAGCAGCAAGCCTAGAAGCCAACCTTCCAGCAAATGTACCTGGTTCATTTTCTTGAAAGTCACGAAATAAGAAGCAGTTGTGCCCCTTTTGTTTCCTTTGGAGTTCGTTCAAATTGGTTCTGGTGCAATCTAGCCACTCAGTAGGGTTGTCAATTTGGTTGTATTTCTCCTGCCATTTTCTTAATTTGATTAGCCAATACGCTAACTCAATGGGCATAAATGGAATTTTATAACCTCTCCCATCAAAACTAGTTTTGTTGGATGTGTAGTAAACGCCAAAATCTCCATCTTGAGTTTTGTTAATCATACTTTGGCAATCGGTTAAACCTGCCAATTTGTTTCTATTTGGTACCCAAGATACTTTTCCCTGCAGAAAGTTGGCTATCTCAAGATCTGCTTCGCCTGAGTCGCAGTAGACAATTTGCCTTCCTCTTGCCGGTAATTGCATTAATGCATAGGTATAGGTCCAATAGATAGGGAGCCAAAGATACGTTTTCCCCCCTTCAACTTTGGTAACGCAGTCAGGATCTGATGGGTTAATTTCTAAGGAGTCATCAACTTGTACCCAATCGGCCGAAAATTTATGTAGATGATGAAGTTCTGAATAACCGATCTTTTCAAAATTTCCCTGGGGGAATATCCATTCTCGAGCGCTTTTTACAAATTGATAAGGTAATGCTAATTTATTGGTTTCATTAAGTGAAACAGGTATTTGCTCCCCATCAAAATTAATGTGAGAAAATGGGTTTTTTGCCCCCTTTATACGTGAGACCTCACCTGTATCCTCATCTTCTATGGTTAAGAATTTTACGATGACCCAGTCTAAAAATTCATTGATTGAGAAGAGCCATTTTTTCTTACGAGTGATAGGTACTAATTCAAATAATTCAAGCATAGGCTGAATATTTGTTTTGCCGCGAGTCAGGTAATCAAGTGGAGATATTTCGAACTTGTTGGGGTCTATATATTCTCGGACAAATTCACATAGGTCTTTGACTTTTGTATCTCCTCCTTTTGCCATTTTCAAAAACTCGGTTATCAAATCACCCCATTGCTTCCACTCTGGTTCAAAATATCGTACTTGATACGGTCTTTTGACTCCAAAGAAATCAAAAGTATTGGTCCAACCGTCACCTTCATAATACTCAATCGGAGATGCCGGCATTTTTGGGTCGTTCAGTTTGCTGCGTAATTTTTTATAATCAGCCAGAGATGTACATTTATAAGAACGGACTATTTTTTCTAGCTCATTAAGCTCATATGGCTTTGGAATATCTAGTAAATCATACCAATCAATCCAGTCTTTGAATTTTTTATCAGGTTTCGAGGGGAGTTGCGCATAGTCTTTTTGGATTTGACGGTACTGAAGAGAGTCTCTGATTCCTAGCACTTTGCATGCATCCTTTAACTCCCTTAGTGTATTTATCCTATTTGACAGTAAAAATTCAGTCCAGGATTGCCAGTCGGCGGAATAGATTACATTAGGGCTGCTGGGTAAGCGTGGGTCTTCACGGTAGCGCTGTTGGTAGTCTGACAGTGAATTGATGCCAAGGGCTTGGGTGGCCTGCTGAGCTGCGGCTACAGTGGGATAGAACTTATCTGCTGTCCCTAAAAACTGGGGCCAAGATTGCCAGTCGGCGGAATAGGTTGCATTAGGGCGGCTGGGTAAGCGTGGGTCTTCACGGTAGCGCTGTTGGTAGTTTGGCTGTGAAGTGATGCCAAGTGCTTGGGTGGCCTGCTGAGCTGCGGCTAAAGTGGGATAGAACTTATCTGCTGTCCCTAAAAACTGGGGCCAAGATTGCCAGTCGGCGGAATAGGTTGCACTAGGGCGGCTGGGTAAGCGTGGGTCTTCACGGTAGCGCTGTTGGTAGTCTGACAGTGAAGTGATGCCAAGGGCTTGGGTGGCCTGCTGAGCTGCGGCTACAGTGGGATAGAACTTATCTGCTGTCCCTAAAAACTGGGGCCAAGATTGCCAGTTGGCGGAATAGGTTGCATTAGGGGTGCTGGGTAAGTGTGGGTCTTCACGGTAGCGCTGTTGGTAGTCTGACAGTGAAGTGATGCCAAGGGCTTGGGTGGCCTGCTGAGCTGCGGCTACAGTGGGATAGAACTTATCTGCTGTCCCTAAAAACTGGGGCCAAGATTGCCAGTCGGCGGAATAGATTACATTAGGGCGGCTGGGTAAGCGTGAGTCTTCACGGTAGCGCTGTCGGTAGTTTGGCTGTGAAGTGATGCCAAGGGCTTGGGTGGCCTGCTGAGCTGCGGCTACAGTGGGATAGAACTTATCTGCTGTCCCTAAAAACTGGGGCCAAGATTGCCAATCGGCGGAATAGGTTGCATTAGGGCTGCTGGGTAAGCGTGGGTCTTCACGGTAGCGCTGTTGATAGTTTGGCTGTGAAGTGATGCCAAGGGCTTGGGTGGCCTGCTGAGCTGCGGCTACAGTGGGATAGAACTTATCTGCTGTCCCTAAAAACTGGGGCCAAGATTGCCAGTCGGCGGAATAGGTTGCACTAGGGCTGCTGGGTAAGCGTGGGTCTTCACGGTAGCGCTGTTGGTAGTCTGACAGTGAAGTGATGCCAAGGGCTTGGGTGG